>CAYTCZ010000045.1:0-2146 GCA_964436315.1 uncultured Gaiellales bacterium | reverse complement strand
CGCGTCCCTGAGCGGGCGGGCTTTCGCGGGGCAGAGCCTCGCTTCGCCTCGCCCTGACGACGCTCGCGGCAGGATGCTTCACCCTCGGAGCTGGGTCGTACCTGGCTGTACTGCCCTGCGCTCCTCGGGTTCGCCTCCTTCGCGAGCGCCGCCTCAGGAACCCGAGACGAGTCTCGCGTCCCTGAGCGGGCGGGCTTTCGCGGGGCAGAGCCTCGCTTCGCCTCGCCCTAGGAAACCACGGAGTCTTTGGCTGCCGGCTAACGGTCCTTGAGGTCTGGCTGGCGGTGGGCGCATCCAGGCATCACCCGTTCGGGTGATGGCCGCTACCCGAACGGGGCATACGGAAGGACTCCGCTCCTGCCGTTTCTTGGGACACGGAAACCGCGGATCAGGAGGTCACGATGGAGGCCGTACAGCCTGAGCATGTCGAGTCGGAGGAGGAGCAGATCGTGAACTGGCGCATGACCGAACTCGTGCGCGCCGGCTATCCGGACGGAGCGGCCTTCGAGGTCGCGATGCGGCTCCACATCGATCTCCATGCGGCGCTCGACCTCATTCGCCGCGGATGTCCACCCGAGACCGCGGTCCGAATTCTCGTGTAAGACGTGCGATTGCCGCTGCCTTCTCCAAGGGCAAGGGCGCGTTGTGAGCTAATCGGGAGCGAGGCCTTTGTGGCGGAGTTCCTCGAGAGCCTCGGAAGATTTCTCCAGACCGTCGAGCCCCATGTCCCGGAGGATGCTCGGGGCTTTCGTGAACTGGATCTCGCTGTACTCGACGACCTGCACGTGATTGCCCCACGGGTCTTCGAAGTCGAGGCCGCGAGTGGGAAGAATCTTCGCACCCGCTTGCTCGAGGCTCCGTCTTGCGGCCTCCTTCGAGTCGACGACGAGTCCGAAGTGCCGGTGGGTGTCAGGCCTGTCTCCTGTGCCCTGCGCGAGGGCGATGAACTGGTCACCGATGTCGATGAAGGCCATCCGGCTACCGCGGCTTCGGAGGGTGAAGGAGAAGATCTCCCCGTAGAAGTCGAGTGCTTCGTCGATCGACCCTACTTCGATGGCGATGTGGTTGATGCCGACCAGGCGCGGGGGCTCGTGGGCCACGTCTCGCTCAAGACTAGTCCTACCGTCGTCGCGTGGCGCGCAGTGGGTGTTCGAGGGCGAGGGCGGCGGGGCGCTTCGCCCTTATCTCGTCGCCCCGCCGCCAAAAGGAGGCTACCGGGAGAGGAGGGAATGAACTCTGCTGGAGGAGTGATCCCTCGGCGGTGCCTGCCAATGTCCTATGTGACCAGAAACGTGTGAGTGACGGTTGTCTGAAGAGTGAAGAAACCTTCATCTGACCTTGCTCCTCCCCATACACAGTCACAGCCCGAAGCGGTCTTCTCGCTCGAGAGTCCGCCCCTTGTGCCGATGTCTTCAGAGGTCATTCCGATGCTGAGCGTACGATCATCTTCGTGAACAGACGGACCTCCTGGCTTCCCGCTGCATTGCTGCTCGTCGTCGTGGCTCTCCTTGCTCTCGCAGGCTGCGGCGGTGGTGATTCGGAATCTGTCGAGCCGAGTCCAAGCGACCCCGCTGAAGCGACGACGGAGGCTGCGCCCGCGCCGGCCAACGGTGATCAGGAGACGTCGACCGAGCCAGATGTTCCGAGCGCTCCGCTGCTCGATCCGCCCTTCGCTCTTGAAATCGGAGATGTTGCCCTCGTCCTGGGAGGCGACATCGTGTGCCAAGTCGCCGAGGACGGCATCAGCTGTGCCGAAGCCGGAGATGGTGGTCCGAAGCCGGGCCGGTACGCAGTGACGGTCAGCGGGACGGATCTCCGAGTGACGTTGACCGCCGCGAGCGGCGAAGCCGAGACGGTGTTCCTCGATACGCACGTGGAGCCGAGCAGCGATTCCCCTCTCGAACCGGCGGAGCCTCAGGAGACGGTGATCCTCGAGGCGGGGGATGCCGTGAGCGTGAGCGGAACCGACATTGTTTGCGTAGCCGGAGAGGTCGGCTTCATCGGCTGTAGCCGGCTTGATGACGACGGCGATCTGCGTTCGGGAACACTCGCCGTCGGGCTCGACGGCGCCGGCGTGAGCGTTGCGAGTATCGAGCTGGACGGAACGCTCGTCGAGGTTTTCTCTCGCACGTACGAGGAATAAGAG
>CAYTCZ010000044.1:18779-28441 GCA_964436315.1 uncultured Gaiellales bacterium | reverse complement strand
GTGCGTCCAATTACCCCACAGGGCGATGCCATTTCCATCGGTCCGCACCTCCGGTAGCGGGATCGAGCCGCCGGGGGTCGGCGGCGTCCCGGCGCCGGAGCGGCGGACGAAGATCTCGAACTCGTTGTCGACGGAAGGTCGAGAGCGCAAGCGAGGGCCTCATACTCGAGCTCGGCCTTGAGCCCAGGACCGCCCGGACCGAAGCCCTTCCGCGATCGGATCTGTTCGATGCGGGCTCCATGCTGAGACGTCCTCGCACGAAGTTCGCGTAGACCCCCGGATTAGCCGAGGAAGCGAACACACAGCGCTGCGCAAAGAGAATCGATAGGGCCATCCATGCCCCGATGCCGAGAAACGCGCCTACACCAAGCGGCCATTGACCACAGTCGTCCTCGACGGCAGCGTTCGGGCATGGCCACTTGGCGAGAAAAGGGGCGATCGTCGCGTCTCCCGCTAGCGCCTGAGCTGTAGGCTCGGCGGCCGTGCGAAATCGCATCCCGCCCGACGTTCTCCTCCTCACAACGGTGCTCCTATGGAGCCTGAATTTCTCGGCAGTGAAGTTCGGACTCGAGCGCGGCTTTGAGCCGATCACCTACGCAGCAATCCGGTTCGCCGGGGCAGCCATGATCTTCACCGCCTTCACACGCGCGCGCGAAAGGACTCTTCGCGTGCACCGGGTCGACCTTCGACTCCTACTGATCCTCGCCGTGATCGGTGTCTGGCTCAATCAGCTGGGCTTCACGTTGTCCGTCGAGTTCACCGATTCCGTCGCGACGGTTGCGTTGCTCTTTGGGACGCTCCCGATCTTCGTTGCACTAATCGCGTCCGCATTCGGGGTCGAGCGTCTGCGGTCGCGACACTGGATTGCGACGACGGTTTCGTTCCTCGGCGTCGCCCTCGTCGCGGCTGGGTCTTCCGGTGGCCTCGGCGGCGACATCGGCGGCATCCTCATGGGCCTTGTCGCCTCGGTGACTTGGGCGGTGTTCTCGGTCGCCGCCGGACCGCTGATGCAGCGGTATTCGCCGTACCGCATCAACGCATTCGTGCTGGCCGTCGGAGGCGCTCTCCTCGTCGTAACGGCGATCCCGGAGATGATTCAGCTCGACTGGAGCAACATCGAGGCGGTCGCGTGGCTCGCGCTTCTCTACAGCATGTTCTTCTCGGTCGTCGTGACCAACGTGCTCTGGTTTACCGCCATCGACAAGGTCGGGGCGACCCGAGCGTCGTTATACGTAAACATCCAACCGTTTCTCGGTGCGTTCTTTGCGTTTCTGCTCCTCTCCGAGGGCCTAACCGCGATTCAGGTCGTCGGCGGTGTCGCCATCGCAATCGCAATCGTTCTCGCACGTTGGACGGGGCCAACCGTCCGGGCTGTCGGCAAGGCTGGACGAGGAGAGTGGTGATCAGTTACCGGCGCGGCCGCGTCAGTGCGTGACGGACTCGTTCGGCGGCGGCGAATCGCGACCCTCATCCGTTGTGAGTTCGCTCACGGCCGCGAGCGTTTCGTCGAGAGTCCAGACCCGCCCCCAGCGCACAGCGAACTGGAGCAGCGTCGCCTCGTGCGACGCTTCGTCGAGCTCGGCCATCGCGTCCTCGACGAGAACGACGCGAAAGCCGCGGTCAGCAGCATCGCGGGCGGTCAGGTCCACACACGCACTCGTCGAGACTCCGGCAACGACCAGCGTGTCGAGTTCGAGGTTTCGAAGCAAACGCTCGATCGCTGTGGAGTTGAACGCGCCGCGGGAGGTCTTGTTGATCACGATCTCGCCTCCGGTCGGCGCGACTACGGGCAGGATCTGGTGCTCCTTGGTTCCCTCGTGGTAGAGCATCGGCTCGAGGCCCGGAGCGACCGTGGGTCGGCGGAGAGCCACCATGTCCGAACCGTCAGCGAGCTTTGGCCCGATGGTGAGGTGGAGCACACGCATCTCCGCCGCGCGAAAGGCCTCGAGCAAGCGGACGCAGCTCGGCACGACGAATTCCTCGACGCGGGCGTAGTAGTAGGCCCAGACGTCCGGATGATTCTCCTTCAGGCTTTGGCCGAGGCCGTAGTCCGGGTGAGCATCGACGTACTGCATGTCGACGAGGAGCAGGCCCGTGGTGTCTTTGTGCAGCTCGAAGTCGACCGGCGAAAGATTGGGCAGCCGCGCCGCGGCCTCTCGCCAACTCACGTCGCTGACCTCACCGCCCGGGCTACGCGACCGCTGGGGTCGCAAGCTTCCCGCCGACGTAGGTGCCATGGCCCGGCGAGCCCACGATCTCACCGCGGTAGACGACGACCTGGCCTCGAATCACCGTTGTCTCCGGCATGCCGTGGAACTCCCAGCCGGCGTACGTGCTCCAGTCCCGAATCCATCCTTGGTGGTATTCGGGTGTGACCGTCGCACGCTGCTCCGGATCGACGATGGCGAGATCTGCGTCGGAGCCAAGTCGGAGCACGCCCTTTCGCGGATAGAGCCCGAGTCGCCTCGCGGGATTCTCGCTGCAGATCGTGGCGACCTGTTCGAGGGTCAGGCGCCCCGGACGAACTCCGAAGGTCATCACCACCGGAAGGAGGTATTCCATTCCAGTCATCCCCGGCAGGGCATCCCAGATGTTTCCGAACTGCTGGCCGCTCGGGCCCTCCTTCTCTTGCTTCGTCCAGGGGCAGTGGTCGGTGCCTAAGGTCGTCAGCGTCCCGTCGGAGAGGCCTTGCCAGAGGGCCTCGCGGTCCGACACGCTCTTGATGGCCGGAATCACCTTGGGATGGCATCCGTGTCGTTCCTCGAGGTCCTTCGTGTGCGTCAGATAGTGGATCACTGTTTCGCCATACACCGGAACTCCACGCGCCTGCATGGTTCGGACGAGCTCCACTTCCTCGGCGGTCGTGATATGAACGATGTAGAGCGGGCAGCCTGTGACGGCGGAGATCTCCGCTGCAGAGGCACTCCGGATCAGACACGCGACGTTCGGACGTGCCTCGGCCCATGCCGCCAGGTCGGTCCGGCCCTCCGCTTTGAGCTGCTCCTCGAGATACGCACAGATGTCTGCGTCTTCGGCATGAATCATGGCCATGACGTTCGCGCCGTCACGGCGCAACTTGCCAAGACGTTCGAAGCTCTCGTATAGCATCCCGTCGTCCGTGTAGCCGATCGTGATCTGATCCGCGGTGGCGTCGCGCCCTGGCTTGTACGCGGTGTAGAAATGCTTGAATCCGACGACGCCCTGTGCGGCAAGCTCCGCCTGCTCGTCGAGATGCTCTTCCGTCTGCATGATCGCATGGAAGGCGAAGTCGGCGTACGAGACCTCGTCCGCCCAGCCGATCTGCTGCTCGAGCATCGGGACGTGCGGCTCGCGCATGGGGATCGGCGACCCGCCCTGAAAGCTCACAATGGTTGTGACTCCTTTGTGCGCCGCAGCTCGGCTCTCGCTCTCCCAGCAGGCGCGAATCCTGTCCATCGTCGCGTCCTGCGGCCCCACCCCGACGTGGGTGTGGGGATCGATGACGCCGGGGAGCACGATCTTTCCTTCGGCCTCGACGACCTCGCCCCCAGCCGGAAGAGTCGAGTCGGGCCCCAGATGTGTGATGACCCCGTCCTCGGCGACGAGCCCGCCGCGGAGGATCCCGTTCGGCGTCACGATCTGGCCGTTCCGTACGACGAGTTGCATCGGTGCTCCCTCGCCACTCGTTGGCGACCCAAGCCTACGCCAAGTTCACCTCCTTCGGCAGATCGGGAGACCTATGAGTCGACGGATGCACGCTCGGTCGTTCGCACGACCGTCGCACCGGTGGGCCGCCTCGCGGTGAACTCGACTCGCGAAGAGGGAAAGAGAGCGCCTTGGATCCAAATGAACGCGAGGTAGAGGGCGCTGCCGACTACGACGCCCCAGGCGACCTTGAGCCACGTGTCCGGCACCGCGTAGTACACGGGCACCGTGAGTCCCACGGCAAGGATCGCGGCGACGTTGAGACCGCCGAGATAGTGGTATGCCCCTTTGGGCTCGAAGAGTTGCGGGACATTCAGTTGCTGGCGCTTCATGATCACGAAATCGGCAAAGACGACGCCCGTCAGCGGAGCAGCCACATTGCCGAGATGGACGAACCACTCTTGAGCGTCATTGATGATCTCTGGGATTGCTGAAAGACCGACGGCGATGGCGGCACACGCCGTGGTCGCTCCGAGCCGGCCAAGGCGCGGTGCGGTATTCACGAGCGACAGCCCGCCCGTGTAGAGGTTCATGATGTTGACCGCGCTCGTCGAGATAAGCGCGGCCAGGAGGAGAATGGCGAGCAGGATTGCTTCATCGGTGAGATCGCTCGCCGCTGCAAATGGGTTCGACTCCTCGATCGCGATCGCGGCATACGCTCCCACCCAGGCGGCTACATACGTACCGAGGGTCGAGCCGCCGAGAACGCCGATCGACATGTCCCACCGAGACCTCGCGTAGCGGGTGAAATCGGCGATGTTGGTGACCACGGTGAGCTGGCCTGCCCAGAAGACCGTCGTGAACGTGGCGAACCCAAGCCAGGTGAACGACTGGGCCGGTGAATCGAGGACGTGGTCGACCGCAAATGCAGGGTCGTCCGTCGTCAGGTAGAGGGCGACCAGTACACCGGTGAAGATGAGCACGAGCGGCATCACGACGCGGACGAAGTAGCGCATCGCATCGAACCCGACGATCGCCAGAATCGCGCTGATTCCGGCGAGTACGAGTGCTACCGGTACGAGCCCTAGCTCCGCCCCAGTGAGAGCTTCGAGGATCACGGTGATCGCGAACGCTCCGGCGAAGGCTTGGGCGGCAAACCAGTAGACCGAGGCCACGACGCGATACGGCGAGGTGAGGCCTCGAGCGCCCCATTGCCCGAAGCTCGCTCGCATCGCGACCTGACCTGGGACGCCGTAGTCGACGCCGGCCCGGGCGATGATGATCAGCATGAGGTTGGCAACGAAGGCACCGAGTGCCAGCGCTCCGGCAGCCCACCAGAGCGGAAGATCGCCCACCGTCACGGCGAGCGCGCCGATCACGAACACCAGCGGACTCAGGTTGAAGGTGAAGAGGATCGCGAACTGATCGTGCCAACGAACCGTGCGGAGCTCGGCTGGGATCGGCTCGACCCCGTACTCCTCGACACCGGCCATTCCTCACGACACTAGCGTTCCGGGAGACCTCCGGTCGACCAGTTCGTCCCCGGGGCGCGTTGCTAGTCGCGAGTTCTCGCGGAGTCCATCTTCTGCGCCGCTTCCCAGGCCCACCGAGGAATATGCTCAGGCACCTCGTCTGGGCGGACAGCCGGATTACGTTTGAGTCCCGTGAACTCTGCGAATCCAAAATGCCACCTGAGCCAGACCCAGAACCACGTGGGCTTCGGCACAGGACCTGGGAGGTTCTGAGGAGGAGGGGGCGGGCCAGCGCCGTCGGCTGTGATCGATTCGACCGTGGAGCGCTCGTGGAGTTGGTTCATGTCCACGAAGCCCGTGACCCCCGGCACCCTCCCCTCGCTCGTGTACTGCCACACGGCGTAGCGCCGAAATGGACTCGGTACCGTGGGTGACGAGACTCCGTAGTGGGCAATCCACAGCGGGTGGGATCCGAAACCCGAAGGACTTCCGACGACGTCGGTCCAGTAACTCGGTGAGAAATACAGCATCGGCTTTGCGCCGATGCGATCGCCCACGCGCCGGAGCCAAGCCCTCCCCCATTCCGCCACGAGGTCTTTTCGGACGTCCCGCTCCTCCAGGTCGAGGACAGGCAGGAGGTCACCTTCTGCTGGAAGGACATGGGCGAGAAAGAAGTCCGCCTCGGCTTCTGCGTCGTCCCTGGCCGTTTCCACCGACCGGCCGACCTGGGTGTCAGGGCGCCCGTAGTGGTAGAAGCCGCGCGGTATTCCTGCCGCTTTCGCGCCCGAGGAGTTTGCGCTCATTCGCTCGTCGACGAAGCCGACGCCCTCGGTCGCCTTGATGAAGGCGAACTGGATTCCGTCCGCTCGAACCCGTTCCCAGTCGATTATCCCCTGATGGTTGCTGACATCGATCCCCTTGATGATCCCCATCGCCTTGCCCTCCTCCGTGACTGACGGCCACCCAGGGCCACTGGAAGAAGGAGGATTGTTCCGTGCTGCTTGTCACGAAGTCAAGGGCGGGCGGTCGGACGACCGGGCGCGAGTCAGAGACGGGGCCTCGTCGGAGACGAGGGCGACGCCGCGTGTCTTTACGGGTAGATGGAGTCCAGGCGCTCGGCCCGGTAGACGATCCAACCTACCGGCTCTTCAGTGCTCTCGTCACGGACGATGACTTCGAAGACGATCTCGGCTGGGTCGTCCCGAGTGACCTCGAAGACTCGGGCGTAGATCGGACCGTCTTCCTGCCCTTTGAAGCCGTCGACGCCGAGCACGGTGTTGGTCTCAGCGATGTAGTCGGCATCTCCGAGAGCTCCCGAGTACCAGCGGTCGTCTGGACTGCCGTAATCCCAGGTCTGCGAGATCGTGAGCGCCTCTTCGTCGATCTCGTACTCCACGAGCCGGCTGTAGCGGTCCTGAGGCTCGAGAACGGGCTCCGGCGGGATGGCCCGGCCGTTGCCGTTGTCAAAGAGGAGCACGCCGCCGTTCGGGGTGAACATCGGCGCGTGCTGGTGGAAGCTCCACTCGAAGTCGGACGCGGTGTAACCCTCCGCTCCGGATGGAGTCAGAAGCGCCTCGCTCCAAGGCTCCTCCCAGCGCTCCGGGGGCCCGAGGATCCAGACGAGTTCCCCGGTCTCGCGATCGATCTTGACGGTCGCATCCTGGTTGCGAAGCGAGACGATGAGTCCGCCGTCGGTCGGATCGGGAATGACGGCGTTGCCGTGGCTCCAGTCGCGCGTCTCACCCTCGTACACGAGTTGCCAGCTGTCGTCCAGAGCGTCGTAGCTCATCCGGTAGGGATCGAGAATGTCGAGCAGGCTCCATTCCTGGACGATCGTGCCGTCCCTCTTGAACGCCACGACGACATCACCCATAACCTGGGCTTCACTCTCTGTCTGACCCGTGTCCACTTCGTCCGTTGGATAGTCGGAATATGGGCGGAGCTCACTTGACAGGATGAGGAAGTCGGCCTCGTCCTCCTCCGGCAACTCGTAGACCTCGTGGTGGAACGAGTCGGTATCAACCGGAATGGAACCGTCCGGTAATTCGTCCTTGTGGCCGACCGCTGTCCAGTCGGCGATCGTATTCCCGAGCATGTCGATCTCCCGCATGCCTCGAACACCGTGGAGGAACAGGAGGTTCCCGTTTTGCATACGACGCGCATCACCCACGCCGTGACCGGGGTCGTAGTACCAGACGAGCTCACCCTGGCTGTCGAGCATGACCAGCCAACTACGGGCGCCAAGCGGGTCCTCTGGTTCGAGGAGGCTGATGTTGAAGAGCGTCATGCTCGGATCTCCGGGCTCGGCGGTCGCCTTGGTGACGGTGATCGGTGGAAAGTCGGCCGGAAGCGGTGGTGTTGTGAACGTCAATTCGACCGGCTCCGCGGCCGAGTCCGTATCGGTCGAGCTAGCACCCTCGTCCAGGGCCGCGACCCGGATCGTGTACGCGTGATCCGGGCGGAGGCCGAGCACAGGCACCTCGTGATCGGTCCCGGGCGTCGGATTCGGGACGACGACGCGTTCGGCATCACCATCGTCGATCGTGAGTTCGATGACAGCCGGTTCGTCGGTCTCGGCACTCACGACCGCCACCAAGGGGACCTCTGGATTCGGGCTGACCGTAAGCTCGGGCTCGCCAGCAAAGCCCGGGCGCGCGGAACTCGATCCGCCGCAGCCGACGACAAAAAGAGCGACGGCGACAACCGCCGCTGCGCAGATTGCAGGCATTCTCACGAGGACACTCGCTCCAGCTGCTTAAACATACTTCGACGGCCAAGCGGCCGCGAAGTTAGTCGCGGCATTCGGGCGAACTCCCCTCGACGCTAAGCTCCGCCGATGGCACCTGCCCGCGGCACAGTCGTCTTCATTCCCGCGTGGAATGAAGAAAAGAACCTGCCGGCCGTGCTTACCGAGCTCGCGGACCAGCTACCGGACGCAGACGTCCTGGTTATTGACGACGGTTCGACCGACGGAACGGCCGACGTGGCCCGGTCGGGAGGTGCCGACGTCGTCTCCTTCGGGGAAAACCGAGGCCTGCGCGCCGGAATCGCCGCCGGATACCGGGAGGCCCACGAACGCGACTATGCCTACTGTGGTCGGGTCGACGCCGACGGTCAGCATCCGGTCGAGGAGCTACTCCGACTCTTGGATCTCGTCCGTTCGGATGCGTGCGATGTCGCCGTCGGCTCACGCTTTGCCGCCGGCGACGGGTACGACGAGGAGCGTTACGAGCCAACCCGCTCTCGTCGATTCGGCATCGGCCTGCTTCAAAGCGCGATGAAAGTTCGTCTTGGCCGACCTTTCAAGGACCCGACCAGCGGCATGGCGGCCGTCAACAGGAAGGCGATGCCGATCATGGCAAAGCCGTACGCCAGTGGCGCGCCCGAGGTTGAGGCACTCATGCGACTCCATGAGGCCGGCCTTCGGGTCGAGGAAGTCGCGGTCAACATGCGGGAGCGCGCGAGCGGCGAATCGAAGCTTCAGGGCAAGAAGGCTGCCAAGCTCGTCGTGACCGTGGCCGGCACACTCGTCTTCTTCGAGTGGCTGCGTCGTCGCCACAAATCGTGAGTGGCGGCCGCTCCCGCGTCATCGTCGTGCTCGGCTACTCGAATGGCGGCCGTGACAAGCTTCATCCCATCGCGGCCGCACGCCTCCGACACGCAGCGGAGATCAGCACGGAGCACGACGTTGTCGTGCTCTCGGGCTGGGCCCGCGTACCCGGTACGCGTCCGGAGGCCGCGTTGATGGCGGAGGCCTGGGCCGGCACGGCGCGTGAAGTAGTTGTCGATCCTGACGCACGGACCACCGTGGGCAACGCGATCAACGCACTCGACGACGTCCGGCGGGTCGCCCCAGCCCAGGTGCTCGTCGTCACCTCCGGATGGCACGCACCACGGGCGAAGGTCATCTTTGTCTGGCAACTACGCAGCAACCCAGTCGAGGTTGTGACCTCATCCCCGCTCGAACCGCGCAATATTCGCGCATTGATCCACGAGATCCCGCGTTGGGCAATCCTGCCGGTGCAGCTCCTCAACGCGGCCATTACTCGGCGCGGTGGTGCACCGAGCCGAGCTGCCTGACCGCCTATCTCGGGCCGGGTGTTGAGGTCAGCGGACCGCGACGCCGAAGAGCGTCCGCCGACTCGGATCGACAATCGGACCGAGCTCTCGGATCTCTGTCTCGATGCGAGAGAAGCCGGCGCGATGATCGCCTCCCGGGTATCGGCCTGAAGGTCGCAGCGATCAGCGATCGCCGCCCATGGCCGGCGCAGAAGCCGCTGGAAACGGGCTGTCCACGAGCCCGGTTCTGCGGCGATGTGCTCGACGAACCGGAACCGTTCGCCGGGCTTGAGAACCCGACGAATCTCCTCGAGAGCAGCGTCCCGATCGTCGACTGAACAGAGCGTCAGCGTCGAGATGACCAACTCTTCTGACGCGTCGGGGAGATCCATCGCCTCGGCTCCTCGTGTCCGGAGATCGAGCTCGATCCCGTGAGCGGAAGCGACTTCTTTGAGATCACGGTGCATGAACTCGTTCGGCTCGGACGCCACCACGACGGTTCCGGGC
>CAYTCZ010000044.1:10843-18679 GCA_964436315.1 uncultured Gaiellales bacterium | reverse complement strand
CAACGCCGAAGTTGCCGCCGCCACGCAAACCCCAGAGCAACTCCGGATCGCTCTCTTCATCGACGGTCCGGATCTCGCCAGCCGCGGTGACGATTTCCGCCGTCACAAGATGACCGGAGGTGAGGCCCCACTTCCGGCGCAGCCAACCGACGCCGCCGCTCAGTGTGAGCCGGGCAACTCCGGTGTCACTCACCACGCCCGCAGGAACAGCGAGGCCGTGAGCCTGTGTCGCCGCGTCGAGATCTCCGAGCCTCGCTCCGCCGTCGACGACCACGCGTCCAGCATCTGGATCGACGGAAGCGGAAGGCATGGGCGACAAGTCGATGACAAGTCCATCGTCAACGGTGGCGAAGCCAGCGACGTTGTGCCCGCCACCGCGGACGGCAACCTCGAGCCCGGCGTCACGGGCCACGCGGATTGCGGCCGATACGTCGGCGGCCGACGCGACTCGGGCGACTGCCGCTGGCTGCGCGAGTTCATGGCCAAGGCGGAGGCCGAGTCCGACGATCCCGCCGAGCAGCTCGTCGCTTTCGTGCGGCTCTTCGAGGAGGCGTCCGACCAGCTCGTCTCTGTTCAATCGAGCTGCCTCTACGTGTCGTTCATCTACGAGAAGCAGCTCCTTGAGATCATGCGTCGGCAGCTCGAGCACGTACGGCACTACCTCACGCTGCTCTTCGATCTCCACACGAAGTAGTCAGCGTCGGCTTGTCGATCTTCTGCCCGGTGAGCGTCCACGGGCCAATCTTGCCGAGGTTCTCGACCCCGTGACCTTCCCAGATCGTCGTCGCCTCGAGGTCGGGGACGACGTCTTCGGCGTCCGCCTCCGCCTAACGGTCGAACTCCTCGAGCTTTCCCAGATCGATGCCCGGAACAGAACGCGTCAGGCGCCGCACCGAACGGCGATGGAGGGGCGCTATCGTCAGGCTCGACGACGATGTCAGGTTCGAACGCAAAGACGAAGCCCGCCGCTGTGATCAACGGTGACGTCGCCGGCTACAGCAAGCTCGTCGCCGACAACGAAATCGAGACGCATCACACACTCCAACTGTTTCGCCGGATCATCGAGGAAGGCGTCACGCGGGCCGACGGCGAGACGGTCTCCTTCGTGGGCGACGAGTTCCTCGCCGTGCTGCCGTCACGAGCCGCCGGCGTCGCCGCGGCGATCGGGATTCAGCGGGAACTCGCCAACGAGAACGAGCGGCTGCCAGACGGCCGGAGGATGCACTTCCGTTTCGGTGTGAACTACGGTCCTGTCTCCGTGGAAGACGACCGCTGGTTTGGCGACGTGATCAATATCGCGGCGCGGCTGCAGGCCCTCGCCCCGCCGGGTGGGATCTGCGCATCGGCCGCTGCGCTCGAGGGGATCGACGACTGGCCCACAAGAGTTCGGTCCCTCGGTCAACAACGACTGAAGAACATTCCCGAGCCTGTGTTGGCCTACGAGATCGTCGATGACGAGACGACCGCCGGGGGTTCGAAGCCGTGGCGGCGGCGGATTCCGACCCCTGACCTACCATCGCTCGCAGTCAGCCCGTTCGTCAACCTGGGAGATCCGGAGGATGACCACTTCGCGGACGGCCTCATGATGGCTTTGACCATCGAACTCGTGACAATCCCGGGCCTCGAGGTGATCAGTGACGCCTCGACACTCGACTATCGAGGCAACGTGCACTCGGCGCAGCAGATCGGACACGAGATGGGCGCTCGATACGTACTCGAGGGGGCAGTCCAGCGGAACGGTTCCCGGGCACGCGTTCTTACTCAGGTCATCGATGCGGAGACTTCAGCGACCGTCTGGGCCGATCGGTTCGAGGCAGAGTTGAGCGACGTCTTCGCTGCCCAGGACGACATCGTTGCCAAGATCGCCGAGGCGCTCGACGTCGAGGTGATTGGCGGTGACCTGGCGCGCTCGTACCGCGAAGAACTGGATCCGGAGAGCGTCGAGATCGCGTACCGAGCCCTTCACCAGGTAGCCCAAGGTACGCGGGACTCGATGGCACGGGCGAGATCGCATTTCGAGGCGCTCATCGATCGACATCCGGACTTCCCGATCGGCTATGCGCTTGCCGGCTGGGCCCACTTCTGGTCCGTCCTCACCGGGTCGGTCGATGATCCGGAGCAGCACTTCGCGCGTGCGAGAGAGCTTGCGCAGGGCGCGGTCGACCGCAAGGACGATTCGGGCCTCGGTCATACTGTTCTCGCCCATGTCCTCGTACAAGAACGCGACTGGGACGGGGCGCTCGAAATGGCTTCGAAGGCCACCGCGGAACGGCCGTCGTGTGACCTGACCTGCGGCGTGGCCGCCAGCGTGATGCGCTATCTGGGCCGGTGGGAGGAAGCAGTCGACCTGGCAGACCGCGCCATTCGGCTGAGTCCGCTGATGTCGGACTGGTACAGATCCGTGCTCGCGAACGCCTACTTCGTCGGCGAGGACTACGAGATCGCCGCCGAGACGGCAGAGGGCGTGGTGGCCGCAGACGAAGAGAACACGGAGGCGCTCCTCACGCTCGCCGCCGCCCACTCGGCGCTCGGGCGCGCGCGGCACGCGTCCGCGGCGGTGAAACACGCCCAGGAAACAGCCCCCGGCCTGAGCGCCGACCGATTACGCGATGAGCTTCCCTATCGCGACGAGGCGACGACGAAGCGCTTCATCGACCGACTCGAAGATGCCGGGCTGGACTAGAGCCCCTCGTCGACTACGTGACCCCTGCCTTCTTCTTTGGCTGGGGGACGATCCGCATGTACGGGAGCGGCGCCTCCCAGCCATCCGGGAACCGGTCCTTCGCCTCCTCGTCGGATACGGCCGCGAGGATCACGACGTCGTCGCCGTCCTGCCAGTCGGCTGGGGTCGCTACCTTCTCCTCAGCGGTGAGTTGTACTGAGTCGAGGAGCCTCAGCACCTCGGCGAAGTTCCGGCCCGTGCTCATCGGGTAGGTGATCGTCGCCTTGATCTTCTTGTCGGGACCGATGATGAAGACGGTCCGAGCCGTCTGGTTGTCCATCGGCGTTCGGCCTTCGGCCGTATCGCCTGCGTCGGCCGGAAGCATGTCGTACTTCTTGACAATCTCCAGCTTGGGATCGCCGATCAGCGGATAGTTGACGGCGTGACCCTGCGTCGCCTCGATGTCCTGAGACCAGGCGACATGGTCGCTCACGCCGTCGACGCTGATCCCGACGACCTTGCAGTTGCGCTTCTCGAACTCGGGCTTCAGCGCGGCCACCGTTCCAAGCTCGGTCGTGCAGACGGGCGTGAAATCTTTGGGATGCGAAAACAGGACCGCCCACCCGTCGCCGATCCAGTCGTGAAACCTGATCTCGCCTTCCGTCGTCTCGGCGGTGAAATCAGGGGCTTCGTCATTGATTCGCAGCGTCATAAAGTCCTCCCACGGCGTCGACTCCTGTGCTAGGGGATTCTACGCCGTCGGTCAAAGGCGACCAAGTCGTGTGGAGCTACGATGTCGGCGGGTCCCTCGAGCAATTTCGAGCCGTTAGATGACGACGGGTGCGGAATCGTTGCGAGCGCAGGCGAAAAGCATGGGGATGCGACTTGAAGGTTGTTGAAGGACTGTCGGGCGGCGCTGAGCCGGGCAGTGTGGTTCCACTCGCCAAACTCGCCCTTCCCGTCAAGGGTCAGAACGGATTCCTCCTGGTCTTCTGGAAGTCGACCTGACTGGGCTGCCGGCAGGAGGCTCCTGCCATTCGAAACCTCTACGAGCGATTCAAGTCCAGAGGGTTCGAGGTCGTCTGCGTGGGCGTCTTTGAGACCGACGAGGCGTGCCGCACCTGGAAGGAGGAGTACGAGCTCGAGTTCCCGGTGGTCGCCGACGACCCGGCCGGAACGCTCTTCAAGACGTACACGAACGGTTGGGTTCCCTGGAGCGTGCTCGTCGGCCCGGATCAGAAGATCGTCTTTTCGGAGAACGAGTTCGACGAAGCCGGCTTCTCAAACGCGATTCAACAGATGTACGAGCAGCCGAGCGCTCCGGACACCGTCGAGCGCAGGCGCGCTCCGACCGGCTCGGCTCGAATCGTCATTCTGGGCGGCGGCACGGGTGGACTGGTGGCGGCGAACGACCTCCGCAGTCGTCTGAACGGAGACCACGAAATCGTCCTGATCGACCGGTCCCCCGACCACGTCTATCAGCCATCACAGCTCTGGCAGATCGTGGGACAGCGGAGGCAGAGGCAGTTTCGTCGACCACTGAGCCGTCTTACCAAGAAGGGGATTGAGTTTCGTCGGGACGAGGTTGAGGGAATAGAGCCCGACCGCAAGGTAGTTCGAACCGGCTCGGATGAGCTTCGGTACGACTACCTGATCGTGTCCTTGGGAGCACAGCTCGTGCCCCAGACCGTCACGGGGTTCGCCGAGGCCGCCTACAACCTTTACGACCCCGACGACTGCGATCGCATCTTCGCAGCGCTCGAGCGTTTCGACGGCGGAACGGTGGGGATCGTCGTCACGTCGCTGCCATTCAAGTGTCCCGCCGCCCCCTACGAGGCCGCGTTCCTGATCGAGTCCTTCGTTCGGAAGCGGGGAATTCGGCGCAAGGTCGACATCCATCTCTTTACTCCTGAACACACCCCGATGCCGGTGACGCCCGCAAGTCTCGGTGACGGGATTGCCGACCTGCTCTCGGCACGCGGAATCCACTACCACCCACTCTTCACCTTCAAGGAGCTTCGGCCGGACACTCGAGAGGTCGTCTCAGCTGACGCTGTCTCAGAGCCGATTGACCTCCTGATCGGGATTCCGCCTCACGAGTCGCCGGACGTCGTCCGGAAGTCCCCCTTGCTCGGAGTCTCCGGGTTTATCCATGTGGACTCAGGAACCCTGCGTACCGGTCATGACGGCGTGTTCGCAATCGGCGACGTGACGACCATCAAGCTCCCCAATGGCAAGGCACTCCCGAAGGCCGGAGTATTCGCCCACGCGGAAGCAAAGGTCGTGGTCGAACAGATCGCTGCTGAGCTCAAGGGTGAAGAGCCGTCAGCATCCTTCGCGGGGAAGGGCTACTGCTGGATCGAGCTGGGCGATGGACGAGCCGGATTCGCCGGTGGGAACTTCTACGTCGACCCGGAGCCTCGAATCAGGATGCGCCGTCCTGGGCGAGCTCTCCACTGGGGGAAAGTAGCGTTCGAGAAGTGGTGGCTCCGCCACTGGTTCTAGCGGGTATCGGAGACTACGAGAGGCCTGCGATTGCGGTGCGGCTCCTAGTGGCCGAAGCGGACGTCGGGAAGCCAGCGCCCAAGCCACGTCGGGCACCACCAGGCCGCCCGACCGACGAGCCGGAGCAGAACCGGCATGAGGATGAGCCGGACGATTGCCGCATCGAGCAACACGGCGACGCCGAGGATGATCCCCATCTCCTTTGGTGGCAGGGGTCCTGAGAGCGCGAAGGTGAAGAACACGGCGACCATGACGGCAGCTGCGGCGAAGATCGTCCTCCCCGAGTGCGCAACTCCTCCCACGACTGCCTCACGCGCGTCGGCTGACCGATCCCAGTGCTCCTTCGCCGATGCGAGCAAGAAGACGGTGTAGTCCATCGAGATCGCGAAGATCATCGCGAAGAAGAACACGGGGCCCCACGCGTTCAGGAATCCCTGCGATTCGAACCCGAGAATCCCTGCACCAAGGCCGTCCTGGAAAATGAGCACGGCCACGCCAAAGGCCGCGCCCGTGGCCAGGAGGCTGGTGACGACGCCAAGTGCAGCCGCGAGAGGTGCCTGGAGCGCGACGAGGAGCAAGAGAAACCCGAGCACCAAGACGATGCCGATCACGAGGACGGTTCGGTCGCCGAGGACGGACTCGAGATCGTGGTTCTCGGCCACGGCGCCGCCGACGAGCGCGCCGGCCGGGAGATCTGCGCGGAGACGGTCGATCGTCTGCCCGACTGCTTCCTCCGAGGGATCGACCGTTGGAACGGCCTGAATCAGTACGAGGTCGCCGGCCGTCGACGGTTGGCTCGGGAACACCTGGCTAATCCCTGGATCGTCCGCCGCGACCGCAGACGCTTCGTCCGCCGACACGCTCGGCACGGCAATTTGTAGCGGACCCGGCGCGCCCGGGCCGAAGGCCTCCTGCACTTGGACATAGCCCCTCCGTGACTGATCGTCCTCAGGCACTACGGCGATAGAGGGCATCCCCGTATCGAGCCTCAGAATCGGAATCGAGAGCCCGATCAGAATCGCAACGGCGGCGGCACCGAATGCGAGTGGATGACGCCACAGCCGTGCTGCCCAGGCAGCGAAGCGAGGTGAGCGATGCTCACCCGCACTGTGCCACGGCAGCGAGCCTTTGTTCACGCGTGACCCGAGTCTGGCCAGGACGGCGGGAAGGAGCGTCAACGCAGCCGCCAGGATGAAGATCACCGAAAGCATGATCCCGAGACTCATCGAGCGAAAGGCTGGACTGGGTACGAGCATCACGGCCGAGAGCGAGATCAGCACCGTGAGGCCCGAGAAAAGCACGGCCTTCCCAGCGGTGTCCATAGCCACCGCCGCAGCATCCACCGGAGAGAGGCCGGAGCCAAACAGCGCGGCCCGGAAGCGCGCGACGATGAACAGCGCGTAGTCGATGCCAAGTGCGAGTGCGAACATGAGTGCGAAGTTCATCGCCCAGATCGAGATGTCCGCGAACTGGGTCGCAACGTACAGGGAACCCGCAGCAGCAATGAGACCGATGATCGTCAACATGAGAGGCAGGCCGGCCGCTACGAGCGCGCCGAACGCGGCGACGAGAATGGCCATGGTGACCGGCCAACTCATCAGCTCCGACTTCATCATCGCGGACTTATTGGCCTCGTTGAAATCCGCCCACATGCCGGACGAACCGGTGAGGCTGACCTCGATGCCGGGACCTGCGAGCCTCGAGAGATCACCCTGGAGCTCGTCGGCGACCGCGACCATCTCGTTCGAATCTCGAGCAGCACCGGCCTGGATCACCGTAGTGCGACCATCTTCTGAAACCGAAACTCCGTCCTCGGGCAGGACGACCGTCGAAACCTCGACGCGGTCGGCGAGCAGGTCGCTCGCCGCGGCGATCGCTCCGTCGAACTCAGGGTCCGAGCGGACGTACTCGTCCGAATGGACGACGACCATGAGGGCCGAACTCGACAGGCCGTTGAAGTTCTCGTTGATGAGCTCGCGCGCGCGGACAGACTCCGACCGGGAGGCCTCCCACCCGGCTCCCGAAAGAGCCTCCTCGACACGAGGCGCGAAAGCTCCGAGACCGATGACTACGACGATCCAGCCAATGAGGACGAGACGGAAATGGGTTGCCGCCCATCGGCCGAGCCGACCGATGGGACCGAGATCGGGGGGAGCGGACTGCTTCGCCGGCGGCGCGTCGATCGCGACTGTCGTCATCGCGCAGTTCCCGCCAGCACCCCGCTGAGCTCGTCGACACTCTTCTGGAGGCTCCCGCAGACGAGCTCGCAGAGCGCGAACACCGATTCGTCCTCGATGGCGTAGAAGACGTGCTTTCCAGCTTTCCGCCGGCTGACGATTCCCGCCTGCGCTAGCAGAGAAAGATGCTTCGAGATGTTCTGCTGGGACGACCCGAGGCCCCGCGTGAGCTCCTGGACGGTCGCTTCGCCGTCCCGCAAGTAGTCGAGCAACCGAATTCGAGTCGGGTCGCCGATCAGGCGAAATCGCTGGGCAATTACTTCTGCCAAGGAACCCGGGACCGGATGCGGGATGGTTCTACTCATACACAATCAATCAATTGTGCGATTGTACAAAATCATCCGCAGGTGTCAAGCAGACGCGCACGCGCGCTGACACTTGCGATCCCCGAGCAGCCGACCAACGGTCGGCTCGGGAACCCGGCGTTCCGGA
>CAYTCZ010000044.1:0-10743 GCA_964436315.1 uncultured Gaiellales bacterium | reverse complement strand
CTTTCTTCCTGTCGCTTTTAGGCCTCGCGCAGCCCGGGCATTGTCTCCCATTGCGAGCTTGCTAGCGTCCGACTACGGATGGAGTTCCTGATCCTCGGGCCCTTTGAGGTGAAACAGGGCGGTCGGCCGCTTCCACTCGGCGGCGGAAAGAAGCGTGCGCTGCTCGCTCGTCTACTCCTCGATGCAAATCGGGTCGTCTCAGTGGAGGGCCTGATTGACGATCTCTGGGGAGAGGACCCGCCGGCGACTGCCAACAAGGCGCTACAGGGGTACGTGTCTCAGCTGCGCAAGTTCCTACCAGACGGAACGCTTTCGACGCGGGCACCGGGCTATCTCGTCGAGCTTCCGTCCGACTCGCTCGATCTCTCCCGGTTCGAGGCGATGCTTGCAAAGGGTCGAACGGCCCGTGTCCAAGGTCGCCGCGAAGACACACGCGCTGCGCTCGAAGATGCGCTGGCCCTGTGGCGCGGACCTGCCCTCGCGGAGTTCAGCGAGCCGTTCGCCCGGACCGAAGCCGCGCGGCTCGCGGAGCTTCGACTAACGGCGCTTGAGGAACGAATCGACGCAGTCCTCGCGCTCGGCCGCCACGCAGAGGTTGTAAGTGAACTCGCCGCGCTCGTCGACCGACATCCGCTCCGGGAACGACTGCGCGCGCAACAGATGCTCGGCCTCTACCGATTGGGACGGCAGCCCGAAGCGCTCGCCGCCTATCAGTCGTTCCGCACCACCCTCCACGAGGAGCTCGGAATCGAGCCGTCGACGGGTCTCCGCTCACTGGAGGGGCATATCCTGCGACAGGAGCCTGACCTCGACTGGCGGCCAGAGGACACGCCCCCATCAGCGCTGGGAGCACGGCCGACGGGCGAGGTCTCCGACGACGGCGGTCCCGACCTGCAGTCGCTCGAAACCCGGTATGCGCGAAGCGGCGAAGTCAGCATTGCGTATCAGGTCATCGGCGAGGGCCCACCCGATCTTGTCCTCGTACACGGCTGGATCTGCAGCTTCCATCCGGGCTGGGAGTACACAAAGATCGCAAACTTCTATCGGCGACTCGCTTCCCTCGGCCGGCTGATCCTCTTCGACAAGCGCGGCACCGGTTTGTCGGATCGAGTGTCGCCCGAGAGGCTGCCTGACCTCGAGACCCGAATGGACGACGTCCGAGCCGTCATGGACGCCGTGGGTTCCGAACAGGCCGTTCTGCTCGGAATCTCGGAGGGCGGGCCAATGTGTTCGCTCTTTGCGGCGACGTACCCCGAGCGCACCATCGCACTCTGTCTCATGGGCACGTTCGCGCGATGGCTCGTCGCCGACGACTACCCAATCGGATTCACCGAAGAGGACTGGCGGGCGCGTCATGTTGTGCCCGAGAGCGAGGACTGGGCCACCGTCATCACACTGGGTTGGCTCGAGCGGATGGCGCCCGCGATCGTTCACGATGACGACGCGTTCCGCTGGTACCGCTCGTACGTGACCCGAGGGGCAAGCCCCGGTGCAACGCTTGCATTGGGGATGATGAACAAGGAGATCGATATCCGCGACGTCCTTCCGGCCTGCCGCGTTCCCACCCTCAGTCTGTATCGCGCGGACGAGCACTACCGGGAAGCGAGCCGCTACATGGCCGAACGCATCGAGGGAGCGAAAATCGCAGAACTCCCGGGCGAAGCTCACCTTCCGTGGGAAGGAGACCAGGCGAGTCTGTTCCGGGAGATCGAGTCGTTCTTGTCGAGTTTGGAGGAGGAAGACGATCGGGACCGTGTGCTCGTCACGGTGCTCGTTGCAGAGCCGGCGGCGAATGAACAGCGACCTGCCCGGCAGGAGTTCCTCGAACGCTACGACGGTGTCTTCTCCAGTTGCGTCTCTCGCTTCCGCGGACGAGCCGTAGCAGGCGAGGCCGGCCGTCCCATTGCAGTCTTCGACGGGCCGGCTCGCGCGATCCGCTGTGCCTCCGCGATCGTCAGTGAATCAAGCCGGATGGGCCTTGCGGTTCGAGCCGGCCTCCATACGGGCGAGGTACAGCTGACGGACGGTCAGGTCCACGGAGTCGCTGTCGACATCGGCGTAGAGATTCAGAGGTGCGCCGGGCCCGGAGAGGTGCTCGTGTCGCGAACAGTGAGAGACCTCGTGGCCGGTTCTCGGATCGAGTTCGCGGAGCGAGGTCGACACGAGTTCCCAGATATTCCCGGGGACTGTGAGATCCTGAGCGTACGGCAATCCGGAGACGCTCGAGAAGGACCCCTTACCTTCTCATCGGGTGCCCGCGATGGTCGCGACGACCCCTGAGCCGCACCGTGCGTCACGAGAGCCGCTCGTCGGCTATCGGGACACCACCATCTGAGCTCAGGTGCACAGTCGAGCCGGAGTCGATCTCTATGGGCACTCGCGCAACGACGATCAACCCCGAACCGAGCTCGACGGAGCCAAGTCGCACGAGAGCCTCCTGGCCTCCGAAGCGCCGAAGCGTCGTCGACTCAGTGAGCGTTCCGCTCTCGACCCGACGCCGCACCCATTTGCTCGCTCCGCAGCCCGGACAGAGAAGACGCCGGGGAAACACGGTCTTCCCGCATGCCCGACACTCGAAGACGATCAAACCGCGGCTCACAGGCGCTCCAGGACTGCTGCGTTTGCACAGGCGCCGTAGCGATAGAGCACCATGCCGTAGCCCGTCACGACAGCCGTCCTCGCTGCCGGAACTTGCCTGCCCCGGGCATCTCGGCGTAGCTGACGCACGGCCTCCACGAGTCCGTGCATTCCTCCGGCCGCCCCGGCCTGCCCCGCGGAAAGCTGGCCCCCCGACGTGTTCAGCGGCAGATGACGCGTCGAGATCTGCGTCCGGACGAAGTCGTTGAGGTCGCCCTGGACGAAACCAAGGTCGCTGAGCTGAACCAGCACCATGACCGGGTAGTCGTCGTACACCAAGACAACGTCGGCATCTTCAGGATCGATGCCAGCCTCCGCCCAAAGCTCCGACGCACACTCCGCAAGACCTGTGCGCAGTCCGTCGCCCTCCTGATGGTCGTTGTTGTAGGAGCCTCTGATGGCACGAATTCCGACGGCTGGTTTCCGCCGCACGTTGCTGCTCGCCGTCACGACGACCGCGTCCGCGCCGGCGACCACGGGCACGCAGTCATAGCGTCCGAGGGGATCCGCGACGATCGGAGCCGCCAAATACTCGTCCATGGTAAGCGGTGACCGGTAGACGGCTCCCGGATTGAGACTTGCCCATTCGCGCTGGGCGATGACGAGTCGGCCGTAGTCCTCTCGGGTGAGTCCAAACTTGGCCATATGGCGCTGGGTGAGGAGCGCGAAGACCGAGTTCGGCCCCCCGTATGGAATAGGCGCGAGATGGTCGCGTGTCGCAACGTTGTAGTTGTCGACGAGACGCGTGAAATCCTCAGCCTGAAAGAGGTCGCCGGCGACAAGGAGAACGGTCGACGCGTCACCGCCTTCGACTGCCCGGCGCGCGTGCTGCAGGAGATTGATTGCCGCTGCGCCGCCGTTTGTGTCCTCCATGATCCAGCGCGCTCGCAGCCCGAGCTTCCAGGCCAGATCGATTACGTGGTCGGGTCGGAGCGTGAAAGACGTGACTCCGAGACCGTCGACCTCGCTCGGCTTGAAGCCCGAGTTCCGCAGCGCACGTGAAACTGCGCCGAGGAGCATCGTCTCAGTGGAGGCACCTTTCGGGTGGCGTGTGTACGGGGCCTCTCCGGCCCCGGCAATCGCGGCCCGAATCACGATCCAGTGGACAACGGCTCGTGGTCGCCGTCGCGGGTAGTGCGAATCAACGCATCAACGACGACGAGTTCGTTCGCCGTCTGAATCACTGGGTTCAGATCAATCTCGACGACCGACGGATTCGCCACGAGCAGCGCTCCGAGTCGCTCGACGTAGTCCGCAAGCAGAACTCGATCGACGGCTGCACCTCCGCGATAGCCATCGAGGATTCGCTGACCCTGTAGTCTCGCTACCGCCGCCAATGCCCCGGATTCCGAGGTCGGGGCCCGAACGAAGGAGACGTCCTCGATGAACTCGGTAAGGACGCCGCCCAACCCGACCATCACGATGGGACCCGCAAGCGGATCTCGCCGTCCGCCCAGAATGAGTTCTGACCCGCTCACCATCTCCTGAACAAGGAACGGGCTCCCCGGGAAACGGCCCGCGAACCGCTCGAATGTCTCGACAAGCGTCTCGGCGTCGAGGCCCAGTGCGATTCCGCCTGCCTCGGTCTTGTGGGCGATATCTGCCGACGAGACCTTGAGGGCAACCGGGAAGCCGATCCGCTGCGCCGCGGCCATCGCGGCGTCGCAGCTCGTGACCTCTTCCTCGCTGGTCACGACAAATCCGTGCTCCGCGAGAAGCCTCTTCGCATCGTGCTCAGAGACGATCCCCTGAGGCAGCTCACTCCCTTCGAAGTGATGCCGTCCGTCGGCGCCTCGCTCGGGAGTTGGACGTGCGCGGTCGACGAGCCGTCGAAACGCGCGAACGGCCCGCTCGACTGACGGGAGATTCGGAATCTCGGCTTCGCGAAAGATCTCCTCTATGCCGGGAGCGATCACGTAACCAACGACGGGCTTATCGGCTTCGGCTTGCACCTTCGCGAAGGCATACCCGAAGTCGGGTAAGTCGAGCCCGACGTTGACCGCGAGAATCCCGTCGACGTCGGGGTGTGCGGCAACCTCAGCGACGGCACGCTCGTAGTTCTCCGGAGCAATCTGGGCCGTCAGGTCGATCGGGTTCCGGAGCGAAGCAAAGTCCGGAACAAGCGGCTCGAGATCCGACAGACCGTCACTGAGATCGGGAAGTTCGACGTCATACAGCTCGGTCGCGTCGGCAGCAACCACAGACGGGCCACCCGAGATCGTCACGATCGCGAGCGCATTCCCGCGTGGCCGCCGACTCGCCTCGAGCGCGAGCGTCGCCGCGGCATCGAAGAGATCCTGGCTGTCCTCGGCAACGACCGCGCCTGCCTCTCCCATCAAGTCATCCCAAACTCGAGCCTCGCCGGCCAGCGAGCCAGTGTGAGAGACGGCCGCGGCCGAGCCGGTCGCAGTCCGTCCGGCTTTGAGGATCACTGTTGGCTTTTTTGCGCTGACGTCCGAGACGGCATCGAGAAACTCGCCTCCGTTCGGAATCCCCTCGATGAAGGCTGCGACGACCTCCGTATCGGGATCATCGCCGTAGTAGCGGATCAGCTCCGTATGGCTGACGTCGGCCATGTTCCCGATGCTCGCGAACTTCGAGATTCCCGCCCCGAGCTTCGTGAGCTGATCGAACGCGATACCGCCGAACGCGCCGCTCTGAGAGATGAAGCCGACGCGTCCGGGAGCATCGGGAAGTGCATCGAAATACGTTGCATTGAGCCGCGCACGCAGATCCGACACGCCCATGCAGTTGGGGCCAATGACGCGCAGACCGCCGTCGGCTGCCGCCCCAACGAGTTCGTCCTGAAGCGCTGCGCCCGAAACACCCGCCTCGGCAAAGCCACACGCAAGCACGATGGCTGCTCGTGCCTCGACGGCCACCGCGTCCGCGATGGCGTCCTGTACCCCGCCTGCCGGAATGCTCACCAGGACGAGGTCCGGCGATGCCGGGAGCTCACGGAGTGATGGAAACGCAGGGTAATCCAGAATCTCTTCGGCAGAACGACTGACCGGAAACACCTGACCCTGGTAACCCGTCTGCCTCATGTTCTTGACGAGAAAGTGGCCAAGCTTGGCCGGGTTTGCCGACGCACCGACGATCGCAATGGTCTCGGGTCGGAAGAAGGCGTCGAGTTCGTTCACCATCACCACTGCTGTTCGGTGGGCAACCTAACCTCCCCGTCTCGCCGACGTCGAAACGGTCATACCCGGGTAAACCCGGAGGTGACAGCAACCATCATGGGTCGGCCTCCAAGATTGGATATGAGCGGTCTACGGCTCGATCCATGAGTTGCATGCACCATGCAAGGGGGTTATACATACGGGCCAGCGTGGTCCGGACTAGCGACCCCACGTCCCGCGCCAAGAGACCGTACCGGCGCGAAATGAGAGGAGCCAGATGAGACGAATTCCGACGGCCCCCATGATTCTTGCGATTCTCCTCGCTCTCGCGCTCGGCCTCGCGGCCTGCGGTGGCGACGACGATTCGGCAGCGCCATCGGAGCCGGCACCGGCAGAGCCTGCACCCGAACCGGCTCCCGAGCCAGAGCCAGAGCCAGCGCCCGAGCCTGCGCCCGCACCCGAGCCGGCACCCGAGCCGGCACCGGAGCCCGCTCCTGAGCCTGCGCCCGCCGAGGTTGCCTTCGAGGGCAGCATCGAGGACGAGGCACCCGTTGGCTATGACGAGCCAGAGCCAGGCGACTTCACGCTCGGATTCCTGAATCCGCTTCAGGGCAACGAGTTCCTGAACACCCTCGGCCGAGCCATGACGCTCGAAACGGAGCGTCTCGGCGGCGAGGTCATCGAGCTCGACGCGATGCTCGACGTTGATACGCAAGTCAGCCAGTTCGAGCAACTCATCGCCCAGGAGGTCGACGGGATCTTCGTCTTCCCACTCGATCCCGGATCGGTGCAACCCGCGCTCGAGCGCGCGAAGGACGCCGGAATTCCGGTGATCACAATCGACCTGAACTTCGAGAGCACCACCGATATTGGTGATTTCGACAGCCAGATCTGGCAGAGGCGCGACGAAGCCGCGTACATCGGGGCGCGTGAGATGGCCTCGCTCGTGCCGTCGGGTTCTGAGCTAGCGACCATCAATCTCATTGTCCCGGTGCCATCGATCGAGTATTCGATCCAGCAAGCCGGCTTCTGGGCCGAACAGTTCGGTTTGGCGGTTGTTGGAAACGCGTCGAATCCGAGCGACGACATCGCCGGCGGCGAGGTGGCGATGACTGAGATCCTCGCCAACTACCCAGGCATCGCAGGCGTGATCGGATACAACGATCCGTCGGCGATTGGCGCCAACGCCGCCGCACGAGCCCAGGGCGTCGAAGGCCTTGTCTTCGGCGGCCAAAATGGAGGCAGCGATGCGTTCGAAGCAATTCGAGCAGGGCGTGAGTCCTACAGCGCCAAGCTGGACCCCCCAAGCATGGGCAAGTTCGCCGCCTGGGGCCTGTACAACCTGCTCCAGGGCAACGAGATCCCGCCCACGGTGAAGGCAGAGGCGCCGGTGATTCTCACCCCCGAGAACGTGGACAGCGAGCCGACCTGGGACGAACAGCTCGAGGCTGAGTACGGCACGTCCGGATAACGATCGAAGCGTTTCGCGGCTGCCTGGCCCAACACCAGGCAGCCGTGGGCGCTCGACACCGATCCGAGAGCTCACATGAGCGAACGCCCCGAGACGTCTGCGCCGGTCCTTCTCGCCGAGGACGTCTACAAGCGATACGGCGGTGTGCAGGCGCTCCTCGGGGCAAACCTCACTCTCCACAAGGGCGAGGTGCACGGCCTCGTTGGTGAGAACGGGTCTGGCAAGTCGACCCTGCTGAAGATCATCTCGGCACAGATCAACGCTGATGCCGGACGTATCGTCCTCGACGGAGCGAAAACGGAGTTCAACGATGCGTCCGACGCGCTTGCCGCCGGTATCGCAACCGTCACCCAGGAAACGACCCTGGTGCCGGACCTCTCAGTGGCCGAGAACATCTTCCTCGGTCCCCGAAAACCACGGTCTTGGCGGGGAATCGACTGGCGCGCCACGCGTCGGCAGGCGAGGGAGGTCCTTGGACGGCTAAACATCGACGTCGACCTCGACCTGGCCGCCAGTCAGCTTCGGCCCGACCAGCAACAACTCGTCGAGATCGCTCGGGCGCTCTCGAGCGATGCCCGAGTGCTGATCCTCGATGAGCCCACGAGCTCGCTGACCGACGACGAAGTCGAGTCGCTTTTCGAGACCGTCCGAGCATTGAAGCGGAGTGGTGTCGCGACGGTATTCGTCTCTCATCGCCTCGAGGAGGTCTTTGCTCTCGTCGACCGCGTGACCGTTCTCCGAGACGGCGAAGTCGTCGGTGGTGGGGGGATTTCGGAGTTCACCGAGCCCGAGCTGATCCATCTGATGATCGGTCAGGAACTGGAGGAGCTCACGCTCGATCATCGCTCTCACGTCGTTGAAGAGGCAGTGCTCCGAGTTCGCGATTTCGATGTGCCGGGAAGGGTGCAGGATGTGAGCTTCGACGTGGCGCCGGGCGAGGTCGTCGGCCTTGCCGGACTCGTCGGCGCCGGTCGGAGCGACCTACTCGGAGCGCTCTTTGGGCTGGAGCCCGAATCGACCGGAACGGTGGAGGTCGATGGCCGCCGGGTGCAGATCCGCAGCGCCTCGCAGGCGATGAGCGCTGGCCTTGCCCTCGTGCCGAGCGATAGAAAGCGGTACGGGCTCGTGCTCGACATGAGCATCCGCGAGAACCTCCTCATGGCCCGCACCGCTCGACTCGCTAGGCTTCGCCGCCCGCGGAGAGCCGTCGAGCAGGCTGCTGTCCATGAGGCGATCGAGAACTTCAGGCTCGTCGCGGCATCCGCCGCTGATCCAGCCTCCCGACTGAGCGGTGGGAATCAGCAGAAGGTCGTCCTGGCGAAGTGGTTCGGGACGGAGCCACGTGTGCTCGTCCTCGACGAGCCGACCCGCGGAGTCGATGTGGGAGCAAAGGCCGAAATCTACCGCCTGCTCGAGGCAGCGAAGGAACGCGGGCTCGGGATACTCGTCAGCTCGTCGGAGACACCCGAGCTGCAGCTCCTGTGTGACCGCATCCTCGTCATGTTCCGGGGACGAATCGTCGCGCGCCTCACGCGCGATGAAGCCGACGAAGCGCAGATCGCCCGATACGCGATGGGGCACGGATGAGCGACGAAGAGCGGGTCACAGCGACGACGAACGTCGAGAGCGCGCCTTCGCGTCGGCGCCTTGCCCTGAGTCAGGTCGGTCGGGCATTCACCGAGCAGCGGTTCTTCGCCGTCCTCATGCTGCTCATCGTCCTGTTCATCGCGTTTTCTGCGACACAGGATCGCTTTCTGACCGAGGCCAACATCAAGGCGCTTCTCACGAGCGCCGCGATTCTCTGGGTCGTCTCGCTCGGACTGACCTTCGTGCTGATCTCGGGCGGCTTCGACCTCTCGATCGGCTCGATGCTGGCGCTCGCGGGGATCGCGATCGGGTACTTCTTCAACGATCTCGGCTTACCAATCGGGTTAGCCATCGTCCTGACCCTCATCTTCGGCGCCGTGCTCGGAGGTGGTGTGAACGGTGTCCTGATCGGACGGTTCGGGCTTTCATTCCTGGTCGTCACCTTAGGCACCCTGATCCTCTTTCGGGGTGTCGTAAACCTCTGGTCCGACACCAAGACCACCCAGGTGCTCTCGTCGCTGCTCGACTCGATGGCGTTCGACGAATTCATCGCGATTCCGATCCCGGTGTGGATCATGCTCGCGACCTTCCTCGTCGCTCTTTACCTCCAGCGATCGACGTACTTCGGCCGCGACGTCTACGCCGTCGGCGGAAACAAAGATGCAGCCGCGCTCTCTGGAGTCAAGGTCGCCAGAACGATCATCGCCGTCTACGCGATCTCGGGCATGATGGCCGCGTTCGGTGGCGTCCTACAGACCGCCCGCATCGGTGCTTCGAGCCCCCTGGTCGGGGAGGCCGTCCTCTTTGACGCGGCCGCGGCCGTGTTGCTCGGTGGCACAAGCTTCGCGGGGGGCGTCGGCGGCGTCGGCGGTACTGCGGTAGGCGTTCTCTTTCTCGCCACCCTGCAGAACGGGCTGTCTGTCTCTGGGGTCGAATCGGCCTGGCAGCAAGTCATCACCGGTGCGATTCTCGTTATCGCCGTCCTGGTCGACCGCATCCAGCGACAGGGCCTGACGAGTATCGGCATCCGGATCGGCCGCCGGTCGTCAACGAGATCTGCCGACACCTAGGCAGTCGCCGGTGGCCTACATTCAAACCCCCGATGGCATATGCCTTCGGCTCTGCGACCGGGGCCAGGGTGAACGACCATTCGTGCTCGTCCACGGCTGGAAGCAGTCACACCGGCTCTGGGACACAACGATCGCCGGCCTCGAGGAGCGCCATCGGGTCGTCGCGTTCGACCTTCGTGGCATGGGCGAGTCGGACAAGCCGAAATCACAGTACGACTTCGATGAGCTCGCAAGCGACCTCGAGTTCATCCTCGGAGAGCTCGATCTCGAAGACGTCACCCTCGTCGGTTGGTCGATGGGATGCACGGTCAGCCTCCAACACATGCACCGGGGTGGTGAGCGGATCGGCCGTCTGATCCTCGTCGCGGGCCCGCTTCGGCTGACTCGGACGGCCGATTTTCCGCACGCCCTCACCCAGGAAGAGCTCGACGCCTACCTCGCAGACGCCGAGCACTGGCCTGTTCGCGAGCGTGCGTTCGTTGCCGAGTCACTCGGCGAAGCCGATCCGGAGCTGGTCGATTGGCTGACTCGAATCGCGCTGCAGACTCCACTCGATGTCGCCCTCAAGGTCGTTCGCGAGCAAGCGAAGCTCGACATGCGCAGCGTCGTCGAAGGCCTGGCAGTGCCGGTGCTTGCGGTCTACGGCCGTCACGATCGGTTCTGGCCGACAAGCCTCGCCGATTGGATCGCCGACCATGCACCGCGCGGAGACCGCGTCATCTTCGAAGAGAGTGCCCACTGCCTCCCGCTCGAAGAGACCGGCCGCTTCTGCTCGGTGCTCGAGTCGTTTGCCAGGATCGACTAAGAACTCGTTTCATAATGACTCCTCGTCGCCGGGGTGCGATGTACGCCGTGA
>CAYTCZ010000043.1:0-28633 GCA_964436315.1 uncultured Gaiellales bacterium | reverse complement strand
GTCCACTTGAGACGGTTTTGCACCGTTCTCCATCGACTTGCACGGCCCGCGGCAACCGCGCGCCCGAATGGTCGCACGCGTCGCGAGCAGGCCACCTAGTTTCGCGCCAGCGGCGACGGGAATGACGTAGGGACCCTCGGGTACCACGGCGACTTCGGGGTCGCCCTGGCGAGCGATGCTCTCCGCGATGCTTCGCTCGAGGGAACTCGTCAGATCGACGCCGGTGAGTTCCCGCGCTCTGCCGCTGAGACCTGTTGTGAACAGGGTGACCCGAGCACGAGCTTGCGGCTTGATTTGCATCTGCGTCTGCCACTCGTCGATCGCCGCATGGTTTCTTGCAGCGATGTCAGCAAGGAATTCGGCAGCGCCCATCGCGATATAGCGACGCTGTGCCTGTGCGTATTCCTGCGAGCCGATGCCCTCCGAGCACTCGGAGGCGATGATGAGATCGCCGCCGTCAGCCAGGATGTCCAGGGGCCCAACCATTCCCTTGACGGTTTGGTAGTAGGTCTTGTCGAGCGGGTAGCCTGCGGCGCTCGTCAGCACAGTACGAAAACGGCGGCCGACACGCACCTCGGCATACTTGCGCACGAAAGCCACCGCTTCGAGATGGCTTTCGACGATCTCACCGAAGTTCACGAATGCGAGCCGACGCTGATCGTCGACGACGGTGTTGAGTGCGAGTGCTCCGCCGAGCATCTCAACGATTGCGAGTTGCTCCTCGTGAAGCGGGTTCCCGTCGAGGACGCAGTTCGCCGCTCGTGGGTGCGACATGAACCGGTGGTTGTGGAACGTGGTGATCGTTTCGGCGTGCGCGACGCCGGGCGCGATCACCTTGCGTCCGCCGGAGTAGCCGGCCATGAAGTGCGGCTCGACGAGACCCGTCGCGATCCGGAGGTCGGCGTCGACGAGTCGCCGGTCGAGCCGCGCGACGGTTCTGCGCTGGGTGCGTCCAACCCCGACGTGACTCGCGTCATCGCGCGCGAAATGATTGACGACCGCGACGTGGTCGAGAACCCATTGATCGCCGATCAACTCCGTCAGTTCGTCTCCTTCGTTCGCGCGATGCAGCCCCGTGGCCACCAGCACCGTGATGCGTTCGCGGGAGATGCCCGCTGCCATGAGTCGTTCGATGATGGGACGCAGGAAGAGCCCGTTCGGAACAGGCCGGGTGATGTCGCAAACGAGAATGCAGGCGCTCTTTGCGTCGCGCGCAAGCGCTGAGAAGGTCGGCGCACCGACAGGATCGTCTAGAGCAGCCTCGACGAGTGCGTGCGGATCCTCGGCCACCGGCATGGGCGGTTTCTCGATGACTGTGGCGCGACAACCGTCGGGTAGACGCACACGGATCGGCTCACGGCCATAGAGGAGCTCCACCTCGGAGGTCATCGTAGGCCGGTCGTCTCAGCTGCCTTCCGCCGGCTCAGTAGAGAGCGCTCGCGAGCCGACGTCGGTATTGCGAACTCAACGGATGATCCTGGCCGAGGTCGGCGAAGAGCGCGACCATGACCTCGCGCACGCGCTCACGGCGCTCGGGGTCGGCCTCGGCTGCCTCCTGGAGCAGCCATTCGAACGCACGCTCGTAGTCGCCCTCGGCGAGCGGCCCGAGGATCTGCGGGAACTCACCGCTTTGTTCGAGTTCCTCGAGGAGTTTCTCGGTGGCGGGCGGGCCGGCGAGCTCGTCGAGGAACGACTCGATCGTCGGTAGCGATTGAGCGCCGACGAACTCGCTCACCATCTGTCCGTCCCGGAACGCCTTGACGGCGGGGATGCTGCGGATCCCATACTCGGTGGCCAGCGACTGATTGGCGTCGACATCGACCTTCGCCAGGACGACGTCGCCGTTGCGCGCACTCACGGCCTGCTCGAGGACCGGAGCCAAAGCCTTACATGGGCCGCACCAGTCCGCCCAGAAGTCGACGACAACGGGCGTGCTCTTCGAGCGTTCGATCACGTCTTGTTGGAATGTCTGTTCAGTTACGTCCATCTGCCTCTAGTGTTGCCGATACGAGTCCGGGCAGCGTCTGAATGTTGTATCCGCCCTCTAGAACGAACGCAGTGCGCTCGCAGAGTCTTCCCAATCGGGAGGCCATGAAGCTGTATCCAGCCTCCGTGAGTTCCATGCTGCAGAGAGGGTCTCCTCGCGCCGAATCGTAGCCGGCCGAGATGAGCAGCAGATCTGGCTCGAAGGCTTCTATCGTAGGCTCGACGATGGTAGTCATCGCGTCGGCATAGACCTCGTCGCCGGAGCCCGCACCGAGCGGCACATTCACCGTCGTCTCGTTTCCCTCACCCGGCCCACCTGAGCCGGGATAGAAGGGCCACTGGTGCAGAGAGACAAAGAGGATGTCCGGCTCGTCCCAGAACATGTCCTGCGTTCCGTTTCCGTGGTGTGCGTCCCAGTCAAGGATCGCGACGCGGTCGAGCCCAAGTTCGCGCTGAGCGAAGACAGCCGCGATCGCGATGTTGTTGAACAGGCAGAATCCCATCGCCCGGTTTGGAAGCGCATGGTGACCTGGTGGCCGTGCGAGCGAGAAACCGCCTCGTTCAACCGCGGTGATTGCCGAGCCCACAGCGCGAAGCGCGACCTCGTAACTCGTCGGGGTGCAAATTGTGTCCGGATCGAGGTAGCCGGTTCTGCCACTTTCCGACAGTTCCCGGATGCTCGCGATGTAGTCCCGATCGTGACAGAGTGCGATCTCGTCCGTGGTTGCCGCTCGAGGCTCCTCGAATGCCGGGAACGCTTGGTGCAATGCGGCAATGCGCTCACCACGTTCGGGATGGGAGCCGGTTGGATGCTTCGTCTCGAAGTCTTTATGGCTCAGGATCGGCCGCACGAGTCGATACGTTCTCGTAGATGGCCCAGCGAGTCCAGCTCTTTGCGACGTGTCTCGGCGATCTGATCTTCCCGGATGCAGTCGAGGATGCCAAGAAGCTGCTACGTGACGCTGGATTTGACGTGTTGTTTCCGCGCGGCCAGGTGTGTTGTGGCCAGCCGGCGTTCAACGCTGGCCATCGGAAGGCTGCCCGGCGCGTCGCGAAGACGGTGATCCGAGCCTTCGATCCAGAAATCCCCGTCGTCGTACCGTCAGGATCGTGCACGACGATGGTTACCCACTACCTTCCCGAGTTGCTCGATGTGCCCAAGTTCGACGCCTGGGAACTTTCAGCATTCCTGCGTCGAGCCGACACGGCTCTTACGCCGCGGAACGAGGGAAAGGCGATCGCCTACCACGACTCGTGTCATATGTTCCGCGACCTGGGCATCTCGAAAGCCCCCCGCGAGCTGCTCGAGGCGTCCGGCGCCCGCGTTGTGCCCCTCGCTCGGCCGGACCTTTGCTGTGGGTTTGGCGGGACGTTCTCTATTCGCCAGCCGGAGGTCTCGGCCGCAATGGCCGACGATAAGCTCGCGAGTATGAGAGACGCGGACGTGCTCGTTACAGCCGATCCGGGCTGTCTCATGCATCTTCGCGGAAGGGTGGAGAAAGTTGGCGGCCCAGCGGTTATGCACCTTGCGACGGCACTCGCTCGTGGAGTGCCGACATGAGCGGCGACCTCAGTCAGCCTGCCTCTCGATTTCGCGAGATTGCTCTCGAAAAGCTCGCCGACGAGCGTATCGAGGACGCGATCCATCTTTCGACCGAGCGGCTCTACGGGAACCGCGTGAATGCGTGGGGCGAGCTCGAGGACATCGAGGCTCTCCGCGAACGAGGTCGCGAGATTCGGACGGCCACGATCGCTGAGCTCGACCGGCACCTCGGCCAATTCACGGCCGCTGTCGAGTCTTGCGGGGGATACGTCCACTTCGCACGGACTCCAGACGATGCGAATCGCTACATCATCGACGTCGCCAGGCGAACGAACTCGAAGCTCGTCGCCAAGTCGAAGTCGATGGCGTCGGAGGAAATTCGCCTGAACGATGCTCTCGAGTCAGCCGGCGTGAAACCGGTCGAGACGGATCTCGGCGAGTACATTCTCCAGCTCGCCGGCGAGCATCCAGTCCACATCGTCGCCCCGGCGATCGAGAAGACGAAGGAAGAGGTAGCGGAGCTGTTCACACGGGTTGAGGGCGCTCCAATTCCGGCCGAGCTCGAGGCGCTTACTCAATCCGCGCGACGCCAGTTGCGTGAGGTTTTCCTCTCAGCGGACATGGGCATCACCGGGGTCAACTTCGGAGTCGCTGAGTCCGGCTCGATCTGTCTCGTGACGAACGAAGGCAATGCCCGCCTCTGCAGTACCTTGCCGCGCGTGCACGTCGCGATTATGGGAATGGAGCGCGTCGTCCCGACGCTCGCCGAGCTCGCTGTCCTGCTGAAGCTCCTTGGCCGAAGCGGTACGGGTCAACGACTCACCGCCTACACGACATTGATCACAGGGCCAAGGGGCGCCGGCGAGCTCGACGGGCCCGAGGAGCTCCATGTAGTCATCCTCGACAACGGCAGATCGAATCTGCTCCGAACCCGGTACTCGGAGATGCTGAACTGCATCCGCTGTGGCGCTTGTCTGAATGTGTGTCCGGTCTACCGGAAGACCGGCGGAGCGGCCTACGGCCCCGTGTACTCAGGGCCCATGGGCGCGGTGCTCGTGCCCCTGCTTGTGGGACTCAAGAGTGCTCCGTCGTTACCTCACGCATCGTCGCTCTGCGGAGCGTGCACCGCGTCTTGCCCAGTCAAGATCCCGCTCCATGAGTATCTGCTCGACTTGCGCCGAGACTTGGTTTCCGAGCGCGTCGCCTCTCGTCGCGAGCGTCTCGGTTTCACCCTCTGGTCATGGGCGTGGTCGCGCCCGTTTCTCTACCGCGTCTCAACAACACTCGCGCGCTGGTTTCAGCCGGTCGCACGGCGACTCGGTCCCGGAAAGGCGTGGTCCTCCGTCCGGTCGCTACCGGCGCTCGCCCGCAAGCGCTACCGCAACCGATGATGAGAAGCCTCGTCGAGACATTCGTCGTTAACGCCGAGGCCGCGGGCTTCACCGTTCACCGCGGCCTCGAGCCGGACATTCGCGACGCCGAGGTGTCCGAGGCGAGTTTTGGACTGGCAGATACCGGCAGCGTCGTGCTCGCGGCCTCACCGGAAGAGCCGCGGGCACAATCACTGCTCCCGTACGTTCACATCACTCGTCTCCACGCCGACACAATCGTTCCGGGCCTCGCCGAGCTCTTTGTCGAGCTTGGAGGCGAGCTTCCGAGTGCGCTGGCGATCGTTACAGGCCCGAGTCGCAGCGCGGACATCGAGCAGAAGCTCACCGTCGGCGTGCATGGTCCGGGCGAGGTTCACGTCGTCTTGCTGGCCTAAGTCGCGCGTTCCTTGAGTCTCCCGGCAAGCTGGCCGAGCCCCCAATCGGAGACGAGAGCGGCAGCCCCTTGCCAATCGGCTGACGCATCCGGGAGTTCCGGAATCGGAGCGTCCGCCTGTAGTGTCGCGAGCTGTCGGTAGAGGCGAAGGTCCGCCGCCTCTGCCTCGAAACGCCCCGCCTCGAGGGCGGCTTCGAGCGTCTCGTACTCGCGGAGGACGCCCGCGGCGCGGGCGGGCCCGATTCCTGACGCGCCTGGGATCCGGTCAGAGGAGTCTCCACGGAGGGCAATGAAGTCCGGGACCTGCGCCGGTTCGACTCCGTAACGCTCGCGAACCTCGCTGGGGCCAACGCGATCGAGCTGAGAGACGCCGCGTCGGGGGGCGAGGATAGTAGTCATCTCACTCGCAAGCTGAAACATGTCCCGGTCGCTGGTGACGACAAGCGTCGTGCCGCCCCGGGCCTCTTCGGCACGAACGGCCGCGGCCAGGAAGTCATCCGCTTCGTATCCAGGTTGCTTCGCGAAGCGAAAGCCGAGCGCCTCGACGAAGAGTGGTAGTCGATCGAGTTGGTCGGTGAGTTCTGGCGGAAAGGATCGGCCTGACTGGTACACAGGTAGGAGTTCATGCCGATAGGTCGGATGCGTCACCGTGTCAAAGCCAACGAAGACCGACCGGGGACGTTCGGCCTCGTAGAGCGAGATGACCATGTTGGCAAAGCCGGTCACCATGTTGGCCGGCCGGCCGGCGGCGTCCCTTATGGAGGAAGGGAGAGCGTGGAACGCGCGGTGAGCAAGGGAATCGCCGTCGATGGCGAGAAGAGGCTTCACAGGCCGGCCTCGAGACGATAGATCGCGCTCATCAACCGTTCGGTGGCGACGGCCGCCGAGCGACCTCCCGTGCCGCTGAGGTCGTCGAGCTCAACGGGTGGCCCAAACCTGACCCGAAGTTGGGTCAGGCGCGCGAGCCTGTCTGTCCCCGCGATCGCGGCAGGAACGAGCGGTACCCTGGCGCTCAGGGCGATGCGAGCGGCGCCGGTTTGCGGTTTGGCTGTGAATTTCTTCCGCCGTCCCTTGGTGCGTCGTGTCCCCTCGGGAAACATGACGACAATTTCGCCAGCCTGCGCGAGTTCAGTTCCGCGCTCGATCGCGCCGACATCACCTGTTCCTCGCTCGACTGGGAAGCCCCCCGCCGCGTTCAGGATCGGCGTGAAAACTGGGTTGTAGAGCTCGCTCTTGGTCATATACCTGACTGGGCGCCTCGGCCAGAGCGGCATGGCGAGCGGCCACGGATCAAACATCGACCAGTGGTTTGCGGCTAGAACGAAGCCGCCTCTCGCGGGAAGGTTCTCCATTCCACGCGCATCCAATCGATAGAGGCCGTACACAACCGGCCACGAGAGCGCACCGATCAGTGTGTAAACGCTACGAACCATCGGCGGGCAGTATTTTGCTCCCGGCCGCGATGTCTCGCCAATCCCGAGGCGACCAAAAATCATCCAGAAGGCCGCTGGGTGCTATTCGCATGGCCTGCCCGTGCTTTGAACGAGAGGGCGAAGGGGACCCCCTTTGGGGGCGATCGATCCCCAGAACGAACGGTAGCTTGCAGGGTTTCACGGATGTGCGTCAAAACGTGCCGCCTGAGCGAACACTTATGGGGACGGACCAAGGTGCCGATTTAGCACTTCGCTAAGGTTTCTCAAATGGGCAAAACGCTCGTCATCGCGGAAAAACCTTCAGTCGGTCGTGATCTTGCGGCTGCGCTTCCGGGCACGTTCAAGCAGACAACGGACAAGACGGCCCTCGAGGGTGACGACTGCACGATCACTTGGGCCGTGGGGCATCTTGTCGGACTTGCGGAGCCTGATGCCTACGACGCCAAGCTAAAGAAGTGGCGATTTGCCGACCTTCCGATCGTGCCCGATCGCTTCAAGCTCGTACCAAACGACGAGAAGTCAAAGAAGCAGCTTAAGGCTGTTCATAAGCTGATTGCGGCCGACGACATCGATCTCATCATCAACGCATGCGACGCCGGACGCGAAGGCGAGTTGATCTTCGCGTATCTCTACGAGACGGCAAAAGCCAACAAACCTGTGAAGCGGCTGTGGCTGAACTCGATGACGAAGAAAGCCATCCAAGAGGCATTTGAGGAGCTCCGTGAGGGCGACGAGATGCTTCTCCTTGAGGAGGCCGCGCGGTCGCGGTCAGAGGCAGACTGGCTTGTAGGAATGAATGCGACCCGAGCGGCGTCGATCCGACTTCGAGCTGCGTTTGACGGCGCGGTCTCTCTCGGCCGCGTTCAAACGCCGACGCTCGCCCTGGTCGCCAACCGAGAGCAGGAGATCCGCGCGTTCAAGCCGGAGCCCTACTGGCTCGTCGAGGCGCGGTTCGAGGCCGCAGACGAGAGGTTCTACACAGGGCGATACCTCGGCGGAAAACGCCTTCCCGAGGACGAGGCCACGGCCGTTGTGTCGGACTGCACCGGGAAAGCTGGCGAGGTCACGAAGCTCGAGAAGAAGGAAGAGCGGGAAAAACCCCAGCTGCTATACGACCTCACCTCGCTCCAGCGACACGCAAATACACAGTACGGGTTCTCAGCACGCCGAACATTGGCTGCCACGCAGAGGCTCTACGAGGAACACAAAGCGGTCACTTATCCTCGAACGAACTCTCGTTTCTTGACGAGTGAACTCATCGAAGAGATCAAGCCGACCGCCGATCTCGTCGGCCGCCAGCCTCAATACGCGAAGGCTGCCGCGTACGTCGTGCGGCTCGAGCGCCTTCCCTTGGGAAGGGTGGTCAACGATGAGAAGGTCGAGGATCACCACGCGATCATTCCGACTCGAGCCGAACATGATCTCTCGAAGATGGGTGACGATGAGCTAAAGATTTTCGACCTGATTGCCAAGCGCTTCCTGGCCGTGTTCTTCCCCGAGGCGGTGTTCGAGCGAACACGTGTGGAAACGACTGTTGCCGAGCGGGTCTTCCGAACAAGCGGGCGCGTGATGCTCGAGGCCGGCTGGAAGTCTGTGTACGGTGAGGGGAACGAGAACGGCCGACGCGATGATGACGACTCTGGCGGTGACCAACTCTTGCCGGCCCTCGCAAAGGGCGAATCGGTCGAGACGGTCTCGGTCGAGTCTCTGAGGAAAGAGACGAAGCCGCCACGGCGCTTTACTGACGCGTCGCTCCTGGCGGCCATGGAGACGGCGGGTAAGAACATCGAGGACCCCGAACTGCGTGAAGCGATGAAGGACTCCGGGATCGGGACGCCGGCGACACGGGCGTCGATCATCGAACGTCTCATTACCGTGGGCTACATCGAACGCGAAGGCCGGGCGCTCATCGCGACAGACAAGGGAATCCAGGTGATTTCGCTTCTCGGCGAGCATCCCCTGACATCCCCGGAGCTCACCGGGAACTGGGAGCGCCGCTTGGGGCTTATTGAGAGAGGCTCAGACAGCCGACCGGCATTCATGGCCGACATCGTGAAATTCACGAAGGAGACCGTCGAGGATCTGGATCGCCTCAAAGGTGTCAAGATCGAACGCGCGAACCTCGGCCCCTGTCCGATCTGTGGCCGAGACGTGATAGAGAACCGCAAGGGATACTCCTGCTGGACGAAGGATGATCCAGGCTGCGGTTTCGTCATCTGGAAGAAGAAGGCGAACAAAATCCTCCCAGCCTCGGTCGTCAAGGAGCTTATGGCCACGCGAAAGACCGAGAAACCTGTGAATGGCTTCCGGGGCCGGTCTGGCCGGACGTTCCGGGCGAAGTTACGTCTCGATCAAAACGAAGAGGGGAAATGGCGCGTTGAGTTCGATGAAGACTGGGCGAACCAGCCGCAGGAAAGCGACTCGACCGAGGCCGAAGCCAAGCCGGTATCATCTGGTACGTCCGCAGCGGCGGAATAGACTCTAGCCTGCAATCGTTCCGTTAAACGCCGGTTAAGAATCGGCGAACGTGCTGGTGTCGCCAGGAGAACCTGCGTAGAGTACGAATGCCCATATTGGGGGGCCGCCGTGATCCGCCGCCCAGGTTGCTGCGAAAGGAAGATTGAGAGAACTTGAGTCAGAACACCATGCACGAGTTGCTTGAGACAGTCGCTGGCCGATCGATCCTCGAGAACGCTGAGGAGCGCGGCTACGTCGAGCGCGCAGAGCTCGAGGCGCTCCAGATCGAACTCGACCTCGGAGACGACGAGCTTGCCGACTTCACCCAGGAGCTCGAAGGAATCGGTCTCGAAATCGGGCCACCTCCGAGCGGACTCGACAGCGAGATCAACCTGAGCGCAGACCCGGTTCAGGGAGCCGGCGATAGCCTTCAGCTGTTTCTCGCCGATGTGGGTCGCCACAAGCTCCTGACTGCCTCGGAGGAAGTCATGCTCGCCAAGCAGATCGAAAAGGGCGACACGCTCGCGAAGCGCAGGATGATCGAGTCGAATCTGCGACTCGTCGTCTCGATTGCAAAGGGGTACCGCGGTCTAGGCGTCCCGTTCCTCGATCTCATTCAAGAGGGAACGTTGGGACTGAATCGAGCCGTCGAGAAGTTCGACTGGCGTCGCGGCTACAAATTTTCGACCTACGCCACCTGGTGGATCCGCCAGTCCGTACAGCGCGCAGTCGCGAACAACGCCAGGACAATTCGCGTCCCTGTACACGTGGTCGAGCGTCAGCAGAAGCTGGGCCGAGCCGCGCGACGGCTCGAGGTCGAGCTTGGACGAGAAGCGACACGCGAGGAACTCGCGGAAGCAACAGGGCTCCCGGTCCAGCACGTTGATGAGGCTCTCGGAGCGGCACAGGCATCGGTATCGCTGAACCAGAGCGTCGGGGCCGATGATGAGGGCGAGCTCGGCGATCTGTTCGCGGATCGTGAAGCCGCGGATCCGTTCGATGAGGCAGAAGAGTCGCTTCGCAAGCAGGGCGTACGTCGCGCACTCGACGCGCTTCCTGAGCGCGAGCGACGGATCCTCGAACTCCGCTTCGGATTTGAGGGTGAGCCTTGGACGCTCGAGGCGATCGGCCATGAACTCGGCCTGACTCGCGAACGCGTACGCCAGCTCGAGGGTCAGGCACTGGCACGACTCGCCGCACTTCGCGATCTCGCATCGGTCGCTGCGTAGCGCCGAGGCCGCACGAGTTACGTGTCGCTGGGCCTCGTAGTGGTCTAAGGCCTGGCTCGGGCGGGCGAAGCAGCGCGAGCCACAAAATCACTCATTACGGGACGCTGACTCCCTCGATTGAGGGGTCCCCCCAGGGATCGACAGTGCCGATTCCCCGATCGTGGACGCAGCACAGCGCAAGGAAATCCTTAGTCGTTACGTCCGGCACTCACGTCGCTTTGACGAGGCTGCGGCTCGAAGGAGCAACCAGGGAACTTCGGCCGACGTAATTCCGATCCAGAACCCGGTTCGAGAACTCGAGCAAGAGCCGACGACGCGGGAGATTGAAGTTCTCCAGCTCATCTCGGACGGCCTCGTAAACCGTGAGATCGGGACCGAACTCTTTCTCTCGGAAGAGACGGTCAAATCCCATGTCCGACACCTCCTCGCCAAACTTCAGGCACGCAGCCGCGCGCATGCGGTGGCGATCGGGTTTCGGCGGGGGCTGATCGCCTAGCGGCGACCAGCCCCGACCGCGGTCTTCCGAACTATGGGATCCCTCAACAGAGGGATGCGAAGTGCCTCGAAGAAGTTAAGACTTCGAGGGCTTTACCAAGCTCGTGCTGCGCCAGCGGCTGTCGCGAGCGCGGCGAGAGCGGCAAGCAGACCGAGCAATCGCACAGTCATCTCGAGCTCCTCCTTTACGGGGGGGACAACGGCATCTCCGATCGTACTCCGCTAAAAAGCGAGTTTCAAGGTTGGCAACAGTTCTGACGACAACGCCGCTGCGCCACTGGGGCCCCTTAGAGTGGTTCGGTCTGAGTCTTGCTGTTGCCGCGGGACTCGTCGCCCTCCTTGTCTTGGAGATCGATGCCGGGCTCGACGGCCCTCTCTGGCTAATCGCAGTCCTGGGCCTGATGGCAGGCCTAGCTGAGCGGCAGCCGGTCAGGGTGACCTCGAATCTTGAAATGACGGTTTCGGTCCTGCCGGTCCTATTCGCGGCCGTAGCCTTCGGACCACTGGAAGCCATGGCAGTCGCAACGATCGGGCTCCTGGCTGACCTGAAACGCCCCTACTTGAGATGGCTCATATGGACGTCGCACAGTGTGATTGCCGCAGCTCTCGCAGGACTCATCGCCCAGTTCGTCCTTCTGCAAAGCGAATCTTTCGGAGCTGTCGTTGTTGCCGTTGCGCTCGCGGCATTCACTGAGGCAGTTGTCGATGTCACGGTGGGTTCCCTGACGGTTAGTTTCCGCGGCTCGGGTTCATGCCAGGCGTTCTTGCGCTCTATGCGTCCCGTACTGCTTGGCACGGTTCCGCTCTATACACCGGTCATCGTGCTGCTCGTTTACGCGTATGAGCTTTCCCCGAGCAGCCTGATCCTGTTTCTCGGTCCCGCGTTTGCCGCTCATCATTTGTACGGGCTTTATCACCAAGAGCGTCAAGCTCGTGAGCAATTGGCCAACGCAAACAGGCGTCTCGAGGAAGCCCATCTTTCATTTGCTGGCGCCCTCGCTGCAGCGCTGGATGCCCGAGACAAGTACACCGCGGGCCACTCAGCGGCAGTTGCTGTATACGCGAGGGACATAGCCGAACGACTTGGGCTCACAGCCGAGGAACAGCAACTTGCCCACCTCGCCGGGCTACTTCATGACATTGGAAAGGTAGGCGTGCCGATTGGGATCCTCGAGAAGGAAGGTCCCCTAACGCTTGAGGAGCGCCGCCATATGGAGGAACACTCCGAAATCGGCGAGAGGATTCTGGCCCACGTCCCGGATTACTCTGAGATTGCAAACATCGTCCGCCACCACCACGAGAGGATGGACGGGAATGGCTACCCGGATAGCCTTGCGGGAGAGGAGATCCCGCTGATTTCTCGAATCGTTGGCGTCGCGGACGCATATAACGCAATGACTTCGGGTAGGCCGTACCGGGATGCGATGCCAACCCAAGTCGCCCGCCTTCGGCTCGCGCAAGCCGTCGAGACGCAATTCGACATCACCGTCGTTGCAGCGTTTGAAGCAATCCTCGCAAGCGCAGGTGAGACTTATCGGTCTGGCGCCAGAGCTGACTTTGCGCTTGAGGCCCAACAGCATCCGGAGCTCGCAAGCCAACTGTCGGCCGGTGCCGCATAGAGCGGGCTCAGGCGCGTAGAAACCGGACCACACCGTAGAAACCGGACCACACGATTCGAGACATCACGCAATCCCCTTTTTCGGGGACGCGTGCACCGTTCTGTCGAGTCACTCTCTTCAAGCCTGTTTGTAAATGCGGCTTGGAGGTAACAATGCTCCGCTCAAAGGCAAACCTTGTTTCTGTGGTCGCGATGGCGTCGCTCGTTGCGACAATCCTCGGCGGCTTCCGCTTCGGATAGACCGGAGCCTCAACCATGCGAAGGGTGGGCCCTAGGCGAGACCGGGCCTATCCTTCGCACGTGAGTCAGATACACGCTAACGCAATTAGGACCCCGTGGCCTTCGCCTCCTCGGGGTCCTATTGCAAAGACAAATTCTCGTGGTGGCTACCAGGCCCTGGCTGCGCCGACGAACATGGCCAGCGTGGCAAGCAGTCCCAAGACGAGCACTACGCGTGCCATCACAACCCCCTTTCCTTGCCGGCTGCGGGGTCAGCAGGTGTGTTATCGCTCGGATTCGAATCCGCGCCTGCCAGTTCCCCTTTCCATGACTTCCTCATGGCACTAGCGTGCCCGATCGCTCTTGAGCGCCACTTAACACGGACTTAAGGGAGCTTAAGAACCAGTCTTCGGCCACGGTATACCCTTCCTTCTAATCTGTTTCCGGGGGTGGCGGTGCGCTTTCTTCGGTCACTATCGTCTGTTACGTTCAAGTCGCCCCCATGGGACCGAGCTTGGAGTTCCTGATACTTGGCCCTGTTGAAGTTCGGGTTGATGGGCGCGCCCTCCCTCTCAAGAGCGCAAAGCAGAGATCGATTCTTTGCGTACTCCTGGTAAATACGAACCGTGTGGTTTCAAGTGATGAGTTGATTGACAGGGTTTGGGGCAATGATCCACCAGCGACCGCCCCGAATCTCCTCCAGGTTCACATATCAAACCTCAGAAAGGTTCTTGAGCCACAACGTTCAAAGGGAGACAAGAGCGGAGTCTTAGTGACTCGACCGCCTGGCTACATGCTTCGGCTTCTGCCGGAGCAGCTGGACAGCGCAAAGTTTGAGCGCCTCGTCAAGGAGGGCCAAGCGGCGAATTCTAGTAGGCGGTACGAAGAAGCTGCGGCAAGACTAAGCGAGGCTCTGTCGTTTTGGCGCGGGAATGCATTGGCCGATCTTGCCTACGAGGACTTTGCTCAGGCGGAGGCTGCGCGTCTCGCTGAAATCCGCCTAGTCGCGATTGAAGAACGCTTTGACGCAGAACTTGCCCTTGGTCGAAGCGGAGCTCTTGTCGCAGACATAGAAGCGGCGATCGCAGAGCACCCACTTCGTGAGCGGCTTCGGGGGCAGCTCATGCTTGCTCTGTACCGCGCTGGGCGTCAGGCGGATGCGCTCGAGGCTTACCAAAGAGCTCGTCAGATGCTCGTTGACGAGCTCGGCGTTGTGCCGTCACCGGCGATGCAGGAGCTCGAGAGATCGATTCTGAATCAAGACCCGTCACTGGACGTCGAGCCGGCTGAAGGTCTGCCCGTCGCCACCTCGGACGAGGAACTTGCCCATCTTGGCGCATCCACGTTCGATCTTGAATCACTCATCGATTCGGACAGTCCACACACCCGGGATTCTGCGATCGATGTTGGAGTCACGAAGAGGACCGTCAGTGTCAATTGCATTGAGTTCCTGATTGACGCCCCGTCACGCCCTGACCCGGAGGTTTTTGAGCGAGTTCTTTCGAGCGCGCTTCGGACGACTTCTCAGATCGTCGAAAAGCACGGCGGAATGGTTCAAAGTGTCGTTGGAACCGAGGCCGTCGCTATGTTTGGCGTCTCGAGACTCCACGAGGATGATGCTCTCCGAGCGGTGCGTGCCGCAGTCGAGCTTCGCACCGACCTGGACTTGCTTGGCGCAGAAACGAGTGCTCGTCTAGGGCTTCGTCTTAGTTCTCGAGCCGGGGTTAATACTGGCCAAATTCTGGTAGGCGGTACAGACAGCCGGGCGGGGATGGGAGATGCTGTCGCGAGCGCAGCGCGCCTTATGCGTGCTGCCAAGCCCGGGGAAATACTAATCGAAGACTCCACTAGAGAGCTTGTCTCAGGAGCGGTGATCGTCAGGCACATTGAGCCACCGCCGTCTCCTGCAGGTCCGCGGATTGCACCGGCTTGGCGCGTTGAAGACATGAACCCCAGAGCTTCTGGGCTGGAACGACGATTGGACTCTGAACTCGTCGGGCGGTCGAGCGAGTTGTCTGCGCTCCACCGGGCCTTCGATCAGGTCGTTGCGGAACGACGGGCCTTTCGTTTCTTGGTAGTCGGGGCTGCCGGCATCGGGAAATCAAGGCTTGCGATCGAGTTCGGATCGACTCTGAGACACGGTCGAATCCTTGGCGGGCAGTGCCTTCCGTACGGAGAGGGAAACACATTCTGGCCACTTGTCGACGTGCTTGAGCAAGCGACTGGGGATCTGACGCTGGACGGCATTCGCGGATGTCTTAAGGGAGACAGCGAACAAGATCTTGTGGCGGATGTCGTCGCTGCGGTTGTTGGCATTACGGACAAAACCTTTGAGATGGAAACCGTCTTCTGGGGACTGCGTAGATTCCTCGAGGCGTGCGCGCGCGAGGCTCCGTTGGTCGTCTGTTTCGACGACCTCCACTGGGCCGAACCGAGCTTTCTTGATCTTGTCGAGCACCTCAGCGACTGGATATCTGATGAACCGGTCTTGTTGCTCTGTTTGGCCAGGCCTGACCTGCTCCTAGAAAGACCGGAGTGGGCCGGAGGGAAGCGCCATGTCAGCTCAATCGTCCTAGATGCGCTCGATCTAGAGGAATCTGATCAGCTAATTGACAACCTTCTCGGCGGCCCGGACATCAATCCAGACCAGCGTGAGCGGATCACGGAAGCGGCAGAAGGAAATCCACTCTTTCTAGAGCAGTTTGTGGCTATGTATGCTCTGGACAGCTCGGTCGATGCTACTTGGCTGATCCCGTCGACCATTCAATCTCTTCTGGCCGCCCGTCTCGATCGCCTTGAGCCGAGCCGGAGAGCTCTAATCGAGCGAGCAGCAATCATGGGAACTGAGTTCTGGCCCAGCGCGTTGCTCGAGACGTCAGAGGCGGACTGGAACACACTTAGCAAGGACGTCCAGGATCTCGTCAACAAAGAGTTCGTTGAACCCTGCCGATCAACACTTAGTGGGCGAGATGCGCTTCGATTCCGGCATACGTTGATCCGAGACTCGGTCTACGAGGAGACGACGAAGGCGCTTCGAGCAGACTTCCACGAGCGGGTTGGGGATTGGCTGGAGTCCGTGGTTGACCAGCAGGACCGCGACCACGTCGAGCTCGTTGCGTATCACTTGGAGCAGGCCAACCAGTACCGAAAAGAACTACGCGTAGACGACGAGCAGACTGCATCGCTCGCGGTTCGCGCGGGTCGGAAGCTTGGGCTAGCTGGTTCTCGAGCGAGTGCGCGCGGGGACGTAACCGCGGCGGCGAGCCTCCTTTCTCGCGCCATAGAAACGCTGCCCAACAGAGATCCCGAGCGACTCGGCATCAGACTCCGCCTCGCCGAGGTGCGCATGGAACAAGGCGAGTTCTCAGCAGCGGCGCGGATCATCAGGGAGGTCATGCAAGAGGTGGCCGAGGTGAAAAATCATCTTCTCCAGGCTCGTGCGCGCTTGCTGCAAGTTGAGCTCGAGCTGAAGATCGATTCATCTGCCAATGTCGACGAGCTTGTAACAGACGCGCAGTCCGTGCTTGACATCTTTGAGTCTCACAGCGACGAGACGGGTCTAGCGAAAGCGTGGACTGTTCTAGCTTGGATACCGTGGGTCAGGTGCCAAGCGGGAGCTGCGGAAGCGGCATTCAAGCGGGCTGCCGAGTACGCGATCCGCGTCGGCGATGAGCGCATTGAGGCGACATGCACGGCGCACCTGCTCGGTGCCGGTCTGTACGGACCCCTTCCGGTTAGTAAGGCGATCGCCCGCTGCGAAGCGGCCCTTGATCATCCCTACGGATCCGTCCGCGCCGCGGCCAAGCGAGCCCTTGCAGTACTTCGTGCGATGCAAGGCAACTTCTTGGAAGCCGAACATCTGATCGCGGAGGACAAGGCGATTCTCGCCGATCTTGGCTTGACTCATCTCGCCGCCTCGGTGGGAGTCGTCTATAGCGATGTACAGATGCTGGCAGGGAATCTGGAGCAAGCGGAACGCGAGCTCCGCGCGAGCTATGAGATTCTCGACAGCATGGGTGACCGGGGAACAAAGGCAGCGCACGCGGCGTATCTGGCTGAAGTTCTCGTCGCACAGGGCGAGCTTGACGAGGCGAGACGGCTCAGCGAACTGGCGGCTCGAACTGCGCCGACGATCGATCTACAAACGCTAGCTCCTGCGCGTGGGGCCCGTGCAAAACTTGAGGCTATCAAGGGCCACTTTCCGCTCGGAGAGCAGCTGGCTCGAGAGGCGCTGACTCTAGCCGACGAGACTGACTGGTTGAACCTCAGGGGAGATGCGCGGATGAATCTAGCCTACGTACTCGAGCTTGCTTCACGATCCGACGAGGCGTTAGCCGTCGGTCAGGAGGCAATCGAACTGTACGAGCGTAAGGGAAACTCCGTCTCGACTTCGAGCGCACGCATTGCCCTGAGTCATCTCACTGCTGTATAGGGCGTTGACCCTTCGCGACTGCACTCTACGGGCTGTCTGTTAGTCAATGCGCGCAGGGTCGATCAGGACAGCGGCTATTAGCGTGATCCTACCGAGGCTCGTCGGCGAGAATCGGCTAGGTTTACTTCACCGGATCCCGGTGGGTTTGAAGCTTCGCTTCCTCGCTGGAAACCAACTCGCGCCAGAAGAGCGCAGCTTCGAGCCTCGACGACACTGCGAGCTTCTCCAGGATGTTGCTGACATGCACCTTCACAGTGTGCGGCGATATGAACAGTTCCGTGGCGATCTCTTGGTTAGTAAGACCTAGCTCCATGAGATGGATTACTTCGGTCTCACGACGAGTTAGGAGGGTCAACGGGTCGAACTCCGGAGCATCCTGTGCCGAGATAAGTCGTGCGCGCACCGCGAGGTCGATGTCCCCGACGCTACGGGCAAGGCGTCGGAAGGCTGCGCTGATGTCAGATCGGCTTTGCACAAGTGTCAATACCTCGGGCTCTGTCCGATAAGCCACCACGAGGCAATGTTGGAACTCGGCCTCGAAGGCGTCCTCGGCTAGCGCGCACGTCCTTTCCTCTAGGTCTCTAACGTCCGTTCGCTCGGTGGTTAGGTCTGCTAGAAGGCTCGCGACTCGGGAGTAGAAAATTGCTTCGATCGCTCCCGTTTTCGCAACTGCCCTCGCGCTGAGCAAGGCCGCGTCGTTGGTGTCTCCTCGAACAGCTGACGCGATGGCCAGTAGGCCGAGCAGCTCCCCCTCGCTTGCGATCGGAGCCATGCCTTCGGGCGTGTCGCAGATTTGGTCGTCGAGGTCTCCAACGTTGCCCTCAGCTAGGGCGAGCTGCACTGCGAGCGCGGAGTAAGCGATTTGTAGCCACGGATCCTCGTTTTCACGGAGCGCCGACAGAAGGGCGTTGAGTTCGCGACGCGCGGTCTTGAATGAACGAAGGCCGATCAGCGCCGCGATACGATGCCCACGGAAGACGTCGATCGCGAAGTCCATCCGGAGCTCGCGACAATAGGCGAGCCCCTGCTCAACGATTTCATTCGCGCGTTTGTAGTCGGCTCTCGCGACATTCAGATAGGCGGCAATGGCAAGGAACGCACTCTTCACCATTGGATCGCGGGCATAGTCGAGGAGCGGTAGGAGGAGTTTCGACTCGGTCCACATGCCAGTGAAGCTCGCGCGATGGCACCCGAGTAAGGCTCGCGCGTTGGCGAGCCTAAGTCTTCCGTCCGCAGTTCTGTTTGGCGAGTCCTCGAGTTCGGTGATTGTCTCGTAGGCCTCTTCTGATCCGAGCTCGGCCTGTGAGAGCACCTTTCCCCAAGTCGCTCGTTCGAAATCATCCGGATTCTTGGCGAATCGTTGCGCGCTGAAGTGATGGAGCAGCGCTGACGCGTAGTCGGAGGAGAGATGAAAAGCCTGGCCAGCGAGAAAATGTGCGCGCGAGGCGAGTTTTTCGTCCGCCGGGATTCGCTCAGTTAGCTCGCGAGCTAGCCCGGCTGCCTCGCTCAGCTTTCCTTGCCTAGTCAAGAGCTCGACCTTCGCCAGGCCCACACCAGGGTAGGTCAGTGCGCTTTCATCCAACGTACTGATGCATCGTTCAAGAGTTGCAGTTCTTCCAGACGCGGAAAGAACAGGCGCAGCCTCACCCAAGATTTCGGCCGCGATGGCGGTTAGCCCGCCCGACGTTGCAAGCCGGAACGCCTCATCGTAGTCATGAGAATCTCGGGCTCGTATCGCCGCGTCGAGAATTGTCGACTTGGCGAGTCCAGGATCTTCTGATCTCAACTTCTCGAGTAGAAACGAGCGGACAAGCGGATGAAACCGATATTTGCCCGTTGAGTCACGTAATAAACCTCGGGCAATCAAGCGGTCCAGGATGTCGCGCGCGTTGCTGAAGGCGTCGTCGAGATGTTGTTGATCGACGTACTTGGGAACAGAAGCCACAAGCATGAACTCCTGAACCTCGGGTGGCTCCTGTCGAAACACCTCCTCGGCGAAATAGCGAAAGAGGGCGTCGGACAACTGGTCCTCTGGGAGTTCGGCGTCGGCAGCGAGTGCAGCCAAGCCGATCAGCGCCGGCCATCCCTGTGCTTGGTGGACGAGAGCCTCGATCGCCTCCGTCGATCTGCCCTGAAGCACGTGGCTTGCTTCTTCATGGGTCATTGCGAGCTGCTGCTGCGTGATCTCGCTGATGTCTCCATAGGCGATCCGACGAGCGGAGGCCCATATGGGCCGCGTACGGGTAGTTGCGAGTAGGCGCAGATTCGGGGCAAGTTCGAGTACCCAATCGACGAGTTCCTCGACGGACACAGAGTCCGCCACCAGGTGGTAGTCGTCGATCACTAACCAGGCGCCGGCGGGCCAGTCACCGAGTTCCTCCGCGAGGAGCTCTGCGAGGGGACGAACGAGCCTGTCGGGGGGCTCCGCAACGCGAACTCGCTGCTGAATCCGGTCGGTGGCATCCGGCAAGAGCTGCGCGATCTTCCCTGCGACGCCAACTGAGAAAGCGGCAACGTCGGCTGAGGCCGAGGTCGCTCGGTACCAGACCACGTCGGTTCGACCCTCAGACCATTCCGTCGCGAGGGTCGTCTTGCCATAGCCGGGAGGTGCGCACAAGAGGACGCACTGAGCGGCCGATTCGTCGATCAGCCGGGTCAGGCGCGGCCGTCGAACGTGCCGGCGAAAAAGCGGCGGGTGCTGGTTGTCCTCACCTTCCGTGGCCATTGCCGCAAACTTCTTGGGCCGGAACCCTACCGTGAACCGGTCGAATCGGATTATGGCCGCGCGAGAGGGTAGCGCCCGCAGACATCGTCTGCGGGCGCTCGGCCGTCATCCCCGAAGCCGGCTATGGAGCACGGGCATCCTGGGCGATGCCTATGACCGGTTCGAGGCCTTCAAGGGCGTGGGGATCTTCTCCCGTTGCATCTCTGAAGGCCGCCGGGATGTAGCGCCGGCGGCTCACGCGGAGCTTGGTCCGCAAGGCATCCGAGTGGGCCTTGACGGTGCGCGGCGATACGCCGATCGTGGCCGCGATCTCGTCGTTGGATTGTCCCTGGGCGATCAGCTGGATGACCTGTCGCTGGCGCCTTGTGAACGTGGGCTGCTCGTGAGCCACAAGCATGGTGGCCACACTAGTCGGGTCGGACGGTGCTGCCAATCGGTCAACCGGCGTATTTTTTGTAACTACTACCCTCCGATGACGCAGCCGTTCCTGTGGCAGGCGAAGTTGCAATGCCGACTTCGCCGGAAGAAAATCGATCAATCGGGCACGTGACGAAGGAGGCGACGTCGATGGCGCGGGATCCCAAGTACGACATCCTCTTCGAGCCGATACGGCTTGGGCCGAAGACGATGAAGAACCGCTTCTACCAGATCCCTCACTGCAACGGATTTGGATCCGAGAAGCCCATGAGTCAGGCGCACTTCAGAGCAATGAAGGCCGAGGGCGGCTACGGCGCGGTGTGTACTGAGTACTGCTCGATTCATCCTGAATCGGACGATACGCACCGCGTATCAGCGCGCCTCTGGGATGACGGTGACATCAAGAACCTCTCGGTCATGTGCGACATGCTTCACGAGCACGGGGCGCTCGCGGCGGCCGAACTCTGGTACGGGGGGCCGCACGCGCCGTGTATGGAGACGCGGTGTGTGCCGCGCGGGCCATCCCAGATTCCGAGCGACTTCGAGTACCTCACGTATGCCAAAGAGATGGATAAGGACGACATTCGAGACGTGCAGGGCTTCTACGTCGCCGCGGCGAAGCGTGCACGCTCAGCCGGATTCGACATCGTCTATGTCTACGGGTCGCACTCCTACCTTCCGCAGCAGTTCCTGACGCCCTACTACAACAAGCGAACCGACGAGTACGGAGGCTCGCTCGAAAACCGCGCCCGTTTCTGGAGGGAAACCATCGAGCAAGTCAAGGAAGCTGTCGGCGACGACTGCGCCATCGCCGTTCGGATGTCAACAGACATGTTCCTGGGCGAGGCCGGAACCCAGCTCGAACGGGATTGTCTCCCATTCGTCGAACTTGTCGATGAGCTTGTCGACGTGTGGGACATCAACGTCTCAGGGATCTCGGAATGGGGCGAAGACGCGACTCCTTCGCGCTTCTACGAGCAGGGACGTCAGCTGCCATGGCAGGCGGCTGTCAACGCGGTGTCCAAGAAGCCGGTGCTCGGGGTCGGCCGCTTCACGAGCCCGGACGTGATGGTCGACGCCATCAACGCCGGCAAACTCGACATCATCGCGACCTGCCGACCATCGATCTCTGACCCATTTCTCCCGCAGAAGATCGACGAGGGTCGCCTCGATGACATTCGAGAGTGCATCGGCTGCAACGTCTGCATCTCGCGCTGGGAGATCGGCGGCCCGCCGCTGATCTGCACGCAGAACGCAACTGCCGGTGAGGAGTATCGTCGCGGGTGGCATCCCGAGAAGTTCGACAAGGCCGAAAACGCGGATAACGACGTGTTGGTCGTCGGTGCCGGACCGGCGGGCATGGAGTGCGCGATGGTTCTGGGCAAACGTGGGATGCGCCGAGTCCACTTGGTCGAAGCTCAAGACGACATGGGCGGGATCATGCGTTGGATTCCGCAGCTCCCGGGGCTCGGGGAGTGGGCGCGGGTCGTTAACTACCGCAGGATCCAGATCGACAAGCTCAAGAACGTCGAGTTCATTCCGAACACCGAACTCGATGCGACTGGAGTGAAAGAATACGGCGCTGAGATCGTCGTCATCGCGACCGGTGGCTACTGGGCAACCGACGGTCTCAACGGGGCCTCACATGACATTATTCATGGGGCTGACGCGAGCCAGGCCCACTGCCTCACGCCCGAGCAGATCATGGTGGAAGGCAAGGAACCGCCGGGCGACAACGTCGTGGTCGTCGACAACGACGGGTACTTCATGGGCGTCTCCCTTGCGGAGAAACTCGCGCTCGAAGGAAAGAACGTGACCCTCATGACGCATCTCGGTCACATTGCGCCGTATATGGACTACACGCTGGAAGCTCCGAACCAACACCGCAAGCTCCACAAGCTGGGAGTCGAGATCGTCACCTTCTACCTGCCGACGCGGATCGAGCCAGGTGCAATTCATGCGATCCACGTGTACGACGAGGAGGAGCACGAGAAAACCTGGGAGGCGGACGGAGTTGTTCTCGTAACGCAGCGTCGCTCCAGCGAGACTCTCTTTCGCGAGCTGAAGGACGACGTTGGCATCGATGGCCTGAACTCCGAGGGCATCTCCGGCTTCTATCGAATCGGCGACTGCGTTGCGCCCCGCTTGATCGCGGATTGCGTCTTCGATGGACACCGCTTGGCGCGGGAGATCGACTCCGAGAATCCCGAAGTTCCTCTTCCTTTCAAGCGTGAGCGTCACGTCGTCGAGCGAGAGGCAGTTCTGGCATAGGCAGGGGCATTCCATCGATAGGGAGGGGCGGTCTCAACCGCCCTTCCTTGTTGGGGCGGCGTGAGCAGCGACCGCTGAGTAGACTCCCGGGCCGTGAAAGTTGTCGTTTGTGTGAAGCAGGTTCTGGTTCTCGGCGATGAGGTCGAATTCTCCGACGACGAGCGCGACGTCGATCCCGACTTCCTCGAGCCGGCTTTGAACGAGTGGGACGGGTGCGCAACCGAGGAGGCCCTCCAGATTCGCGAGGCAGTCGGTGAGGGCGAGGTCGTGGTCGTATCGGTCGGCGAAGAAGAGGTGGAAGACGCCATGCGGCGGTGCCTTGCGATGGGGGCCGATCGCGGAATCCGCGTCGAGGGTGTAGCGGCCGGCGATCCGATCTCGCTTGCCAGAGCGCTCGCGGATGTCATTCGATCCGAGGGCGCAGACCTAGTTCTGTGTGGGGTTCAATCATCCGATTCGGTGCAAGCGGCGACGGGCACAGCGTTGGCCGAGTACCTTGAACTTCCTCGCGTCGCGGTCGTGACCAAGCTGGACTACGACCACGGCGCGGGGAAAGCCCTCGTAAATCGGGAGCTTGAGGGTGGCCTCTTGGACGTGGTCGAAATCGATACGCCCGCCCTGATCACGATTCAAACGGGTATCAACGAGCCGCGCTATGCAACTCTCCGGGCGATCAAGCAGGCTGAGCAGAAGGACATCGCCGTCACCGTCGCGGATGTCGACGTTGAGCCTGCTTATCGGGTGCGACGGATGTTCGTTCCGCCGAAGGGCGAGGGAGCCGAGATGCTTGGGGACGATCCGGCGGCAGTCGCCCAGCGCATTGCCGAACTCGTGAGGGAGAAGCTCGGATGAGCGTCCTCGTCATCGGCGAGCACCTCGGCGGAGAGGTCCGCGAGGTCACAGGCGAGCTCATCTCAGCTGCGGCGGCATTTGGCGGTCCCGTGACGGTGGCCGTCATCGCTGAAGACCCATCCGTGCTCAGCGGTCAGGTGAACCGACCCGGCGTTGACGAGATCGTGAGCGTGCGAACCGGTGCCGCAGAGTTCGAGAACGACACATACCAGGCTGCGCTCGAAGCTCTGATCGAGTCGCTGAGTCCTCGTCTCATTCTCCTCGGCTTCACCGTCAACTCGATGGGCTACGCCTCGGCAGTTGCCGCGAAGCTTGGTCTCGGCTTTGCGAGTGATGTCTTCGCGTTCAGGGACAAGGGTGGTTCGATCATCGCGGAGCGATCCTTCTACGCCGCGAAGCTGAACGCGGAGCTGGAGTTCCCCGGACATGAGCGAGTCGTTCTTCTTCTCAGGCCCGGCACCTGGGAGTCAGCCGAAGGAGTCGGAACAGCGTCGGTGCGTGAACTCGACGTGTCGGTGGCTCCTGCGAGAGCCCGTCACCGCGAGTTCATCGAGGCGCCGCCGGGCGACGTCGATATCACGACCGCGGACTTCCTGATGTCCGTTGGGCGCGGAATCGGGGACAAAGAGAACCTGGAGCAGTTCGAAGAACTCGCCGAGAAGATGGGTGCGACGCTCTCCGTTTCGAGGCCTCTCGTCGATGCCGGCTGGGTTTCGAGCGGTCGGCAGGTTGGCCAGTCGGGAAAAACGGTCAAACCTAAGATCTATCTCGCGTTCGGAATCTCGGGCGCCGTCCAGCATCTTGCGGGTATGAAGACGAGCGACACGATCATTGCGGTCAACAGCGATCCTGAGGCGGCGATCTTCAGCGTCGCGCACTATGGAGCCGTTTGCGACCTGTTTGACGTCGCGGACGAACTCGAGGAGCTCGACTGGTAGTTGCTGAGCCGAGGCGACCTACCTGCGGCCGCCGACAAAGGACGCGGATTCGCCACACACCGTTGTCCGTGCGCGCGTTTTTCTCGGTTAGCCTCATTGGCGGGCGGTGGGCAAGCGGTGGCTCCCCCCATGACATGGTGATTGAGCGGCGACCCATCGTTCGCCGACCGTCGCTTCCGAGCACATTCCAGCAGCCCGTATTAGGGTGAGCACGCTGCATGGCGACTTTGCTGCTCGTCGAGACGCGCCAGACCTTCGCCGGGCTCGAGACCTGGGAGAAGGCGATCTGGTACGTGCTCATCGCTTTCTCAGTGCTGATTTTCATCTGGGGGATCGCACTGCTCGTACGGAAGTACCGACGTGGACGCGGACCGGGGAGGATCGATGAGCCGCGGAAGCGTCTGACGCGCGCGGCTCGAATCACTCTCTTCCACACGTGGATCCGGCGACGCGACCCGCTCGCGGGCCTGGGTCATCTCCTGATCTTTTACGGTTTTGTCGTCCTCTTCATCGGGACGCTCATTCTCGCTTTTCAGGACGACTTCGCCCGACCTGTTCTCGGGTTCGATTTCTGGCAGGGATGGTTCTACCTCGCGTACTCCCTCTTCCTAGACGTCTTCGGCGTCGCGCTCGTTGTGGGACTCACAGTCATGGCCGTGAGACGCGGGATCACGCGGCCGAGCCGACTCGACTACAGCCGTCCTGACCGTGAGCCAGACGAATACAGCCGGCGCCGCTATGTTCTCGGCGACTGGACCTTCCTCGGACTGCTCTTCTTCCTGGCCTTGACCGGCTTCTTACTCGAGGGCTTTCGAATCGCGGCCGACAACCCGAGCTTCGAAAAATGGGCGCCGTTTGGATGGCTCCTGGGCCAGGCCTTCAAAGCCGCTGGCCTCGAGGGAGATGCCGCCGAAATGGCTCGGCTCGTTCAGTGGTGGATTCACGGAGTCGTGGCGTTGTTCTTCGTTTCATCCATCCCTTTCACCAAGGCCGTCCACATGCTCACGGGCCCGGCCGGAGTAGCCGCCAAGGATGAGCGAGCCGGCCGACGTCTCGAAGAGATTCCAACCGATGCTGCAGCTGACGATGTGGGTTACGCAACGATCGACGCTCTGTCGCCGAAACATCTGCTCGATTTGGACGCCTGCACGAAGTGCGGCAAGTGCCACGCAGCTTGCCCGGCGACTGCCTCAGGCTATCCGCTTTCACCCAGGGATCTCGTCCTGGATTTGCGCGAAGTCGCAGAGGGGTCAATGGGGGCTCGCGCGGAGCTGCATGTAGCGCCGCTCTACGACACGGACGGATCGATTCTCGGCGATCCCATCCGACCTGAGACCTTGTGGTCGTGCATGCAATGCATGGCGTGCGTCGAGATTTGCCCGGTTGGTATCGAGCACGTGCCTCTCATCAATCAAATGCGCCGGCAGTTGGTGGAACAGGGGGAAATGGATGGCCAGCTCCAGCAGACGCTTGAGACCATCTACACGTCCGGAAACTCTTTCGGCGAAACGAAGCGCAAGCGGCCGCGATGGGCCAAGGCGCTCGAGAAGCCGTTAAAGGACATTCGTAAGGAGTCAGCCGAGTACCTCTGGTTCGTGGGCGACTACGCGTCGTTCGATCCGCGAAACCAGATTGCGACGCGAGCGCTAGCTCAAGTCCTCGAGGTCGCCGGAATCGACGTTGGGATTCTCTTCGATGCCGAGAAGAGCGCAGGGAACGACGTTCGTCGAGTCGGGGAGGAGGGCCTTTGGACATCGCTGGCCGACGACAACATCAAAGTCATCGAGAAGTGCTCCTTTGAGCGAATCCTGACCAGCGATCCACACTCGTATAACACGCTGAGGAATGAGTACCCGTCATACGGAGCCCCGTGGAGCGCTGACCAGGTCGTCCACCATTCTGAGCTTCTGGCAGAACTCCTCGACGCTGGAGAAATCACGCCGCGCAAACGGCTCGCCCATAGGGTCACGTACCACGATCCCTGCACGCTTGGGCGATACAACGGGGTCTATGAGCCGCCACGCGCCGTCCTCGAAGCGCTCGGTCTTCAATTGGTCGAGATGCCGCGAAACAGAGACAACTCCTTCTGTTGCGGCGCCGGCGGTGGACGGATCTGGATGGCGGAGTTGGCGCGCGAGGGGTCGAAGCGCCCGAGCGAGAGTCGCATTGACGAAGCGGTTGCTTTGGGTGAAATCGACTTCTTCGTCGTCGCTTGTCCCAAGGACGTCACGATGTACGAAGACGCGATCAAGACCTCCGGTCATGAGGGCAATATTGAACTCCGCGAGATCTCGGAGCTCGTACTGGAGGCAATCGCCGAGCCTCATGGAGAAGAGGGCGTCGATGTTGTCGCTGCGAAAGTCTGATCACTTCGTAACTCCATCGGTCGTTCCGGGTGGAACAGTCCGTCGGGTGAGCTTTAGGCTACGACCTTCTGCCGCAATCGAAAGGAGAGTCGGTGAGTAAAGAGACTGCTTTCTACCCGCGGCTAACCGCGATGACTGACCAGTGGATGGACCTCTTCGGGTATTGGGCCCCAACCGTCGTGACGGATACGGGTGAGGAGTACGAGGCCTGTCGGCAGAACGCAGCTCTCATGGACTTCTCGATGCTGAGGAAAATCGACCTGGACGGCCCAGACGCTCAGGGATTCATCAACGGACTCGTCGCCCGGGACGTCGCGAAGCTATCGCCGGGGCAGATCGCGTACGGCCCTCTCACCGACGACGATGGGAAGATGGTCGACGACTGCACGGCCATGGTTCGTTCCACGGATGGCATCCGATTCTGCGGCGCGAACGATCGCGACTTCGAGATCTTCTCTAAAGCGGCCGAGGGGACCGGTGTCTCGGTTCGGGAGTTCACCGACGAGATGCCGCATCTGTGTCTCCAAGGACCAAAGAGTCGTCAGATCTTGCAAGGACTCTCGAATCAGAATCTCTCGAACGAGGCATTCCCTTACTACACATTTCGCGAGGATGTGGAGATCGCCGGAATCCCAATATTCATGACCCGACTTGGCTACACGGCCGAACTCGGGTTCGAGCTGTGGGTCGACCGAGATCGAGCGCTCGACCTCTGGGACGCGCTGATGAGTGCGGGTGAGCCCGAGGGGATGAAGGTCATTGGGATGGTGGCGCTCGACCTCTTCCGCATCGAGGGCGGATTCATCATCGGTGGAGTCGAATACGATCCATCGGTCTCGCCCTACGAATGCGGGTTGGGCTGGGCGGTCGATCTCGAGAAGCCAGACTTCTCTGGCAAAGCCGGTTGCCTGCGGGATCGAGATACCACCGAGCTTCGCCTGGCGAGCGTCGTACTGGATGGGGGTGGCGACGCTGCCACCGGGGCACCGATCCACGTCGACGGCGCAGAGGTTGGTGTTGTCACTCAGGCCGTTGAGTCTCCCTATCTAGACAACCAGACTCTCGGGCTTGCCAAGATTCACAAAGATCTGAACGAGCCCGGCACGAAGTTCGTCGCCAATGTCGGGGGCAATCTCCTTGCGGGGGAGGTCGTGTCGCATCCCGTCTACGACCCTCAGCGGAAACGCGCGAAGGAGTTGTAGGTCGCCGAGACGGCGGGGGCGCGGGGACCGCCGCTTGCCTCCCTCCAATCTCAGCCTAGCGAGGAAAGACGCGCGCGTGTTAATCGCTTCGTGCCGGGAGCGTGACGGTCTTGCGCAAGAACCGGGTCGGACTCGACAAAGCCCTAGACGGGAAACCTGCCAAGTGCAACACTCGCACTGACGACTCTCGTGAGTAGACGGAAGAACATCGCCGATGTTCTCGCAGAGGCGCGCGGCCGGCTCACACGCCTGACACCGCAAGAAGCGTTCGAGGCGATGAGCCAAGACGCGCTCGTCATCGATACACGGTCTCAAGATCTCCGTCAGGAGTATGGGGTTGTTCCGGGCTCGCTCCATGTGCCACGGACGGTGCTCGAGTGGCGGGCCGATCCGGATTCGGGCTATTCCAATCCCGAGATCGGACGTTTCAACCGCCTCCTCATCCTCATGTGTAGCGACGGCGCTTCTTCGAGTCTCGCTGCCGTATCACTTCAGGAACTCGGGTTCGGTCGTGCGACCGATATGGTCGGCGGTTTCGTAGCCTGGCGCGAGGCGGGCCTTCCCGTTCGGCCCTGGACAGATGCGGATCGACCGGCACCCGGTGAACTCGCCGGTATGGGCGCGCCGGCGGCTTAGAGCCTATCCCGGTAGGTGCAGCACCCCCGGCTGGCGGCTGAGACGCGGCG
>CAYTCZ010000042.1:16279-28827 GCA_964436315.1 uncultured Gaiellales bacterium | reverse complement strand
GAGCTCTTCTGGGCGCTGCGCGGCGGCGGCGGCAACTTCGGGATCGTCACCGCCCTCGAGATCCAGCTCTACCCGATTTCCGCGCTCTATGCCGGCATCCTCTTCTTCCCCTGGGAGCGCTCGGCAGAGGTGCTCCACGCCTGGCATGCCTGGACGCAGCGTGTCCCCGACGAGGTGACCTCGGTCGGGCGGATCCTCCAGTTTCCAGCAATTCCGGCGGTGCCAGCCACGATGCGGGGCCAGAACTTCGTCCTGGTCGAAGCCTTCATGCTGGAGGACGAGCGGACGGGCGCCGAGGTCCTTCAGCCGCTACGCGCGCTCGGCCCGACCATCGACACCTTCGCCATGGTGCCTCCCGTCGGCCTCGCCGAGCTGCACATGGATCCCCCCGATCCGGTGCCTTACACTGGCGAGGGGAAGATGCTCGGCCCGCTCGACAGTCAGGGGATCGACCGCTTCGTTGCAGCCGCCGGCCAGGATTCGGGATCGCAGCTCGTCTCGGCGGAGATCAGGCATCTCGGCGGTGCATTTGCCCGCTCTCAACCCCATCATGGAGCTCTCGACACGCTTGATGCCTCCTTCCTGACGTTCCAACTCGGCATGGTCTTCGACGAGGAGACCTACTGGCTGCACCGCGAGCAGCTCGAGCTCGTCGCGTGCGCGCTCGCCCCCTACGACAACGGTCGCCAGTACCTGAACTTCACCGAGGAGCCGACCGACCCGGCGCGCTCCGACCGACCCGGCGCGCTTTTACACGCCCGAGGCCTACGAGCGGCTCCGACGAGTCAAGGCCACGGTCGATCCCCACAGTGTCATCCGCGCCAACCATCCGATCCCCGCCGCTTAGTGGCCGACAAGCAGCACTGACTGACACTGGAGGAAACGACAGGTCTCCGCTAGGCGCCACCTGTTGGACGCGTGCAGTGTCTCGCGAAGGTACCGGGACCTCGTTCAGCCTGAGAGGTCGGCCACCAGCGCGGCCTCTCAGGGCATCGGGATTTCGCACCGGCCGTCCGGGAGCCGCATCGGCCTCCAGCGGCGACCATGGCGTTACGAGGAGATCATACGCTATTGGTATCGCGTAATCAATAGCTTCTCACGCGCTGCGCGCGCGTTCGAGAGCGGTACGGCCTCCGCTTCGAGCTTCGCGCAAACGGACTCGAACACTTCTCTCCGCTCGAGTTGATAGCCGGCGGCAATCCTCTCGACCAGCGACTCGGCGGCCCCGGGCTTCGCGTCGGGCCCCAAGTTGATCCACAGAATGTGGACGGTTCTGTGGATACTACCGTGTTTGCTTTCGCGACTTCGCTAACGTATGATAGTGCCACTCGCATGCGCGTCGGGCCGACAGTTGGATGTGACTTCCGCTCTTATCAGTCGGCCCGACGCGAGAACGCATTCGCAAGGTCACCAGTTAAGACAAGTGAAAGGAGTGCCGATGGGACGGGCTCGAGAAACCGGCGCGAAGGCCGTTGAGGCATTCAACGCCCACGACCGAGAGCGACTCCGCAAGCTGTACGCGGCAGATGCCGTGTTCGAGGCTCCGGGCGATGTTCGCCTGCAAGGGCCCGACGCGATCGCCGACTACGCCATGAACTGGCTACGGGCGTTTCCGGACGGGCAGGTCACCGTTCACAATGATCTTGAGAGCGGCGAGTGGATCATTCATGAGTTCACCTTCGAGGGCACGCATGAGGAGCCCCTGGTCGGACCTGAGGGTGAGATCCCGGCGACGAATCGGCAGCTCGTCGGACGTGGCGTCGAGGTGCTCCGAGTCAAGGGTGGGAAGATCACTGAGGATCACCTCTACTTCGACCAAGTGCAGGTCCTGACCCAGCTCGGGGTCATGCCTGAGGCGGCGGCCGCTTAAGGGCCCCTTTGCTGATGATCGACGGGCGTCCGCGGTCCGTCGATCAGCCGAAAAGCAGCAACGGCATCACCCGTCGGTCGCGGGTGTATCCTCCTGCGCCGGCGGATCGGCTGGCACGGGCTCCACGTAGATTCCAACGACGATGACGATCGACGTCTTCGGTTCGACACGGACCCCCGGGCGCGGGTCTTGGTCGAGCACGATGCCCGCCAGATTTCGGCCGCTCGTCTCCTCGCCGAGCACCTTGACTTCGAAGCCGGCCGCGCGCAGCGTCAGTTCGGCCACATCTCGTGACTGCCCAGTGACGCTGGGGACAGCGATGGTTGCCGGGCCGCTCGAGACCGTCAGGGTCACGGTGCCGCCACTCTCGAGTTCGCTCCCCGCGCCGGGAGTCTGTTCGACGACGATCCCCGCTTGCGACTCGGACGGCGTTGTTACCACCTCGGCAGAGAAACCTGAGCTCTCGAGTGCAAGGCGGGCGCTCTCCTCATCTTGACCGACGACGTCGGGCACAGGAACAGCCTCGGGCCCCGTCGATACCGTGATCGTGATCGAGGCCCCTTCCTCGATCCGACTGCCGGGCCGCGGGTTCTGCGAGACGACAAGTCCTGCCGGCTCCTGTGAGGGAGCGTCGACCGCCTCAGCCACGAAGCCGGCGCTCGTGATGGCTTCGATCGCGTCCTCTGCGGTGAGCCCGACGACGCGAGGGACCTTGTGTAGTTCACTACCCGTCGAGACGACGAGCGTCACGGTCTGGCCCTCGCTGATCTGTGCCCCACCTTCCGGTGTCTGCGCGATCACAAGACCTGTCGCGATCTCCTCGCTCGAACTCGTTTCGACGACGGCCTGCAGGCCCAGCGCTTCGATCGCGCGAACCGCCTCTTGCTCCGAGAGGCCGACAGTGCTCGGGACGGTGACCGTCCCCACAGCGTCCGTTTGACTCTGAGCCTGGCCGCGACTGTCGATCTCGAGAACTGCATACCCGCCGACGAGAGCAAGAGCGGCTACGGCGAGGGCAAGGGTGAGAACCCAGGGCCAGAGTGGTCTTCTCCGCGGTGCCCGGGGAACGGGAGGCGGAGGCGGCGGATGACGAGGCGCCGATCGCCGAGCGACCACGGGATCACTTGGAACGAGGACCTGGGTGGGAGCGGTGACGATCGGAAGCGTCGCGGTCGTGTCATCGGTGGGATCGGCCGTGTCACGAGGTCCGGTTGCGACCTCGGCGAGTGCCCCAGCGAAGTCATGCGCGCTCTCGTAGCGTTCCGCTGGCGCTTTGGCAAGCGCGCACAACACGACCTGTTCAAGGGCCGCCGGGATCTCAGTCTCCCCGTCGCCAGCTACCTGTGAGGGCGGTGTCGGCTGCTCATGCACGTGCTTGAGCGCGACCGACAGTGGCGTCTCACCGCTGAAGGGAAGCTCACCGGTCAGGAGCTCGTAGAGGACGACTCCGACGGCGTAGAGATCCGAGGCGATCGTCGCCGGTCCGCCCAGAATCTGCTCGGGCGAAAGATAATCGGCCGTGCCGATCAGCGAGCCGGTCTCGGTGAGGTCAGAGTCAACAGCCTTCGCGATACCGAAGTCGGTCAGCTTGAGGCGGTCGTCCTCGGTGACAAGGATGTTTTGTGGCTTGACGTCCCGATGGATGATTCCGTGAGCGTGGGCGTAGCCAAGCGCGGCAAGAATCTGCTGCGTGTAATCGACCGCACGTTTCGGCGACAAGCGACCTCGACGGCGCAGGTGCTCCTTGAGGTTTCGGCCCTCGACGAACTCCATGGCGATGTAGGGAGCTCCCTCGGCTTCGCCGAGGTCGAAGACGGGGACGATGTTGGGGTGAGTCAGTCGCGCCGCTGCTTTTGCCTCACGGGCTAGGCGCTCCCGAAAGCGCGCATCGGTGCGATGGCGAGCGTGTACGAGCTTGACCGCGACCAGTCTGCCGAGCTCTTCGTCCTTCGCCAAGTAGACCTCGGCCATTCCACCAGCGCCGAGCATGCGGACGATCCGGTAGCGCGCGTCGAGACATCTCGGTCTGCTTTGTGACGCGGTCGACATCGTTCAGGTGGAACTCCTTCGCTTTCACAGAAGTGACGACCGGAGCCGTCTCAAAAAATCCGGATGACGACGGTTGCGAAGACGATCGCCAGGAACGAGTAAGCGAGAGCCACTCTTCCTTGCTCACCTGTCGTCGCCTGGCCATGGCGCTCCCCGAGTCTGAGTGCGACGATCCCGCAGGCGAACGCCACGACACCGGTACCGATGAACGCTCCGATGGCAACGTCACGGACACCGATCCCACTTCCGCCGTCGAGTGCGTCGACCGAAGCGACCTCCTGGGCGGCGAGCGTAACGAGCGCGCAGGCCGAGGCGAGCGTGGCAGCCTCTGCCAGATGTCCCCACACACCGATTTGCCGGTCGAGCCGATGCGCACGAAACGTCCGTCCCCTCATCCCATCCTCCTCGTGAAACGTGGGGACAGGCGGCGCCGGGTGTCGGGAAGGCGGCGCCGCCGTCTGAGAGAGGAGTTTGTTATCGTGAAGGGCATCACAGGCTACTCTTTTCGGGATTAATCAATCGTATCATCGGCATCTCTCATGCGTGACCATCGAGCAGGTGCGCTCACTTAGAGCCTATTCCGGTAGGTGCGGTGCCGTCGGGGAGGGATGAGACCAAGCAGCTTGGTGGGGTCGACCGAGGCGCATATCGAGAGAGATATGTGCGAGGGCGATCGCGGCGAGATGCGCCGCGTCTCAGCCGCCAGCCGGGGGTGCTGCATCTACCGGGATAGGCTCTTAACAGTACCTAAACAGACGATCTCGATAACATGACACTAGGCGCGTACTTCATCAGTGAGGCGCGGCCGAGTCCGACACACCCCGAATGACAGGAGATCGACGTTGACGTATTCAATAGGGAGTTCGACCGTGCGCGGCGCCGAGTCTCGACTAGCGCTCGGAGAGACGGCACGGCGATCTCGTATGGCTCGACTGCCGGCGCGCGTCCGCCGAGACTTGGCCGGACGCTCAGAGAGGAAGCTCCGGATTGCGATCCTCAGTCCCGTCTGGTTTCCAGTTCCTCCGACCGGCTATGGAGGGATCGAAGCGGTGGTCTCGCTCCTCACTGAGGAGCTCGTCGATCGTGGCCATGACGTAACGCTCTTTGCTTCCGGTGACTCGCGAAGCCGCGCCAAGGTCGTCTCGGTCTTCCCGAGCGCGCCCTCTGAGCGAATCGGCGAGTCCTTGGCGGAGCTGAGACATGCTCTCGCCTGTTTCGAGCGAGCGTCGGAGTTCGACATCATCTGTGACCACTCGGGCCCGCCGGCGGCAGCGTTGGCCGCGACGGCAGCGATCCCGGTCGTCCATACCGTCCACGGACCTCTCGACAACGAAGCCGGGCTGATCTATCGCCAGATCGGCAACCTGTCCAAGAACGTCGGTCTGATCTCCCTGTCACTGAACCAGCGCCGACCAGCGCCGGAGCTTCCCTGGGTCGGGAACTGTCCGAACGCTATCGAGCTTTCGAGATATCCACTCTCGCGAACGAGAGGCGAGTACCTTGCGTTCATTGGTCGCATGAGTCCCGATAAGGGTGCTCATCGGGCGATCGAGGTTGCGAAGCAAGCTGGACTGCCTCTCAAGATCGCGGCCAAGAATCGGGAACCGAAGGAGCAGGAGTACTTCGAGAGATATGTCCACCCGCACCTCGGCGAGGGAATCGAGTACCTTGGCGAAGTCGGCCACGAGGCCAAAGTGCGTCTTCTTCAGGGCGCCCGCGCGACCGTCTTTCCAATCGACTGGGAGGAGCCGTTCGGTCTCGTCATGATTGAGTCGCTTGCCTGTGGCACGCCGGTCATTGCGACGAACCGCGGCTCGGTGCCCGAAGTGCTCACGAACGGCCGAACGGGAGTCATCGTCGCGGACTACCGCCAAATTGCCGCCGCGATTCCCGCCGCGGACAAGATCGATCCGCGCGATTGCCGAACGCACGTCGAGCGATGGTTTTCGCCACAGCGGATGGTGGAGAGCTATCTCTCGGTGTTCAGGGGAGTGCTCGCCGAGCACCACGCTCTGTCTGCCACAGGCAACGTTGCGACCGTACCGCGTGAGCAGCAATGGGCAAGCCCCGAGATCTCCGCCGGCGATCAGCTTCTCTCGCGAGATGATCTTGCGGCGGCCTCATGAGTCGTCGGGTCGTAAAGGAGGCTCTGATGTCCGGTGTTGACGAGAAACTTTCGGGCCGAGGCAAGGGAAGCGAGGATCGCGGCGCGGAGGTGTTTTCACGGCGTTTCTGGTATCGGAACTGCGAGGGTTTTCGCGCTCTAACCGAGGACGAGTGCCTCGGTTACGTGGAGGCCGTGGTCTTCAGGCAACAATCCGAGCCCGGGGTGATCGTCGTTCGCATGAGCTCGGGAGAGCAACTGACTCTGCAGCCCGAGCAGATTCAGGACATCTTCCCGCGCGAAGAACGTCTCGTCGTTCGGTGGAAAGAGCAAGGCCGTTCCGTGGGAGCGGCTCCGGCGCTGGAGATCTAGCCCTCGATCGGCCTGACAGCGAGCCGCTTCCGCCGTTCCGCGGAGCCGGCCTCCAGCGCGGGCTCCCGAGGAAGGCCGCCGGACGCTCCACGATTGATGTGCCCGCCGTCGAGGCCCTGCAGGAGTAAACGGACGCCGTGTCCGTGACCGTGCTCGAGGGCTCGACATTCTGTGTCTCCGATGAGCTCGGCGACTTCGTTGAGGCGACAGACGGTTTCTTTGAAGCGGATACGCGCTTTCTCTCTGACCTTCGGCTAACGGTAAACGGCGAGCGACCGTTGCTTCTCTCGAACGGCCGCGTTGAGTACTACTCCGCTGCGTTCTGGCTCCGGAACCCGGTTGCGGGAGGACTACGCCAGGACGATCTCTCGATCGCGCGAGTGCGCTTCATCGGCGAGACGATGCAGGATCGCCTGACCGTCGTGAACCACTCCGATCGCCCCCTCGAGTTCGAACTCGCACTCGAATTCGGCAACGACTTCGCGGATATCTTCGCGGTGAAGGAGCACGACTTCTCACTCGGGAACCCAGACCGCGCGCAAACGCTGCCGGCCGCCGTCAACCCCGCCTACGATCCGGAGGCGAACGAGTTCCTCCTCGCCGATGAGACCGGCTTTCCTGGGACGACTCAGATCGTGCTTTCGGAAAAGGGAGACGTCAACGGAGGCTCGGTTCGGTATCGCATCTCGCTTCGTCCGCGGGAGCAGTGGCACCTCAGCATCGATGTACTTCCCTCGGTCGACGGTGTTCGAATCGAGCGTGAGCTCGTCGAGCGACGGTTCGGGGATGAGTCGCACAGGGTTGCCGAGTCTCTGGATTCCTGGCACCTCCGAGTTCCTCAGCTCCGGACCTCATGGGACGATCTCCAGCACGTGTTCGGGCGTTCGGTCGCCGATCTCGCGGCGCTTCGTATCCGGGCTCTGGAGCCTGGCGTCACAACAGACGGGCACCTTCCGGCAGCGGGGATGCCCTGGTTCATGACTGTTTTCGGCCGCGACACGTTGATCACCTCACTCCAGACATTGCTGTTCGGCCCCGAGTTGGCCGAGACGGCGCTTCGCGTCTTGGCCACATTGCAGGCCGGGGACGACGATCCCGAGATCGATGCGGAGCCCGGAAAGATCGTTCATGAAGTGCGTCACGGGAAGGGCGCCACCGCCTGGTTCGACCGGTACTACGGCACCGTCGATGCGACGCCCTTGTTTCTCGTTCTTCTCTCCGAGGTCTGGCGCTGGACTGACGACGCGGAGCTCATGCACGAGCTCAAGGAGCCGGCGCTCGCGGCCCTTGAGTGGATCGATCGCTGGGGCGATCTGGACGGGGACGGCTTCATCGAGTTCAGGCGGCGTTCGGCTCGAGGCCTGGAGATACAGTCCTGGAAGGACTCCGGAAACTCACAGCTCTTCTCGGACGGGCGTCGGGCCGAATCGCCGATCGCCTCTTGCGAGGTTCAGGGCTATGTCTATGACGCGAAGGTGCGCCTGGCCGAGCTCGCGCGTGTTGCCTGGAGAGAGCGGGAGCTCGGGGAGCGTCTCGAGAGCGAGGCGAGGCAACTCCAGGAGAACTTCGATCGGGCGTTCTGGTGCGAGGAACGAGGCGGGTATTTCGCACTTGCCCTAGACGGAGAGAAAAACCGAGTGGACTCCCTCTGCTCAAACATCGGCCATCTGCTTTGGAGCGGGATCGTGAAGCCAGAACGCGTCGATGCAGTCGTCGATCGTCTCATGGGTGAGGAGTTGTGGTCGGGCTGGGGTGTTCGGACGATGTCGAGCGGGGACACCGGATTCAATCCACTCGCGTATCACAACGGGACGGTCTGGCCGCACGACAACTCGATCATCGCCTTGGGGCTGGCGCGCTACGGCCGCTGGCCCGAGGCGCACAGGATCATTCGGAGGATGATCAGGGCGGCTACCCACTTCGACTTCGGACTGCCCGAAGTCTTCGCGGGTTTCTCGCGGGCGGAGACACCGTTTCCGATCGAATACCCGACCGCAACGCGTCCGCACGCCTGGGCAGCGGGCACACCCATCCTGCTTTTGCAGGTACTCCTCGGGCTGCGTCCGGATCAAGGATTCCACACGCTCGAGAGCCACGCGCCGGCTGAGCTCCCGTCATGGGTGGGCTCGCTCGAGCTCTCTGGGATCCGCGCGTATGGGCGCGCGTGGGAAGTCAGGGTCAAGGACGGGGCCACCGCGGTGAGCGAGCTCTAGGGACGGGGAGGAGTGGCTTCCCGAGAACTGCTACTCGGTAGTGAGGATGTTGAGGAGCTCGCCGACGTCTTGGTGGTCAGCGAGCGGATGGCGGAGGTGGCGCTTCTCCTTGATCTCATAGACGTTTCGCCTACCAACTCGCCTCTTTGAGATGTACCCGTCCTCGTCGAGCTCTGCGACGATCCGCTGCACGGCTCGTTCGGTGATCCCTACTCGCTCGGCCACGTCTCGCAGTCGTATTCCGGGATCGCGGGCGATGCAGAGCAGCACGACCGCGTGGTTGGTCAAGAACGTCCAAGGTGTTTTCGCAGGTTCAGACATCGCGATTTCTGTTTCCTGTAGTTCGCCTCATGAAATCAGGGTAATCCACTTTGGTGGTCGTTTCCACGAATGTGAGTACTTGTAAACACGGGATCCTGCCGACTTCCCCTTCGACCAGATGACATCGATCGCGGCTTGTCCCTCTCGAGTGGCAGGCTCGGTCGACGGTCTGAAGATCCACGACTTAACAAAGGCTTAACGATTATAGATCTATATAACCGGAAAATAATCACGTATATTGTGATTCGTAACAGTAACCTGCGAGTGAATGACGCCGACGGGACCCTCAACCTCTCGTAAGAGCGTCCCCACGGAGAAGAGCAATGAGAGTGCTAGCGACACCAGGCGCCCCAACCGAAGTTCCGTCCTCCACGAGCGATCGCGGAGCCACGGCTCTGTCGAGCTGTGTGGGTTATCGCGTCGACTCGTTCGAGACTGGTCACCTCGGTGTCCTGCGAGGTGTCCGGGAACTGAGCGTCGGTCAGACGGCCGGCGAACTCGTCGTCAGCATCGGGCGTCACCTCGGTCGCGCGTGGCTGATTCCCGCCGACGAGATCGATGTGATTGTCCATCCGGAGAGGCGAATCGTGGTCCGCTCGCCCCATCAGCTTTTCCGAAGCATGACGACCAGAGCGGCCTGACTGGGGAGCACATGAGCACGCACGAGTTACAGGATCGCTTCCCTCAGCGCCAGCTGATCTGGCCGTCGCGAACGCCTCTGCTCCTGTTCGGGATCGCACTCATCCTCGGTGCCGTCTTCCTTGGGGCGTTTCTCATTACCAGCTCGCTTGGCGCAGCCGCGTAGCTCCGCCGGTACGCAAGACATCAGAGTTCTTCTTGGCTAGACGTCGTCTCCCGCGACCGCAACAGTGATCCCCGCGTCGGGAATCTGACGGACGTCGGGATCAGGGGTGAAAACCCGCTCCTCCGACATGAGGAAGAGCTCTGGGATTATCTCTGCACGCACGGCGCCGTCAGCGAACACTCGCACGACGGAGCTTTGGGAGACGACGATGGCTGTCGCTCCTGTCGCTCTCGTGATCGAGGCGGCGGCCGCGTTGCGCGTTCCGAGCCCGGGAAGGAAGTTGTCGGGGTCCTGGAAGTCGACGTCGATATAACGGCCCGCCGAGACGAAGACTCCGTCCTCGTCCACGATGAACGCGCCGTCGATCTGGGCGAATTCCTTGACTGTTTCGCGAAAGCCCGGGGATTCGACCCAGAGTGACTCCCTCGGATGGCCGAGGAATGGGTCGAGGACAAGTTGGCGCGACCGGGCGAGCACTGCATCGACGTCGCCGACCACAAAGAGCGTTCCAACCTTTCTTCCCTCTCGGCCCTCGCGGGCAAGCTCGACCGCCAGCTCGAGTACCTCCTCGAGCACGTGCCTACGCTCCTCTTTCGCACCGGTGCTGTCCGCGACCGGCGCGAAGACTTCCTCGGCAGTGCTCTCGTGTTCCACGCCGCTCATGGCATAAGGACGACTCAATACACGTTCAACAGAACACGACAAAGAATACATCGATACGGAGTGCCTAAACTAGGGCTTGTACGGTCGGTGGTGGTCGGACCGACGGCGCCGACTCGCTTGCCGCGGGACCGGGGAATTCAGCAGCGCGCCGCGACGTGCAGCACTCGGCGATCTCGCCATCGGCGTCGTGACCACCTTTACGGACTCCAAACCATTCAGACGCGATGCGCGTAAGCGCAGGGATATCCTTCGGCCGCATGCGAGCGAGAATTTGGGGGTGTCGGGGCTCGCTTGCTGCACCGGGGCCTCGCACGGTCCGCTACGGGGGAAATACCTCGTGCCTCGAGGTGTGCCTCGCCGACGGGACGCTGCTCATCTTCGACGCCGGCTCAGGAATCATGCCGCTCGGGCTCTCGATCAAGGAGGGTGACGCGCGGACGATTCACCTCGTCCTCACGCACCTCCACTTTGACCATCTCGAGGGGCTCGGCTTCTTCGCGCCGCTTTGGAACGCCCACTTCGACGTCCATATCTGGGGCCCACCGGAGCCTCCGCTTTCGCTGCGCGAGCGGATCGCCCGCTACTTCTCTCCGCCGCTCTTTCCCGCTCGACTTTCCGAGATTCCCGCGAAGGTCAGGTTTCACGACGTTCCCGAGGGCGTCTGGACGCTCGCGAGCGCAAACATCCTCGCCGAGCCCGTCATTCATCCGGGCACGACGCTCGGGATCCGGATCGAGGAGGCTGGTCGAACCCTCGCCTACATTCCTGACCATGAGCCGGCCTACGGCTGCGACCTCGACGAGATCGAGCCCGAGCTGGTCTCGGGGTTCGCCGTCGCTCATGGCGTCGATGTCCTTCTCCACGATGCCCAGTACACCGAGGAGGAGTACCCGGCCAGGGTTGGCTGGGGCCATTCGAGCGTGGCGCATGCCGTCCGCTTTGCGGAGCTAACCAATCCGAAGCAACTCGTGCTCAATCACCACGATCCGCTTCGCTCTGACGAGGAACTCGAAGCCATCCTCGATCGCGCACGCGTTCTTTGGGGCGGCCGCGACGGCACGCTAGGGCTTGCCGCCGAGGGGATGGAGATCGATCTCTCCAACTCGGCCGGATAGGGAGGAAAGGGCTCGACCGAGTTCCCGAGACTCGGCGTTTCGGGGATGCTACTTTGACCTACCGTGGGGGCCCAGGACCGATTGGTCGAGCTTCTGGGAGCGCTGTCGCTAGCGACTGATGGGGCACGCGGGCAGGCACCGGAGTCGGCGCTCGGGACGACGATCCTGGCGACGCGTTTGGCTGAGCGTATGGCATTGGCTGACGAGGAGCTCGCCGACACCTACTTCGCAGCGCTAACCCGAACGCTCGGCTGCACTTCTCTCTCGATGGACGCCGCGGCGCTCGCATTAGGCGACGACCGCTCGTTCACCTACGCGCTGCACATGAGTGACCTCGCCGACCCGCGGAGTGTCCGGGCTGGCTTAGAGAGCTACTTCGCGCTAGGGGCGGAGCCTGAGACGCGGACACAGGTCATAGACGCGGTGCTGAACCTCCATCCCCAATTTCCGTATATCGCTGCGCCGATTTGTCAGCAGGCGGTGGCTCTAGCTCGGCGCTTGCCGGTACCGCCGAACGTGGCAACTCTTCTGGCCGACCTTGATGCACGCTGGGATGGCAAGAATCCGACAAGGCCGGGCGGTGAAGACATCCCGCTGCCGGTCCGGATCATCGAGTTCGCGACGGTGATCGAGCTCTACCGGCGCGCCGGTGGCGTGCAGGCGGCGCTCGACGTGGCCTCGGCTCGATCCGGTGGACAGTTCGATCCCCATGTCTGTGCCGTGTTCGAGCGTCACGCGCCCGACCTGCTCGAGGGGTTCGAGGAAACCTCTCTGTGGGACTTGTTCGTGGAGACCGAACCGGCTCCTGTTCGCACCATCGGGGAGCACGACCGCCGAGTGGTCGCCGAGATCAGTGCGGACTTCGCCGACCAGAAGAGCGGATGGTTCCTCGGGAATTCTCGCAAGGGCGCGTCGCTTGCCGTTGCCGCGGCTGAGCATCTTTCATTGTCCGAGGAGGACTGCACTGCCGTCGGGCTCGCATCGCTCATGCGTGACCTCGGGCGGTGTGCCGTCCCCAACGGCATCTGGGACAAAA
>CAYTCZ010000042.1:14144-16179 GCA_964436315.1 uncultured Gaiellales bacterium | reverse complement strand
CGTGACGGGCATTCGGAGTCGGTTGCAAGCGAGATCCTGAACCGCGAGGCTGAGAAGGGCCGACTCTCGCCGGCCGCGGTTCACGCCGTTCTCGCGGCTCGCGGTCATCATCGGGCGGCTGTGCCTGAGCAGTACCCGGATGGTCTTACGAAGCGTGAGGTCGAGGTGCTACGGCTCCTTGCGCAGGGACTTCTCACCAAAGAGATCGCCGCCAAACTCGGCGTGGCGTACAAGACCGTCGACAACCACGTTCAGAACCTGTACCGAAAGATCGGCGCTAACACCCGTACCGCCGCTGCCATGTACGCGGTCGAGCGCGACCTCTACGACTAGGGACTATCCCCTATGGCCGGAGAGCCGCTTCGAGCCTACGTTGTTCTCCTGGTAGCTGACCACAGTCCAAACAGGAGGAATCGTCGCGATGACGTACACACTGTTGCAACAAGGTGAGGGTGAGCAACTCGACCTCCTCGGTGACCGCTACCGTCTGATTGCCGACGCCGATCAGACCGACGGTGCGTTCGCTGCTGTGGAGGTCACGGTAAGCCCCGACGGAGGTGTACCACCTCACGTGGACCAAAACGAAGCAATCGGGTGGTTCGTGATCGAGGGCACGCTGGAGTTCATGGTCGAGGGCGAGGAGATGTCGGTCGAAGCCGGCGGTTGGATCTACTCGCCGAAGGGAGTGCTCCACACGTTCCGAAATTCATCAGCTGTCCCGGCGCGCGCGCTGCTTCTCGCCGTTCCGAGCGGGCTTGAGGGCTTCCTCCGCGAGGTCGGTCGACAGCTCGCTTCCGACGAGAGCCCACGCCTGCCCACCGAGGAGGACATCGGCCGAGTGATGGCGGCCGCGCCTCGATACGGACTCGACATCGCGGTGCCAGCGTGAGCGCTCAGGGCCGGTCGACTCACGGTGCCGGCCGGTGAACGTCGGCTGAAGATAGGGGTCGGCTGGTGAACATCGGCTTGACTCACGCGTCGCATCTCGTCGAGAATCGCGATCGGAAGCCTCCCCCAAACCATGTCTGACCGTTTGATCCGTAGGCGAAACGGACCGTCGCGGGGTCGCGTCTAACGCACACGGTCAGCGGAGAGAGGAGATGCGGATTGCGATTCTTCGTGCGTATTCACTGGGATATCGAGAAGGGCAACGAGCTTGCCAAGAAGGGGAAGCTCGGTGAGGTGGTGGGATCGATCCTCGAGGAACTAAAACCGGAGGCCGTTTACTTCCCGGCCGACGAGGGAAACCGCTCGACCTTCCTCGTCGTCAACGTCGACGATGCCTCACAGATGCCTGCCGTCGCCGAGCCCTGGTTCCTCGCGCTGAATGCGACAGTGGAGTTTCAGCCGATCATGCTTCCCGAGGATCTACAGAAGGCCGACGCAGATATCACCAAAGCAGGCAAGACCTACGGCTAGAAAGGAGTAGCGCGATGGCGACGCTGACGAAAGAGCCCACCAGCCTCGGCATGCCCTGGGAAGACCAGTACGGCTATGCCCAGTCAATCAAGGTTGATGACACGATCTACCTCTCCGGACAGGTGAGTCACGATGACGAGGGCAACGTCCTCGGCGAAGGGGACATGGAAGTGCAAATGCGTGCCGCCTACGCGAACATCGCGAAGGTGCTCGCGCAGCACGGCGCAACGATCGAGAACGTTGTCGAGGAGACGCTGTATGTCGTCGACATGGACGCGGCCTTTCACGCACGCGTGAAGATGAAGGACGAGGTCTTCGGCGGCAAACCGGTACTCGCGAGCACGATCGTCCAGATCGAGCGGCTCGCGTTTCCCCAGCTCATGATCGAGATCCGCTGTATCGCAAAGGTCTAAAAGGCGGGGTCAGGTCTGTCGTGTTGCGCTGACCCCGGCTGCCGCTTGTGTGGGAGATCTGTGCCAGCACTCCGACCCACCCCGAGGTTTGCCGTCTTCGGCACATAGCAGGGAAAGATGACGCGACCACCCGAACCTGCGGCTGCAAAACGGTGACCTGACCCCACGTCGACCCTGAGTGTGAGTTCGATCCGCGTCACGCG
>CAYTCZ010000042.1:9016-14044 GCA_964436315.1 uncultured Gaiellales bacterium | reverse complement strand
TACACCGAATGTCGAGAGCATGGCGAGAGGATTCGCAGCCTGAACGATTGCCTTGTAGCAGCCGTGGCGATACGTGAAGGGGCGGCAGTCTTGCGCTGCGATCGCGACTTCGAGATCATCGCGCGGCACGCAGGGCTCGTACTCGATCGGCTCGCGGCTCCTCCGGATGAAACAACGGAGACCTGACCCCAGCAAGCGACCGGATGTCGTAGGCTCGTCCCGATGAGCCAAACCGAGGATCACCCCCTCCAAGTCGACTTCGACCATCACGATTCCGCCTTCGTTGCCGACCCGCATCCCGTCCTCGCCGAGATCCGCGAGCGCCACCCGCTGATCCACAGCGACCACTACGGTGGCTTCTGGCTGCTGTCGCGCTACGAGGATGTGACCGAGGCGGCGATGGACTGGCAACGCTTCACCTCGAGCGTTGTCGGCACGACCGTGATCCCGCCGAGTCAGCCGCGCGATTACCCGCAGCTGCCGATCGAGCTCGACCCGCCCAAGCACACGCTCTACCGGAGCATCGTCAACCCGATCTTTGCGAAGAGCCGCGTTGAGGCGCTCAGGCCGGATCTCCACGAGCTTGCCGAGTCTCTGCTCACCCCGATTGTCGAGCGCGGACACGGCGACTTCGTTACCGAGTTCGCAACTCCCATGTCCCTCGGGACGCTCGGGATGTTCATGGGGCTGCCAGTCGAGGATCAGCCGAAGTGGGGAGGCTGGGTGCGAAGGATGTTCGAGGGATCGATCAACGATCCCGAGGAACAGAAGCGAGCCGGAGCCGAGTTCCAGGAGTACCTCGACGGCCTCGTCGCGGAGCGGAAGCAAGAGCGCCGCGACGATTTCATCAGTCTATTGCTCGACACCGAGGTCGAGGGCCACCGGCTAACCGACCTGGAGATCCGAGGCTTCGGCGTTGTCATGCTCATGGCCGGGCACGAGACGACGGCGGGCGCAATGGGCATGACCATCAAGTTCCTCGCCGAGGAGCCCGAGATCCGCGACCGGATCTACCAAGAGCCCGGGTTGATTCCGAGTGCGGTAAACGAGTTCCTGCGCCTTTTCCCGTCGATCCAGGTGTTCTGCCGGAACGCGGCTCATGACCTGGAGCTTCACGGCGCCGAGATCGAGGAGGGAGAGGTCGTCGCGCTTGCTTACGCGGCGGCGAACCGGGACCCGCGTGAGTTTCCGGAACCGGATGCTTGCATGCTCGACCGGAAGCCAAACCGCCACGTGACGTTCGGCTACGGGCACCACCTGTGCCTTGGAGCGAACGTCGCCCGCTTGGAGATGGCCGTGATGCTCGAGCAGATCGCGCGTCTCATGCCCAACTTCGCGCTCGATCCGAATCAGGAGGCCGTCTGGCGTGCGCGTGGCGACGTACGCGGTCTTCTTTCACTGCCGCTCGTCCTGAGCCGAAATGCCGTCGTCAGAGACGGTCCGCGCGCTCGTCCTTGAGCGACTCGGCGGCGCGCCACACGTCGATAGCATCGAGGTGCCTGAGCCGGGCCCGGGCCAGGTCCGTATCGGCATGCTCGCCTCGGGCATCTGTCATACAGATATCGCCGCCCCTCGAGATGCCTTCCGAGCACCGCTGGTGCTCGGCCACGAGGGCTGCGGTGAGGTCGAGTCGGTCGGCGAGGGCGTGACGACCCTTTCGGCGGGCGATCGGGTTGCCTTATCGATTCGAACTGCCTGTGGCGAGTGCCGCCAGTGATCGCCGCTGCGCGAATGGCAAAAGCCAGCACGATCGCGGCGATCGATCCCGACGAGTCACATCTCCAGTTGGCGGCCGCCCGAGGGGCAACGGTTCTGCTCCATCCCGATGAGGCGGTCGACGCCCTGACCGAGCTCGGGGGACTGGACGTCGCCTTCGAAGCCGTCGGGAACGAGAACGCCATCCTGGCCGGGATCGACTCGCTCGCCGTCGGCGGAGAGTTGGTGATCCTCGGCGGTGTCGCGCCCGACAGCCAGATTCCGGTCGCGCCGAGGACGCTCGTGCGGAAGCAAGCCCGTATCACGGGCTGCATCTATGGCTGGATCGACCCCCCGGCCGATCTTCGTCGGATCGCGAGCTGGTGTGCGGATGGCACGATCCCGGTCGGGGATCTCGTTTCGCGGACGATTTCGCTCGCTGAGCTGCCGAGCGTGTTCTCGGAGACGAAGTCGCCGGGCGTGCGAACCGTCGTCCGGTTCGACTAGCCGGATCGGCTCCAACGGCGTCAGGGCCGGCCCTTTGATGTGACGCAGCCGATCGCTACGCTACTCGGCATGGCGGCTCCGCGGGTGGCGGTCGACGAAGATGTCTGCATGGGGACGTCGACGTGCGTTTCGCTCGCGCCGAACACCTTTGAGATCAGCGACGACAACGTGGCGCTCGTGGTCGATCCGGCGGGCGATCCACTCGACGATGTCCTCGCTGCCGAAGACGCCTGCCCGACCGAGGCGATCTCCGTCGAGGCGGACGCGTAGGTCGGATGACGGAGCTCTCCTACTCCAAGGGCCCGACTGAGCCGCCCCTCTTGCGAGAGACCGTCGGCGAGCGACTCCGCCGAACCGTCGAGCAGTTCGGTGATCGCGAAGCCGTCGTCGTACGCGACCAAGGCTACCGGGCGACTCACGACGAGCTCTGGGATCAGGTTTCGCGTGCCGCGCGCGGCCTGATGGCCCGCGGCGTCGAAAAGGGCGATCGCGTCGGCATCTGGGCGCCGAATCGCTCGGAGTGGATCGTGATCCAGTACGCGACCGCGCGCATCGGGGCGATCCTCGTCAACATCAACCCGGCGTACAAGACGAGCGAGCTCGAGTACGCGCTGAAGCAGTCCGGCGTGAGCCTGCTCGTCACGGCACAGGGTTTCCGGAAGAACGACTACGTCGCGATGATCGAGGAGGTCCGTGACCGGTGCCCCGAGCTCCGCTCGGTCCTAGTGCTCGATCACGAATGGAACGAGCTCCTGGAGGCTTCAAGTGCTGTGAGTGAGGACGAGCTCGCCGAGCGCGAAGCCTCCCTCGATCCCAGCGACCCGATCAACATCCAGTACACCTCGGGAACGACCGGCTTCCCCAAGGGCGCGACCCTGTCACACGAGAACATCCTCAACAACGGATACTTCGTGGCTCAGCGCTGCGAGTACTCGGAGAACGACCGGGTGTGTATCCCGGTGCCGTTCTACCACTGCTTCGGCATGGTCCTCGCCAACCTCGCGTGTATGACCACCGGCGCATGCGCCGTCGTTCCCGGCGAGGTGTTTGATCCGGCGGCAGTGCTCCAGACCGTCGAGGAAGAGCGCTGCACCTCGCTCTACGGTGTTCCGACGATGTTCATCGCCGAACTCGACTTGCCCGATTTCGACAGCTTCGACCTCTCCACTCTTCGTACCGGGATCATGGCCGGAGCGCCGTGTCCGATCGAAACGATGAAGCACGTGCGCTCAGAGATGCACATGAGCGAGGTCACGATCTGTTACGGGATGACCGAGACGTCTCCCGTGTCGGCTCAGACGACGGTCGATGACCCGGTCGAGAAGCGAGTGGCGACCGTCGGTCGCGTGCACCCACATGTCGAGGTGAAGATCGTCGATCCTGAGACCGGCGAGACCGTGCCCCGCGGCACGCCCGGCGAGCAATACACGCGTGGTTACTCCGTGATGTTAGGTTACTGGCGGAACGAGGAGGCAACGCGAGAGGCGATCGACTCCGAAGGTTGGATGCACACCGGCGATCTGGCTTTGATGGACGACGAGGGCTACGTCAAGATTGTCGGCCGCCTCAAGGACATGATCATTCGCGGGGGAGAGAACATCTACCCGCGCGAGGTTGAGGAGTACCTGCTCACGCTCGACGGCGTTAGCGATGCACACGTCATCGGGGTCCCGAGCGCGCGCTACGGCGAGGAAGTAATGGCCTGGGTGAGGCCGAAAGACGGCTCCTCGTTGACGGCCGACGGTCTCGAGCAAGCCTGCCGCGGCAAGATCGCGACGGTGAAGATTCCCCGCTACTGGAAGTTCGTCGACTCGTTCCCGATGACGGTCACCGGGAAGATACAGAAGTTCAAGATGCGGGAGATCTCAACCGAGGAACTCGGGCTCCAAGAAGAGGCAAAGACACCGACGGCGTAACTCAGGCGGCACGGGAGCGGGCAGTGGGTTTGCGATGCAACGCTCGGCGGTGTGCCTCCCAGCCCCGTCCGCGAGCTTCTGCCGAGAGCGATCCCGCTCCCCGTTCCTCCTCCTGCCGGGGACCGGAGGCGCGGCAAGAAGTCGACGGCGATCGAGCTCGACGTCGGACGAGTGCTGAAGCCCACTATCACGCCCGCGGATCCCGAGACCGTGCTCCGCATCGTGTGGAGCCACCTAGCCCACTAGATCGAGAGCTTGAGAGTCGGAATCGCGAGGGGGATTGACCGGGGCCTGAATTGCAGTAAAGGTGAGAGCGGACTCTGATTCGACACAGGGCCGTGGCCGATGGAAGTTATCCTCAGCGATCCCGAGCTCGTTCCTGACCTCCTCTCCTATCTCGAGGAGGAAGGCTTCGTGGCGGTCGAAGGCGATCACGGAACGGTCAAGGCGTCGCCGTCGCCGGGGTCGTTCCGCGAGGATCACGTGCGCATGGAGCTCGAACTTCGCCTCGCGATCTGGCGAGCGCGACACCCCGACGTCACGACCGAGCTGACGCTTCATAGCTGACGCCCATTGGGTAAACGGGCTCTCGCGGCTGATCGTTGCCCTGCCGATCCCGACCGAGCGCGAACGATCGCAGTGGTACTTCCAGCGCTACGTCGAGCAACTTCCATCGGGCGGCGAGATCGTCCTCTTCGATCGCAGCTGGTACAACCGTGCCGGGATCGAGAAGGTGCTCGGCTTCTGCACGCCGGAGGAGCGCCAGCTGTTTCTTCGCCAATGCCCGATCTTCGAGCGCCTCGTGCCAATCGGATCGTGTCGCGGTTCCCCCACCGCCAGCTCAGCTGTAACAAGACGCGAAGTGCCGGCCACTGTACGCAGACGATGTCTCACGTACGTAACCCAAGGA
>CAYTCZ010000042.1:2323-8916 GCA_964436315.1 uncultured Gaiellales bacterium | reverse complement strand
ACGCGAAGTGCCGGCCACTGTACGCAGACGATGTCTCACGTACGTAACCCAAGGAGGTAGAAATGCCAGTCGAAGCACCAATTCTCGTTTCCCCCGGAACTGGTGAGGTCAACAAGTTCGGGCAGGGCTCGGAGGCCGAGTTGAAGGTCGAAGGCTCCCAGACGGGTGGCGAGTTCGGAGTCGTCGAGCTGCGCGTCGTAGCCGGCGACGAGCCGCCGCTGCACGTTCATCGCAGGGAGGAAGAGACCGTTTATCTCCTCAGCGGCGAGATCACGGCGTACGTCGGCGATGCAGAGATCGATGTCGCGCCCGGCTCGTACGCGGTCCTACCACGCGACATCCCTCACACGTTCAAGGTCAAAGGTAACGAGGCGCGTCTTCTCGTGACGGAGGAGCCAGCCGGCCCCGAGCGCTTCTTCGTTCCGAAGAACGGCTCGGAAGCCGATCCGGCCGACTTCGGCATCGAGTTCGTCTAGAACCGCCGTTCCCCAAGTGAGGCCGGGTGAGAGCCCGGCCTCAATCCTCTCTGCGGGCGGCTAGAGCAGCCGACTCACGATGTCGACGAGGCGGCAGCTGTAGCCCCACTCGTTGTCGTACCACGAGAAGACCTTGACCTCGCCTTCGTGCGCCATCGTCAGCTGTGAGTCGAAGACCGACGAGTAGGAACTCCCGATGATGTCGCTCGAGACGAGCGGGTCGTCCGAGTAGTGGAGGATCCCTTCGAAGTTCCCATTGTCGGCAGCTTCCTTGAACTTGGCGTTGACCTCGTCTGCGCTGGGATTACCGTCGACGTGGGCCGTCAGGTCGACGACCGAACCGTCGGGAACCGGCGCTCGCACTGCGACGCCGTCCACCTTGCCTTGGAGCTCGGGGATGACCAGTCCGATCGCCCGCGCCGCGCCAGTGGTTGTGGGGATGAGATTCATCGCTGCAGCGCGTGCCCGCCGCAGGTCTTTGTGCGGGAGATCGAGGATCTGCTGGTCGTTCGTGTATGCGTGGATCGTCGTCATGAAACCGGACTTGATCCCCCACTCGTCGTTCAGGACCTTCGCGAGTGGCGCGACGCAATTCGTGGTGCATGACGCCATCGAGATGATGTCGTGTTTGTCTTTGTCGTAGTCGTCGTCGTTCACGCCGAGCACGATCGTGACGTCGGGCTCGGTTGCGGGCGCGGAGATCACGACCTTGTCAGCCCCGGCATCGAGATGAGCCCTGGCCTTCTCGCCGCTCTGGAAGAGGCCGGTCGACTCGATGACGACCTGAACACCGAGATCCTTCCAGGGCAGGTCGGCCGGGTCGCGCTCCGAGAGCAGCAAGACGTCGTCATCGCCGACCCTGATTCCACCATTTGTGGCCTTGACCTCATCGTCGAGCGGACCGAGGACCGAGTCGTACTTGAGCAGATGCGCCATCGTCTTCGGATCGCCGATGTCGTTGGCGGCGACGACGTCGAAGTCCGCTCCGCGCTTTCTTGACGCACGGTAGAAGTTGCGCCCGATCCTGCCGAAGCCGTTGATCGCTACCTTCAAACTCATTCGCGGTTCTCCCTTGTTCGTCTCTTGTCTCGTTAGCTGCGTCCCGCGGCGACTGCGCTTTGCGCAGCCGGGAGGCCGTACGGCGCGTCCCCGAGCTCGTGCTCGATGCGAACGAGCCGGTTGTACTTTGACACGCGCTCGCCTCTTGCGGGCGCACCCGTCTTGATCTGACCAGTGCCGGTCGCGACGACGAGGTCGGCGATAAACGGATCGGACGTCTCTCCCGAGCGATGCGAGATCATCGCTCCCCAACCGGCATCCCTGCAGAGCTGGATCGTCTCGAGCGTCTCGGTCACCGTACCGACCTGGTTGAGCTTGATCAGTACGGCATTGGAGATGCTCCGATCGATCGCATCACGGACGATCCCGGGATTGGTGACGAAGAGGTCGTCACCGACGAGCTGGATGCGGTTACCGAGTCGCTCGGTCAGCGCCGCCCAACCGTCCCAGTCGTTCTCGCCGAGCCCGTCTTCGATCGACCAGATCGGAAATCGCTCGACCATCTGCTCATAGCGAGCCGTGAGCTCGTCGCTCGTGAGCGTTTCTCCGGCCACGAGGTACGAGCCGTTCTCGGCCAACTCTGATGCCGCCGGGTCGAGGGCGATCGCCACGCCCTCACGGCTCGCCTCGTAGCCTGCATCGTCGATCGCCGCGACGATGGTCTCCAGGACGTCCTCGGCGGTCGCGATCTCAGGTGCAAAGCCGCCTTCGTCGCCGAGCCCGGTGTTCTGTCCTGCTGCGTGGAGACGCTTCTTGAGCGCGGCGTAAATCTCGACACCGGCCCGCAGGCTCTCGGCGAAGCTCGACGCTCCCACGGGTGCGATCATGAACTCCTGGAAATCGAGCGGATTCTGGGCGTGGGCCCCGCCGTTGATCACGTTGAAGTGGGGCACGGGTAGACGCTTTTCTGCTCCCTCCGGTGCCAGGAACTCGTAGAGCGGGACGCGGTCGCCCTTCGCCATCGCCCGGGCGAGAGCCATGGACGTTCCAACGATCGCGTTGCCGCCGAGGCGACTCTTCGAGGAGGTGCCGTCGAGCTCGATGAGAGCCCGGTCGACGTCCGCGAGGGAGGCCCAATCCTTTCCGACGATCGCGCTCGCGATCTCGCCGTTGACGGACTCAACGGCCTTGGTCACACCCTGACCGTTGTAGCGCTTCGCATCTCCGTCGCGCAGTTCGACGGCTTCGCGTTCGCCGGTCGAGGCGCCCGATGGGACGCCCGCTCTGGCTGAGGCACCACTCTCGAGTTCTACAGCGACCTCGAGCGTGGGTCGCGCGCGCGAGTCGAGGATTTCGAGCGCGTGCAGAGACGATAGCCGGTAGCTCACTGAAGACCCCCTTCGTGGTCGGCGGGCCACATGCTCGCATGAATGCCCGGAGCAACGGTTGCGGTTTGGTTGTGAGCTGATGACTTTCTGTCTGACACCGGGGTCGGATCTTGCGATCCAGCAAACGGCTGCATGCTTGCTTGCAAGATCCGACCCCGGGGTTTGCTCACGCTGCCTCGATGTGCCGCTCGGCGACGGGAGTCGACTTCGTCAGCGTGATCTCCTCCTCGAAATGCGAAAGCGTGAGCTCATCTCCCTGCTCGAGGGAGTAGACCACTGACTCGCGGCCGACCTCGACCCGAAGCCGCCGATCGCTGACGGTTAGGGGAAAGCGCACGCGCTTCATCCTCGGAGACAGTCGTGGGTGAAAACGAAGACGTCCGTCGTAATCTCGAAGACCGGCGAGCCCATGAACGACGATCGCCCAGGCGCCTCCCATCGCCGCGATGTGCGCCCCGTGGTCCACGTTGCCGGCGACATCGCCGAGATCCATGAACATACCGGCCATCGCGTAGCGGGCTGCGAGATCCGTTTCGCCGAGCTCGTAGGCGAGGATCGCCTGGACGCATGGGGACAGTGAGGAGTCGCCGGTGGTGAGCGGATCGTAGTAGTCGAAATTCCGGCGCTTCTCCTCCTGGGTGAAGTCCTCGCTGAGCAGAAGCATCGCGAGGACGATGTCGGCCTGCTTGATCACCTGGAACCGGTAGATGACGAGAGGATGAAAGTGCAGAAGGAGTGGGTAGAGGTCGGTCGGCGTCCCTTCGAAATCCCAGATCTCCTTCTCGAGAAACCCGTCGTCCTGCGGATGAATTCCGAGTTCCTCGTCGTACGGGATGTGGATCTTGGCGGCAGCGTCCTTCCACATGTCGACCTCTTCCGTCTCGACGCCGGTGCGACGTACGAGAGTCGCGTAGCGCTCCGGGTCCTCGGTGCGTAGCTCTGTCACCGTCTCGGCGGCGAAGCGGAGGTTCTCCCGCGCCATCAAGTTCGTGAACGTGTTGTTGTCGACGACGGTCGTGTACTCGTCTGGACCCGTCACGCCGTGGATGACGAACTTCCCGGCGACCCGCGGCGAGAAAAAGCCGAGATCTGCCCACAGCCGCGCGGTCTCGACCAGGATCTCGGCGCCTTCCTCGTAGAGGAACTCCTTGTCGCCGGTGATTCTCACGTACTTGCGGAGTGCGTACGCGATGTCGGCGTTGATGTGGTACTGCGCCGTTCCCGCGGCGTAGAACGCGGAGGCCTCCTCGCCGTTGATCGTCCGCCACGGGTACTTCGCGCCCTGCTGGTTCACCAGGCGGGCTCGCTCTCTCGCTTTGTCGAGCAGGTTGTAGCGAAAGGTGAGCAGGTTTCGCGCAGCGCCGGGAGAGGTGTACGTCAAGAACGGCATGACGTAGATCTCGGTGTCCCAGAAATAGTGTCCTTCGTAGCCGTCGCTCGTAAGTCCCTTCGCCGCGATGCCGGCGCCGTCGGCGCGGGCCGAGGCCTGGAGGAGATGGAACAGATTGACGCGGAGCGCTTGCTGGACGTGGTCGCTGCCGGGCGGAGCCTCGTCTGCCGCCTCGATTTCAACGTCGGTTCGCTCCCAGAAGTCCGTGACATAGACGCGCTGGCTCTCAAGGAGATCGGCCTCACCATGGCGCTTCGCTCGGTCGAGTGACCAGTCGACCCGCCCACACAACTGCTCGGGTGATGCCGTGGGCGAGGTCTGATAGGTGACGAACTTGGCGAGCCGAATCGACGCCCCGGGCTCGGCTTCGATCGAGTATGCGACCTGTCCGAAATCCTCGAGGGCCGTCCTCTTGGCCGAGACCTCGCATTCCGTATCGAGGTCATGGTCCATACCGCACGCGATCCTGAGGTCGCTGTTCTTCGTGCGGTGGGCCAGCACCACACGGCCGTCGTCGCCGTAGTGCACGGCCGGGTACAGCACCCGACCCGGCAACTTGGGTGCTTTTCGTGGATCGTGAGGCACGTCTTCCTCGGCGTTGTCCCCGCTGCTTCGCATCGGCGTCACCATCTCCGACGAGATCACGATCGGGGCCTGCCGGTTCAGGACCGTGACCTCGTAGACGATGAGAGCGAGATGGCGATGCTCGAACGAGACCAAGCGCTTCGAGTCGATCCTGACCTCAGTGCCGCGCGGCGTCCTCCAGAGAACGTGACGCTCGAGTGTCCCGGAGCGCATGTCCAGCCGCCGTTCGTACTCTTGGACGTTCGCCTGGGCCAGGCTGAAGGCCTCGTCGTCGACAAAGAGCTTGATGATCTTCGCGTCTGTGACGTTGACGAGGGTCTGGCCGGTGCGGGCGAAACCGTACGCGTACTCGCCGTGCACGATCGGCCATGACTCGTAGAACGCGTTGATGTAGGTACCGGCCTTCGCGACCGGGATCCCCTCCTCGAACGTTCCGCGCATACCCATGAAGCCGTTCGAGAGGGCGAAGAGCGTTTCCATCCGCGCCTGGTACTCGGGGGTGAACTCCTTCTCGATCAGGGCCCAGTCGTCGATTGGGTAGAGCTCTACCGGGGGAAAATCGGGCTCGCGATGAAGCATGGGCCTAGCTCAACAACTCTCCGAGATCAGGAACGGCGATGTCAGCGCCCTCGTCAAGCAACTCATCGTCGTTGCCCTTGCGCGAGACACCGACGACGAGCCCGAAATTCCCCGCCCTCCCGGCCTGCACTCCGGAGACCGCGTCTTCGACTACGACCGCTCGTGTGTAATCGACGCCGAGCTCGTCGGCCGCGTGTTGAAACGTATTCGGCGCCGGCTTGCCGGGGAGGCCGAGGTCGGAAGCCACGACTCCATCGACGCGAACGTCGAACAGATCCTCGATGCCAGCTGCCTTCAGGATCGCCTCGCAGTTGCGACTCGACGAGACGACGGCAGTCTTGACTCCGGCCTCTCGCAGGGCCTCGACGAAGCCGATCGAACTGTCGAATCGCTCGACGAGCCCGTCATCGATCGCCCGAAGCACCATCGTGTTCTTCCAGTTGCCGAGGCCGTTCACTGTTTCGGCGTCCGGCGAATCGTCTGGCTCACCTTCAGGGAGGATGATTCCGCGCGAGGCCAGGAAGTCGCGAATCCCATCGAGGCGTGGCTTGCCGTCAACGTAGAGCCGGTAGTCGGGATCGACCTCGAATGGCCTGAACGGTTCGCCGGTCGCCTCCGACCGTTGCTTCAGGTACTCGTCGAACATCTTCTTCCAGGACGTCGCGTGGATCTTTGCGGTGGCTGTCAGCACCCCGTCGAGATCGAAGAGCCAGGCGTCGAAACGATCGAGAGCTATCCGGCGGGTGGGAGGACCCATTGAACCTCCTTCGTGCGCGTGACTGTCGTTGGCTGTCTCATGGTGCTCAGAGCGTTCCGGTGGTTACGGCGAACCGATCATCCTCGATCTGGGCCACGATGACGGCGGAGCGTCCTTGCCAACCCGCACGTTCGAGGAGCGCCCAAGCAGCGTCGATTCGGTCGAGCGGTTCGGCCGGAGGATCCTCGAGAAGGAGTGGCACCACCCCTCGGACGAGTGCCAGCCGTCGGTAAGTCTTCGGATCGTTCGCCACGGCGAGGATCGGCTGACGGGGGCGAAAGGCAGCGAGGTAGTGGGCCGTCGCACCGCGCGCGGTCGTCGCCGCGATGACCTCCGCATTCAGTCGATCGGCCATACGCCAGGCGGCCTCAGCGACCGATGCGAGGTCGAGGGAGACTGACGCGGGCGGCTCGAAGCGC
>CAYTCZ010000042.1:0-2223 GCA_964436315.1 uncultured Gaiellales bacterium | reverse complement strand
CCACCGCGCGCGCGATCAGCTGCTTCTGGACGGCCGGCACTTCCGAGAACGGCGTCTCGATGCCGAGGTCGCCGCGGGCAATCATGAAGCCGTCGGCTGTAGCGAGGATTTCCTCGATGTTCTGGAGCGCGGCCTTCGTCTCGATCTTTGCGATGAGCGGAGTATCTCCGCCGTGGATCGCGATCTCCGCCTTCGCCGTCTCCACATCGTCGGCTGTGCGGACAAACGAAAGACCGATGTAGTCGACGCCGTGTTCGATGCCGAAGCGAATGTCGTCGCGATCCTTGTCACGGAGGATGGGAAGCCCGAACAGGCCCGACGGGACGTTCACGCCCTTCCGTGTGCTCAAGGGCCCTCCGACCAGGACGCGACAACGGACCTCGTCGTCGGTGACTTCGCTCGCCTCGAGCTCGATCGTCCCATCCGCGAGTAGCAGGATCTCTCCAGGCCGCACTTCGCCCGGAAGCTCGCGATACGAGACCGAGACGATCTCGTCCGTTCCTTCGACGTCCCGGGTCGTGAGCGTGAAGGAACTGCCGGCTTCGAGTTCGACCTCGTCCGTCGCGAACGTCCCCACCCGGACCTTGGGCCCGGCGATGTCCTGAAGGATGGCCAGGGGGACGCCGAGCTCCTCAGAGAGCCGCCGGACCTGCTCGATGACGCGTCCGTGGTCATCGTGCGTGCCGTGCGAGAAGTTCAGGCGGGCGACGTTCATCCCCGCATCGATCAAGGACCGCAGCTCCTCATCGGAGGACGACGCTGGCCCGATCGTGCACACGATCTTCGTGCGGCGGCTAGCGGCGGCCGTCGACATCCAGCGAGAGGTCTCGGAAGAAGACGTCCGCCTCTTCCTCGTACACATCGAGTCCGAGGTAGCCGAGTCGTCCTGACTTCAGAGCTGCGATAATCGCTCGAGTAGCGACGAGAGTTCCTCGGCTCGTGTTGATCAGCATCGCCCCCGGCTTTACGAGCTCGAGGGCTTCCTCGTCGATGAGGTGATACGTATCAGGGAGGAGTGGGCAGTGGAGGGTCACGAGGTCGGACTCTCGTAGCAGCTCGGTGGGACTGAGGTAGCGAACTCCGATCGCACTGCCTCCTAGAAAATCTGCGTCGACATGATTCACCACCTCGCTTGGCCCCCGCGTCAGTGGAGGGCCCGCGGAATCTGACGACGCACGTGGCGATGTGGTTGGATGCTTCTCGCTGGGTCGTTGAACGTCGCCGGGAGGCGAAGACTGCCATGGCAAAGGCCGAGAAGAAGTCGGACAAGAAGAAGCCCGCGAAGATGAAGCGGAAGGACTACGAGCGTGAGCTCGCCAAGCTCGAGGTCGAGCTCGTCAAGCTCCAGGGCTATATCAAGAACGAGGGTCTAAAGGTCGTCGTCGTTTTCGAGGGCCGCGATTCGGCCGGCAAGGGCGGAGTGATCAAGCGGATCACCTACCGGCTCAACCCTCGGGTGGTGCGGGTTCAAGCGCTCGGAACCCCGACCGAACGGGAGAAGACGCAATGGTACTTCCAGCGTTACGTGCCGGTGCTGCCCGCAGCCGGGGAGATGGTGATCTTCGACCGCAGCTGGTACAACCGCGCCGGCGTCGAACGCGTCATGGGCTTCTGTACCGACGAGGAGTACTGGAAGTTCTTGAAGGACGCGCCGGAGTTCGAGAAGGCAATGATCGAGTCGGGGATCATCCTGATCAAGTACTGGCTTCACATCTCCGACGAGACGCAAGAGAAGCGCTTCCAGCAGCGGATCGATGACCCGCGCCGCCGCTGGAAGCTGAGTCCCATGGATCTGAAATCACGAGCTCGTTGGGTCGACTACTCGAGGGCCCGCGACATCATGTTCCAGCACACCGATACCGAGTTCGCCCCCTGGCACGTCGTCGATGCCAACGTGAAGCGCCATGCACGTCTGAACGTCATCAGTCATCTGCTGAGCCAGATTTCCTACGAGGATCAGACTCCCGAGCCATTGGAGCTGCCGCCGCGGCAGCCACCGGGTGACTACGTTCCGCCGCCCGACGATCAGTTCCGCTGGATACGGCAGCGGTATCCGTAAGCCTTGGCTCTGCATACTTCGTCGCGAGCCGGGATGCGGGTGCGGAAGCTCGAGGCGAGTGAATGGCAGCAGCTCCGCGAGCTACGTCTCGAGGCGCTCGCTGACTCCCCGCAGGCCTTCCGCTCGGAACTTGAACGACTCGGTTTCATCCTCACGGGTGAGCG
>CAYTCZ010000041.1:0-29429 GCA_964436315.1 uncultured Gaiellales bacterium | reverse complement strand
GGGTTCAAAGCGTTCGATGTTCACGAGCTGCTCTGCCATCTGGTGGCGCGGGACCTCGGGCACTACGCCGTCGAAGGACTGGACGTCCGTCTCGCGGATGTCGCGCTGACACCCGACGAGGATCTGCCCACGCAGGGCTACTTCCAGGTTGCGTGCGGCTCTGCTTTCGCCGCTCGGCGCTCTGGCCATCCGTTCAAGGTGGTGTTTGCCGGGGTCGATCGCCCGCTCTTCTGGCTCATCGGCGCGCCGGGGTTCGACTCGGCGGCCGCACTCGCCGGCGGAGCGATCATGAGCTACCCACCGATCGCTCCTCCGCATTACCTGCTCCGAGTCGTCCTTCGGGCCGAGGGGCTTGATCCCGACGACGACGTTGAGCTCAGGTCGGGTCGGGATGACCTCATTCGACTCGGACTGCTCGGGGAGACCGACGTGCGGGCCGCGTTAGTGAGTTCCGCCATCGCTCCAGGCGCCGTCGAAGCACTCGGACTCAAGACCCTCCTCTTCTTGGGAGATGCGTTGCAGTTCGTCTCGAGCGGGATTGCCGTCTCCGAAATGTCGTGCGTCGAGGAGCCCGAGACTGTGAGGGCGCTGGTGCGGGCACACTGCCGGAGCCTGAAGTCGATTCAGGACGAACCGGAAACGGTGGTCCCGGTCGTCGGCCGAGCACTCCGTATCTCACCGGTTGACGCGGAGTACTGCTTGCGCCGTCTCAGCAGGTGTTTCACGTCGGAGGGTCGTCCGCGGATCGACGATTTGGAAGCCGCTCTCGCGATCATCGATCGCGAACTTCCACCCGCGCAAGCCCTACGGCCCGACGACCTTTACGACTTCTCGTTCCTCGAGGCCTAACGAGAGGATCAGCCGCTCTTCTCGGCGACCCGCTGGTCGAGTGCCGCGAGCACGTTGTCGACCTGCTGGTTCACGATCGGCTGGAGTACGCGTTGACCCATGCTCCCGACTTGGCCGAGCACATTGACGTCGGCCTCCCAATCCATGGATGTCCTCTCGCCGTCCGGGGTGAGATTGAACTGCGTGTCCATCGAGACGATTGCGCCGACGCCCGTTCCTTTGGCTGCGAGCCGAGCGTGCTCGATTGGTCGCTCATCGACCTTTTCGAACTTGAATTTCAACTTGAGCCCGCCGAGCCCGAGCGGGACCTTGACTCTGGCGTTCCAGTGCGTGTCGTCCTCGACTTCGAAGCTTTGCACGCCGGGAAGCAGATTCGCCAGTTCCTCCGGGTCGTTGAGGACATCCCACACATCTTGCGCGGGTGCGTCGAAAACCCTCATGCCGGAGACGTTCATCGCGATTCGACCTGAACGAGAGCTCGACTCTCCTCAGGATGCTCCATCAGGTCATAGATCCGCTCGGGCGGATTATTCGAGTCGTAGACGATGCCCTTCCCTGCGCCCCGGAGCGCGTCCTGAATCGCGGCGCAGAGTGCGTGGATTCCGCCGCCGCCACCCTCGCCCATGCCTTTGGAACCGAGCGGCGTGAACGGTGACGGGCTCTCGATCGCCCCAGTCTTGAGCATTGGCATATCGAGCGCGTGCGGCACGTGGTACTCGTAGAAATTCGAGGTAAGGAGGTTTCCCATCTCGTCGTACCTGAACGTCTCCCAGAGTGCAGCTCCGATTGCGTGGGCGGTCGCGCCGTGCACCTGCCCCTCGACGATTTGCGGGTGGATCCTCGTGCCGCAGTCGTCGACGGCCGCATAGTCGACAATCTCGAGCACGCCCGTCTCCTTGTCGATTTCGACGACCGCCGCGTGGATCTGAGTTGCATAGGTCAGGGTCAAGTTCCCGTAGGCCTTCTCGGTGTCAGGCGGGTCGAACGGGGGTCGATACACGTATCGGCAGTTGAGGGTGACGTCGTCCAGATCCTCTGGAAGGCCCGCGTTGTTCGCGTTGATGATCGCGCCGAGCGCCATGAATGGCAGCGCTGCTTCCGGATTGTCAACTCGCTTCGCCATCTTGTCTTCGAGCGCGATGTTGTCCGGCGTGGTCTCGAGAACGAGTGCCGCCAGCCGTTTCATCTGGTCCGCGAGCTGCTCGGTCGCGCCCTTGACGGCTCCGAGACCGGTCACGGCAAACTGGCTCGCGTACGTTCCCGAAAACCCGGCCGTCGTGTTCCAGTAGGTGTCGTGACCGGGACGGACATTGATGTCCTCCGGCGCGCATCCCAGCATGTCGGAGACGAGCTGGGAGGTCGTCGTCTCGTGTCCTTGTCCCTGCGGGACCGTCCCGAGCGTGACGACGATCTCGCCGAAGATGTCGAGCTTGACCGTCGCGACCTCGTTGTTGCCCGAGAATTGGAGCGTCGGGTTGAGGATTTGCGACTGTCCGAAGTTGTTCGTTCCGGAGTCGAGCGTCGATCCGATCCCCACGCCGAGCAACTTGTTGCGCGACTCCGCATCCTTGCGGCGGGCATCGACGTTCTCGTAGTCGACGAGCTCGAGCGCGATGTCCAGGCACCGCGCGTAATCGCCGGAGTCGTAGACGCAGCCGTTGGGGGTCGTGTAGGGCATCTCTTCAGACTTGATGTAGTTGCGCTTACGCATCTCGACAGGATCGATTCCCAGTTCGTTGGCCACGATGTCGATCACGCGTTCGCAGAACCAGAGCTGTTGCATCCGTGAGTAGCCGCGGTTCGGCGCCGTAGGCGACTTGTTCGTGCACACCTGGGTGAAGTCCACGTGGACGTTCTTCCAGCGGTAGCAGCCGGGCGTGACCTGCGCCCAGATGATGCAGCCGAGAGGCTCGTAGCGAGGGAACGCCCCACAATCGTCGAGCGCGTTCACGGAGAACCCGGTCAATTCGCCATCAGCTTTCACCGCGACTTCGATGTCGAGGAACGTCCGCTCGTTGCCGTGAGCACCGGCCATGTGTTGGTCAGTCCGGTACTCGGTCCAGTTGACCGGTCGCTTGAGCTTCCGGGCGAGCAGCGCGCATGCGACCAGGTACGGGTGCATCGTGATCTTGTTGCCGAAGGCCCCGCCGATGTCTTGCGTCACGAAGCGGAGCTTGTCTAGGCCCACTCTCATCGCGGGGCCCATCCAGATGGCCGCGACGCCCGGCATGTGATGGTTGCAGAAGAACGTCCACTGGGTCGTCCCAGGGTCGTACTCGACAAGCGCACCGGAGCATTCGAGGGGGGTGGATGAGAACCGGTCGAAGTGCAGGCGGCTGATCCGAACGACGCGGTCGGCCTCGGCTTTGGCCTTCTTCCAATCGCCCCAGTCAAACGTGCCAGACCAGACAACGTTCGAGCCTGCGTCGTCATGGATGATCGGAGCGTCGGAGTCCTGCGCCCGCTCAGTGTCGGTTAGGACATCGAGAGGCTCGTATTCGACCTCGACGAGATCCGCGGCGTCGCGTGCGAGTTCACGCGTCTTCGCCACGACGGCGACGACTGGGTCACCGACGTAGCGGACCTTTCCGACGGCGAGGGCGTAGTCTTTGATGTTCGATCCGGGCTCTGTGCTGAGCTGGAAGAAGGGGTCGGTCAGAATCGCGACCTCGTCTCCCGTCAGCGTCCCGTAAACGCCGGGCAACGCGAGTGCCTCGGAGACGTCGGTGCTGACGATCTTCGCGTGTGCGTAGGGCGAGCGGACGAAGTGGACATAGCCCATCTCGTGCCGGCGGATGTCGTCGAAGAACTTCCCTTGCCCTTGGACGAGTCGTTTGTCTTCGGCCCGCGGGATGCTCTGGCCCGCATAGCCGCGCTCGAGCTCGATCTTCTCGGGGGTCGTTTTCGTTTCGGCCCGACTCACGATGCCATCTCCTTCGCGGCCGTCCGAACCGCCTCGATGATGTTTACGTACCCCGTGCAACGGCAGATGTTGCCCTGGATCGCGCGCCGGATCTCGTCGTCACTTGGGGTTGGATTACGACGGAGGAGATAGGACGCGCTCATCAGCATCCCGGGCGTGCAGTAGCCGCACTGGAGAGCGTGGTGCGTATTGAAAGCGCGCTGGAGCGGAGTGAGCTCACCATCGTCGCCGGAGAGGCCTTCGACCGTTTCGATCGTCGCTCCATCGGCCTGCGGGGCAAGCAGCATGCAGGATTTCACGCTTTGGCCGTTCATGATCACGGTGCAAGCGCCACAGTTCCCCGTGTCGCAGCCGATATGTGTGCCTGTGAGAAGACAGTCGTCTCGGATGAAGTGAACCAAGAGCCTCCGAGCCTCGACTTCCTGCTCGTAGATCTCACCGTTTATCTCGACACGAATCAGTTCGCTCAACGACCCTCCCATGCCCGTTCGATGGCCTGAAGCACGGCGCGGACGGTCATGACCTCGGCACCGTGCCGACGGTAGTCCGCGGTCGCATGAACGTCGCCCGGCGGATCGAGGGTTGCCCCGAGGCCCTGTACGGCCTCTCGAACCCTCGCCTCCGTCGGATCGGCTTTCGCGAGCTCCTCCTCGACAACCGTCGCGCGCACCGGCTGGGCTGCCACACAGCCCACTGCAACTCGCACGTCCTCGAGCGGACCGCTCGATCGAAGCGAGGCGGCGACATTGACGATTCCGGTCCCGTCCTTACCGATGGTGAGCGAAGCGAAGCCGTCCCCCTGGCCTTGGCCCGGTGGCGGAATTGTGATCTTCGTGAGGAGCTCTCCCTCGGAGACGGCGGTCTCGTAAACGCCGACGAAGAAGTCGTCCGCGCTCACCGTCCGCTCGCCGTTCGCTCCCGCGATTGTCATCGTCGCTCCTAAGGTGACCATGAGCGGCGGATAGTGGTTCGTCGGGTCGGATGCACAGACATTGCCGCCGATCGTGCCGCGATTTCGCACTTGCTGGTCGGCGATCGCGCCGGCGACCTGGCCGAGCACAGGTCGGACCTCCCGAAGCTCGTGGGAGTACTCGATCTCGTCGTAGGTCACCATTGCACCGAGCTCAATGGCTCCGTCCCCCGCCACGTTGATGTCTTGCAGGCTGTCGATCCCGTTTAGGTCAACGACGAGTTCGGGTGCGGCAAAGCGTAGTTTCATCACGTTGATGAGAGTCTGTCCCCCGGCCAGCGCCCGGGCGTTGTCGTGGCCTGCGAGAAGCCCGATCGCTTCATCGACGCTCGTCGGGCGCGCATACTCGAGCTCGCTGAGAAGCACGAGCCGATCCTAATCGACACAGACGGGCGGCCGCCAACCAAGGGCGTTGGCCACTTTGCGGTTGACGAGGGGAACGCCGTCGGGGTCAGGCGATTCGACCGGGCGCGGGATCGTAGCCCCCATGGAGACTCTCGGAGACGATCGCAGCGCATGCTCCTGAAGCCGATCCGTGGATCGGGCAGGATGTGCAAGGTGCTTACGACTGCCCACATCGCGAGTGGCGCCGCCGTCGGGACGCTGATTCGGTCGCGCATGGCGGCGGTCGCGGTGGGCGTTGGATTGCACTATCTCGGCGACAAGATCCCACACGAGGATGTGACATCGAAGCGCTTCGAGTTCGTTACGGGCCTCGGGGCGGTTGCGCTCCTCGCGTACACGAGGGGTCCGTTCTCGCCGTCGACAATCTGTGGCGCTTTCGCCTCCTCGCCGGATCTCGAGCACATTCTCCCGCTGCCAAAGCCCGGCGGGAAAAAGATCTTTCCGACTCACCGAGGGCATCACGCGTCCGGCGGCGTACCGGTATGGCTCCAGCTCGTCGGCGCCGGAGCCGTGCTCGCATCGGTAGCGGCGGCCGGCCTTTCGGACTCGACTGCCAGTGTTGGGGGAGATGGAGATGGTCTCGGCTGACCTGGACGCTGAGAAGCGGCTAGCTGCCGAGTCAGCGGCCGCGCTGGTTCGAGACGGCATGTCTCTCGGTCTCGGGACCGGGTCGACGGTGATCCAGTTGTTGCCGGCGCTCGCGTCGCGCAATCTCGATCTGCAGTGCGTGGCCACCTCTCCGCAGACTGAGCAAGTTGCCCGTGAACTCGGTCTTGCCGTGCTCCCGTTCGAGCAGCTCGACTCGCTCGATCTTGCCCTGGACGGCGCCGATCAGGTAGCTCCGGACGGGTGGCTCCTCAAGGGAGGGGGCGCAGCCCACACGCGAGAGAAGATCGTTGCCAGCGCAGCCGAGCGATTCGTCGTCATCGTGTCGTCGGACAAGATGGTCCCCAGCCTGCAGCCGCCGGTTCCGCTGGAGCTCCTTCCTTACGGAGTTGCGGCGACGCTCAGGGCAGTGGCACCGGCAACTCTGCGCGAGGTTGAGCCTAGTCCTGACGGCGGCTTGATCGCCGACTATCACGGTCCGATCGATGATCCGCAAGCGCTCGCGGCTCGGTTGTCCGCAACTCCGGGTGTGATCGAGCACGGCCTCTTCCGTCCGTCGCTGGTCACGGAGGTCATAGTCGCGCGAGGATCGAATGTCGATCGACTCTCGTTCTCCTGAGACGATCGCTCGCGGCAGCGCCGGCTAGCTCAACGATTCTTCCCACGCGTCGAGGAGTCCCTCGAGGTGGCGCCGTTGCACTGCGGTCAGCTCAAACCGAGTGAGCAGCCGGCGGGCCTCTTCGACGTTGCCGTCGCGAACGGCTGCCTCGAGATGCTCCCGCCCGGCGAACGGTTCTCGAAGTTGGCGACGCAACCACCGGAGCAAGCTGACCGTCTGGGCGTTGGTTTCCGCCATCCGTCCGTTGTCGGGGCTCCCCGAGCCACCTCCCGACTGCGATCGTAGTCCGAGGAGACGCGTGCAGGATGCGCGAAGCGTCTCACAGGTCAGACGGTTTGGGGTCGATGCAGGAACGGCTGTGCAAGCTGGCGGCCGTCGTCGGCACTCGTGAGTGACTCCGCGAAGTCATCGCTGCGGAAGCAAGCGCTGAGAGCGAATCACGTGGTGCTTGTTGGACAGGTGGCTACATGTACATCCGCGAAGTGAGTCCACGTAACATCTAGGGCATGACGATCATCCTGATGGCAATCGGCGTGATTGTGCTTCTCGTCTTCCTCCTGAACACGAAGAAGTGGATTGCGATTGGCCGCGGGTACCGTCAGTCGCGCAAGGACCTCGAGGAAGAGATCCAGCAGCTCCGCGACGAGAGTCACTGAGCCCGGCCACGCGACGCTCTGACCGCGCGGCCGAGTTCTGCCGTCACCCGGGTGGTGCCGCTCGGGTCTCGGACTCGCGTCGCGACGTTCGGATCTCGCTATGTGTTAGGCGGCCCCGAGGCTCCGGCAGTGGCCACCTGGTTGAAAATCCGGACCGACCGCTCGACCTCGGCCTTTGAGATGCCCCGTGTGATGAACACCAGCCGCGAGCGGCGATCCGCGTCAGGCCAGCGATCAAGGTGACGAGGTGGATGGACGACGTGCTGGACTCCGTCAAGCACCGTCGGCCCAGGACCGCCGACGTTCAGCAGCCCCTTGATTCGCAGGACATCCGGGCCATGGCTCGCGAGAAGCATCGTCAGCCAGACCGCAAATGCCGTCCAGTCAATCTCTTCGTCGATGAGGAGCACGAAGGAGCCGACGTCGTCCGTGTGATCGCTTCTTCCCGGTCGGGCAATCAGCTCGCGTGGATCTCGCTGCCCAGGCTGAAGTACGTCGGACGGTTCGACCTGCCCGAATGACGCCCGAATCTGCCGAGCACTCGGGTTCAAGTCTGCGAGACGCTCCTCCAGATCTCCGATCAGACCGTCCTCGGCCAGGTCAGTTTTGGTCAAGACGAGTGTGTCCGCGACGGCTGCCTGTTTCTCACACTCGGGCAGGCCCATGCCGTTCATCGCATCCACAGTCGCGATGACCGTCTCCAGTTCGAAGTGATGCTTGACGACCGGCTCGGAAACCAAGGTGTAGAGGATTGGAGCTGGATCAGCGATCCCTGTTGTCTCGACGAGCACGCGCTCGAACGGCGGAATCTCGCCCCGCTCGCGCCGCGAGAGCAGATCGCGAAGCTCGTCGGCGAGATCGCCCCGCATCGTGCAGCAGACGCAGCCGTTGCCGAGCAGCACTGTCCGTTCATCAATCTCCCGAAGCAGGTAGTGGTCGATGGCGATCTCGCCGAGCTCGTTGACGAGCACCGCTGTCTCCCCGGAGTCAGGGTGCCCGAGCAGACTTGCGAGAAGAGTCGTCTTCCCGCTACCGAGCGCGCCGGTGATCAGCGACACCGGAAGTTTCTCACCCATCGTCTTCAAGGCTGGAGAGAAGCTCCGGGTCCAGCGGATCGAGTGGTCGACCGGCTATTTGTTCGGCTTCGATCCACAGCCGCCCGAGATCGGGGACAACGACCGCGGCACCCTTTCGGTCGCGAAGCGTGAAGACTGTGCCGTTCCAGTCGTCGAGCCGGAGAGAGTAGTGTCCGAGCACACGGTTTACGAGTTGGACTCGAAAGATGCGTGTGCGGCGGCTGCTCTCAGCCTCAGTCCAGTGATCACTCAGAAGGACACCGCAAAGCGCGCACATGTGACTTCCGTTCTACCAGCGGACCGTGGATGATTATCGCTCGAACCGACCAGGGAGGCGAGATGGCGAAGGAGATCTTCTGTGCATTTGGCGTTGATGTGGACGCCGTCGCAGGGTGGCTCGGATCGTACGGTGGTGAGGACTCACCGGACGACATCTCCCGTGGGCTCTTCTCGGGCGAAGTGGGTAGCCCTCGACTGCTGAAACTGTTTGACCGCTACGGGCTCAAGACGACCTGGTTCATTCCGGGCCACTCGATCGAGACGTTTCCCGCTGAGATGAAGGCGGTGGTCGACGCTGGTCACGAGATTGGCATCCACGGTTACTCGCACGAGAACCCGATCGCGATGACTCCCGAGCAGGAAGAGGAAGTCCTGCTCAAGTGCATCGGTCTCGTGAAAGAGCTTTCCGGCCAGCGACCGACTGGCTACGTCGCTCCGTGGTGGGAGTTCTCGACCGTGACGAACGAACTTCTGCTCAAGCACGGAATCAAGTACGACCACTCGCTGATGCACAAGGACTTCCACCCCTATTACGTGCGCGTCGGCGACAGCTGGACGAAGATCGACTACTCGCTCAAGGCTTCAGAATGGATGCAGCCACTCGAGCGCGGCGAGGAGACGGATCTCATCGAAATCCCCGCGAGTTGGTATCTCGACGATCTACCGCCGATGATGTTCATCAAGGCGTCGCCGAACTCGCACGGATTCGTCAATCCACGCCAACTCGAGGAGATCTGGCGCGATCAGTTCGACTACATCTACCGCGAGGAGGACTACGCCGTTTTCACGATGACGATCCATCCCGATGTCAGCGGACGTCCCCAAGTGATCCTGATGCTCGAACGGCTCATCGAGCACCTAAACGGTCACGATGGAGTCCGCTGGGCGACGTTTGACGAGATCGCCGACGACTTTCGGCAGCGATTCCCGCGGACCTAAGGGCGGAGCGACGATAGGCTGTTAGGCAAAGCTGCTCGTTGAGCTAGCGGGAACCATCCCGATCGCGGATTGCGAGGGGGCGCCGGCCTGAAGTCGACTTCGAGTCGGCGTCCACCGAGCCAGTGTCTAGCCTTTCTCGCCGTGCGCGCGATCGTCTCTCTCGAGGGCGAGCCGAGGTTCAGGCCATACCCATTCGCGCTCTCTCTGGATCCCCCGCTTCGTGCCGTGGTCAACGAGCGAATGCGGATGCTGGCGCGTGCACCGGATCGGTTCGATGGTCCGATCGCCTTCTGCCACGGCGTCTCTCCGGATGGACGAATCCTGCACCGTGCCGGGCGCTACTCAGAGGCACTTGTCGTGTTCGAAGAGCCATCCCTCGCCTACCGTCTCGGCTTTGCTCTTGGTGTTCAGCTCTTCGTTGAGCGTGAGGACGAGGTTCTCTTTCAGCTCCGAGCCCCGTCGATTGGTCGGGATCCACTGCTTTGGACGGCGTCGGCGTCGGGGGGACTCCAACCGGGTGAACTGGCGCGTGTTGCGGTGCTGGCGGACGCAGCCGAGGAGCTGGGGCTTGCAGAGGATCATCTGGACGATCTGAAGCCGATCGCTATCTGCGCGAACGATGGCACCGGCTCGGCGCTTGTTGTCTACCGTGCGAAACTGGCTCGCGGGACCGAGCTTCAGGCAAGCGAAGCGAAGGTCGCCGAGCTCCGCTGGGCGCCTACCCCAACGGAGCTCGGCGGGCAGGTCTCTCCAGACACGTTGGCTTGCTGGGAGGCCTTCGAGCGTCACCGGCCGACCAACTCCGAGTAGATCGAATCGGGGCGTACGATCGCGAGATCCGGCCGGAGCGCAGCAATCGGTGTCCTCAGACCTCCGAAGGGGCAGCTCGGTCGTCCTTCAGGCGTCGAATCAAGTCGGCGACGTCAGCCGCCTCCTGTTCGAGGTCCTTCTGATATTCCTCGAGCTTTCGAAGCCACTCCTCGCGGTTTGCCGATCGTCGGAATCCATGTGATCCGGGACCGCATCTCCCGTGACGGTGTCTGAACCTCTTCACGTACTCACCTCCTCTCCTCATAGCGCCTTAGGAATGCCTCAATCGTTTGCTCGGTCGAGCGAAGCGCTTCGGCCCAGCGGTCTAAGAGATCGCTTCCCGCGGTCGTGAGCTCGTACGTCCGTTTCGCAGGACCGGGGAGCTCGGCGTTCCACTCGGAGCGAACGGCTCCATCGTCTTCCAATGCTCGGAGCAGCCGGTACATGTTTCCGGCGTCGACCGGCCCGTCGACTCTGGCCAGCTCGGGTGCGAGTTCGAGTAGCTCATAACCGTGCCGGGGCCGCTCACGAAGCAACAATAGAACCGACGGCTCGAGGAATCGCTCGACTCGAGCGCGGACATGCCAACCGCCGCCCTTAGCGACTCGGCGGCTGCGGGATCGCCGTTTCCTGTGCATGCGGCATGTCACATATATATGTAAAAGGCATATAGATGATTCGATCGTAGCAGCTTCGAAACTCCGCGAAACCGGCAACGCATGTCCGATCCGGTCCGGCATCCGTCAAGACGGCATTGGAAGGGGACTGAGGAGGTTGGGCGAACACTCTCGCGTGAACCCTCGTAGCGATGACGAACTAAAGGCCCGCCGGAAAGCGCGACGGTCTGAACAGGGTCAACGTCTGATCCTGATGTTCGGCGCTCTGCTAACGATTGCCGCTCTCGGTGTGGGCGCGGCGGTGCTGCTCGAGGCGCGCGCCGTTACTACTGTCTCCGGCGAGTTCGAGCACGGTGGTGTGACGATCGCGGCTCCTTCTGTCGCCGGCGCGTTGACAGCTGGGACGACGAGCCTCTCGAGCGACGCCCGCACGAGACTCCAGGCTGACCTCGTTCTCGACGCTTCGATCGGTGGTGCGCCGGGCGAGATTTCGGTGCAACGGATCGGTGGGACCGAGGTCGCCGTATTGCGGCTTACGAAGAAGGCGATTGGGAGAAAAGGTCTACCGAAGGCCCGAGCGCTCGTTCGACAGGCGGGTGACGATGCAGACCTCGTGGTCGTCGTCCTTGAGACGAAGTCTCACCGAGGGAGTGCGGAAAACGCCCTCAAGGGAACGGCGAACCTCGAGCGTATCGCACACGCCCTGATCGACTCGGGTGCGGATTTGGTCGTTGCGCGGGGTCGAGCCGATGTGGAGGGACTCGAGTGGTACAAGGACCGACTCATCGCCTATGAGGTCGGTGACGGTCCTCACGATGGTGGAGATGAGGCGCCGGCGGCCGGCGGAGTCAACGGCGTTCTTCGTGTCACGCTCACGCCGGCCGGCTCATGGATCGACGGGCGGGTTCTTTCACTAGACGTTGACGGAGCTACCGCTCCGGAAGTCGAGGCAGGCGCCGACGCGTTCAACGTGCTTCGTACTCAGTCGCGCGCTCACTTCGGTGCGAGCGCGGTTCGAGTCGAGGCGAGCGGATCTCTGCGTCCACCGACGAGCGAACGCGCCTAGGCTCTACGTCCTCGGCAAGTAGCGGACGCGAAAGTCAGCCGAGCGGCTGATCTGGCCGCAGTCACGTGCCCAATTCTTGGTCGAGACAGGTGTCCCTACCTCTCATGGGGGATGCCGTACGGGAGCCGGCAACCGATGCTGTGACGGGAGCCGTAACGCCGCATGTCTCCAGAGAAAAAGGAAGGAAGCGACACCGAAAAAGGGTTCGGGACCGGCCTGCGCGAGCAGCTCGCGCTTCGGCGGGAGCCAGGATCCGAACTAGCCGAGTCCCCTGGCTCGGAACCGCCTGTCTCGGCGGACGAGAACCGCCTGCCCGAATCGTCGTCCCATCCGACTGAGGAGGCGAACGGTGGGCCGGAGGGTGTACCGACGGGGGCAGATGCCGCCGCGGAGGCTGGCCAGAACAGAAGCGGAGCGAGCAATGGCCATGCACCGACTGAAGTGGAAGTGGCGATGATCGGTGCCGTCATCGAGACGGTTGACGAACTCGACGGCGTGAATGATTCTGGCCTTGCCGACGAGCTCTCGCGAACCCGCGCGGAACTCAGCGAGTCCCTCGCGCGCGAACAGGAGCTCCGTCAGACGCTTGCTGAGGCCTTCGAGTCTCGCGAGGACGAGCTCCAACGTGGCCAGGAGCTCGCCGGAAGAGCCGTTGAGCTCGATGCCCGAGGCTCGAAGCTCGCCGCGCAGGAAACGGAGCTCGAGAAGCGCGAGCGACGGCTAGCGGAAGAGCTTGTGGAGCTCCGTGAAGCACAGGCCCTCCTCACCGAGCAACAAGCTGAGCTAGCTCGTGGCCAGGCTGCGAGCGCGGAGCACGCCGAGGAGCTGGAGTCTCGCGCTCGAGAACTCAAGGAGGGCGACAAGGCGCGCGAGAAGGCGGCAACGGAGCTCAAGAAGCGCGCTGCCGCCGTCGCGACGCGGGAAGAGAAGCTCGCGGAAAAGGAGCAAGCACTCGCCACCCACGAAGCCGAGGCCAAACGACGGCTCGAATCGCGTGAGGGCGCGATTGACGAGCGCGAGCAAAAGCTCAAGAAGAAAGAGGAGGCTCTGGCCGCGGCGGAGCAGGCGCTCGATGATGGGAAGCGGGAGCTTGCTCGGCAGAAAACACGCACGGACGCACGCGAAGAGGCGTTGGAGGATCGCGAATCTGAGCTCGAGGCCCGGAGCAATCGACTCCGCGCAGATGCTGAGCGGCTCGAGGCAGAACTCGCAGAGCAAGGACGGGCTGCGAAGGAAGCCATCGCCAAACTGACCGAACTCGATGAACGTGATCAGCGCTCGGCAGCACGGGAAGCTGAGCTCGACCGGCGCGAGCAAGCCGTAAGGAAGATCGAGCAGGACATCGCGCTCGGTCGAGAGTTAACCGACCTGAAACTCCAGCTCGAGCAGAGAGAGTTGGACCTGGCGGAGCGCGAGTCGGAGGTTGCCAACACCGAGGCGTTGATGACCTCTCAGAAACAGCGCGCGGAGCGTCGCGAGAAGCGACTCACGGAGCTCGAGGAGACTATCCACGAGCGCGTTCGAGAATTGGACGAGCGCGAACTCCAGGTCGAAGCGCGAGATGCCGGCACCGAGGCTGAGGTCGAGATTCGACTCGAGAAACTCGAGCGCCGAGAAGCTGAGATAGCCGACCTCGAGGCCCGCCTTGAGAAGAAGGAAGCACAGCTTGCGCAGTACGTCGCCCAGGTTCAGGGAGCGCTGAACCGTCGAGACGACGACGAGCCACGGGAGTTCGCGGAGACCGGGAATCCTGGAGGGGCATAGAGGCCACAGAGCGTTACGCCGTCCGCCCGCCGCGCACCACCAATGACCGTCGTACTGGAGGCAATCCGATGACCGCTCAATATCGCGGGAAATTCGGGCGCCCACAAGCCGAAAGGCTTTTGTGGCGCGCCGGATTCGGGCCGCGGCCGGGTGAGGCTAGTCGTCTCGCAAAGAAAGGGCTCGATGGCGCCGTGGATTCACTCCTCCGACCCGGTTCCGAGACATTCGTTGGGCCCAAGCCAAAGGACGACAAGGGACGCAATCTCGCGCCGCTCGATGCGTGGGGCCACGACCATCTCTGGTGGCTCGACCGAATGGTTCGAACGGGCCGGCCGCTTCATGAGCGAATGACCCTTGTTTGGCACGATTGGTTCGCAACGTCGAACCGGGGCGTTGGCTCTCAACGCCTCATGCTCAAGCAGAACGAGCTCTTCCGGCGAGAGGGGCTCGGAGAGTTCGATCGGCTGCTGCTCGACGTGACGAAGGACCCCGCGATGCTGCTCTGGCTCGACGGCTCAAACTCCAAGCCGACCGCTCCGAACGAGAACTACGCGCGGGAGCTGATGGAGCTCTTCACGCTCGGCGCCAACCGCGGTTACACCGAGCGGGACATCCGGGAGCAGTCAAGAGCTCTGACCGGCTTCCGAAACGACTGGAAGCGCGGGCAGGGCCCGACAGCGTTCCGATACGACCCCGAGTACCACGATCCCGGCGTCAAACGCGTTTTCGGGAAGAAGGGCCGCTTCGATTGGAAGGACGCCTGCCGGCTCTGCGTCAAGCACAGGAAGCACCCGTCGTTCTTCGTCTCCAAGATGTGGAGCTACTTCATCCCGACGGAGCCACCGGGAAAGACACGTCGGGAACTCGAGCGCCTATACGTCAGACGGGGCTATGCGATTCGCCCCGTCGTCGAGGCGATTCTCAAGCATCCCGACTTCTACAACGGGCCTCGCATGGTGAAGCCTCCCGTCGTCTATACAGCCGGGCTGCTCAGAGCCCGTGGTCGTGGAATCGATACGGGTTCCTACGTCTGGCTCGGCGACCTGTCGGGCCAGCGACTCTTCTATCCGCCAAACGTCGCAGGCTGGGACGACGATCGGTGGCTCGATACCTCGAAATTCCGTGGGCGCTGGTCGATCGTGAATCGAATCGCCCGCGACGACCGTCTCGACACGAACGAGGATACGCGCCCGGCGAATCCGAAGAAGCTCGTCGCGAACGCTCTGCGCTTCTGGGGCAACCCGACGATCTCGAGCCGCACACACGATTCGCTCTTGCGCTTCGCAAAACGTGCACTCAAGGACGCCGATTCGAACTGGAAGAAGGAGTCGTACCCGATTCTCATTGAGAACGGACTCCGACAGCTCGTGGCCGTCTCCCCCGACTACCAAACCTCCTGATGCCTGAGAAACCCTGCCACTGTGACGATTTTTCGCGTACCGCATTGATCCACCGTGCGGCCGCCGAGGCCGGGCGTGGTCTTCCAGCCATCGAGCCAGGAATGCCGCTTCCGGCCGGCACGGGCCTTGATCGGCGGACCTTTCTTGCCCGATCGGCGGGCCTCGCGCTCGCCGTCTACGGCGCGACTAAGGTCAGTCTTCCCGGGCTAGACGACGGAATTGCGATGGCGGCAGCCTCCGCGCCGGCCAACGACCGAGTCCTGGTTTCTGTCTTTCTCGACGGCGGCGCCGACTCGATGTCGATTCTCTTCCCGGCGGGGGAGCCGAGCTACTACTCCCTGCGTCCCAGACTCGCATATCAGGAGTCGGACGGGCTTCTCTTTCCCGGGGATGACCGGCTTCTCTGGCACTCCTCCGCTCAATCGTTCGCGGAGCTGTACGGCGAAGGAAAGCTCGCGGTGTTTCCGGCGATCGGTTACGCCGACCCCGATCAATCGCACTTCACATCCCGTCACTACTACGAGGTCGGGGCGCTCCAGGCCAACCTCCGAACCGGCTGGCTCGGTCGCTATCTCGACAGAGTCGGGAGCGTTGAGAATCCGCTCCAGGGTCTCGCGCTCGATGGTCGTCTTGCGCCCGGCTTGGCGTCGGCGCGCGTTCCGGTCGCAGCGCTCTCGGGCCCGGGTGAGTTCAACCTCTGGACGAGCGGCGTCTGGGGAGATGTCGAGACGCGCCTCCTCGAGGCGATTGGTCCGATGGGCCTCGCAGGAGCACGCTCCCGAGACAAAGCGATGCGAGAGGCCGGCCGGGTCATGTTCCAAGCCCATCGGCTCCGACAGCAACTTCGCCCGTTCGTCGGAGATGAAGGCGAACCCGACTTCGAAAGCCCGGTGACCTATCCCGAAGGCGATCACGACTTTCCCGAAAAGCTCGCCGGGGTTGCCGCGATGCTGGCGTACGGCCTCCCGCTCAAGTGCGTGGCCCTCGAGGCTCCCGGCGCATATGACACCCACTCCAATCAAGCAGGCGAGCTCGAGACGGGTATTCAGCTGACCGCCGACAGCCTGCTGGCCTTCCAACGCGATCTCGAGGCCCGTGGGCTCGCTAACCGCGTTGTTGTGCACGTCTGGTCCGAGTTTGGTCGGCGTGCGAAAGAGAATGGCTCGAATGGAACTGATCACGGCGCCGCAGGAATTGGCTTCGTGATGGGGACACAGGTTCAGGGAGGCATGTTCGGTGAGTTTCCCGGCCTGACCAACGGGCTCGACGAGCGGGGAAACCTCCGCGCCACGTCCGACTTCCGCGGGCTGTACAGCGCTCTCCTCGAGCAGTGGCTGCAGACGGACGCGGGCAGTGTCATACCTGGCGCGGGCAAGTTCGCCCGTCCCGGGATCATCCAATGAGCCTCGCCGTGGCCGGAGTGGCGCTCGCCGTGGCCGCGAGCTCTGCCCCGGCAGCTCCCGCCCCGGCCCCGTCACCTGCCCGTCTTCAGGTTCTTGCGAGCGAGTTCAACCTCACGCTCTCGCGCCAAAAGATCCGTCGGGGACCCGCAGTCGTCGAGCTCGTGAACTTCGGCGAAGATGACCACGACCTCCGACTGCGCCGCCTTGGAAGCAAGCGGACGAAATCGCACTACATTCCCGTTCTCCGCCCGGGACGCAGGGGAGAGCTCGAGCTCCGGCTCCGACCAGGCCGATATCGACTCTGGTGCTCCGTCGCGGGTCACCGTGAGCTCGGAATGGAGTCCTATCTCGTCGTGCGGAAGAAGAAGGGGAAGAACGGCGCACGGACGACGACAGTGGCCTTCGTCCCCTCGAGGTAGACGCCACCCGCCTGAGAGACGGCTAATCTCCTGCGGGTGACGGTCTACGCTGACGTCCTCCGCTATCGCGAGCTCTTCCGGAATCTCTTCCAGCGCGAGCTCCGCGCGAAGTACAAGGGCTCGATCTTCGGCCTCGGCTGGTCGCTGGCCTATCCGCTCATTCTCATGGGCGTGTACACCGTCGTCTTCTCAGTCCTCTGGCGCGGCGTTGACGTCAAGTACTACCCGCTCTTTCTCCTCTCAGGCCTGGTGACCTGGGTGTTCTTTTCGGCTTCGTTACAGACGTCGACGAGGAGCCTGCTCGCCAACGCCAACCTGATCAAGAAGGTGCGGTTTCCAAGGCAGCTGATTCCTCTGGCAGTCGTGGCTACACAACTCGTGACCCTGGCTGTGATGCTCGCGGTGTTGATTCCGATCAACCTGATTCTCCTGCCGGAGACTCGGAGCACGTTTTGGCTTGTTTTTCCGCTGGCAATCGTCTTAGTCGCATTGACGAGTGGTCTCTCGCTTCTCGTCGCCTGCGGCAATGCCCTCTACCGGGATGTCGAGCATCTCGTGATCGCGCTTCTCCTCCCGTGGTTTTTCATAACGCCCATCCTGTATCGCTTTGAGGATCTCCCCGGCGCCATCGAGGAGCACGAGACGCTCGTCAAGATCCTGGAGTACGGGAATTTCATGGCACCGATGGTCGAGGTAATCCGCGATCCGCTCTATTCCGGCACCTACCCGAGTGCTTCGGCCGTCATCTACACATGCGTAGCCGCCCTCATTGCCTTGGCTCTCGGCGCGTTCGTGTTCAGGCGGGTCGACGACCACCTGGCAGTCGAACTCTGATTCGCCCGTCACAGACGGTCGGCGCGTCCACATCCTGGGGATCGATTGCAGGCAATCCTGAGAACTCAGTTAGGGGGAACGGCGAGAGGGTCGATGGACAGACAAGCGGTCTCGACCAGTCCCGGACACGCCCGAATCCGGGTGCCCACGGCGAGAGCTCCGCGTGAGCCCGCCGGCTACGCCAGCCACCGAGGATCTCGACGGCGCCGCCGACTGCGACGAAGCCTTCCTGGTGGCAGTCGAGGATTCGCCGGCTCCAGTCGGGCTCAGGCATGCAGCCGGCCGCGAGATACGCAACGGGGCCACTGTGTGCCTCGCTGTCCACGCCGCTTGAGACCTTCTCCTGCTGCGCTTCGAGCGAGGCGACGGTCTGAGCGACGTCTGCTGGCGTCTCGCCGATGATCTCGACGACGAGCGTACGCCGATCGAAGAGCGGCCGGATCTCGCACGCAACCTCGAGCGCTGAGTTGCCAATCTCTGTGAACCAGAAGCGGTGCTCGTGAACGAGATCGACGGCCAGGCGGTAAGGCCCCGGAGGCATCGGAGCGGCGAGATCCAGCGCGAGCTCCGCCCGCTCTCCCGGTGCGACTGGGTTCTCCAGGGGCGTGCGGGTCCCGTCCCAGACGATCGGGTTTCCACGCTCGTCGAGCCAGTGGTACCCGATTTGGACTCCCTCTTCGCCATGTGACCGCCAGGTGGCCGAGCCCGCATTTTCGATCTCCACCCGTCCTTGTGCCCGCTCCCCCGCACGAAGTGTCGGAATGGTGTAGGCGACCCAGCGGACGGCCAACGGCCCGACGGGAACGTCGTGGGGAGGCGCTGGAACGCTCATTCTCGAAACCGGACTCGTACAACCACCTTCCGCCACTAGTCTAGGAGCGTGGTCGCTCCTCTACTCACGCGCGCGTGCCTCCGGCAACCCGTCGAGCGAACCCCGATCTGGTTCATGCGTCAGGCGGGGCGTTCGTTGCCCGAGTATCGAGAGATCCGCGAGCGGTACGGATTATTCGAGATCTGTCGCCAGCCCGAGCTAACGGCAGAGGTCACACTCCAGCCGGTGTGGCGTCACGACGTGGACGCCGCGGTCATGTTCTCAGACATCATGATCCCGGTACTTCCGATGGGCATCGACGTTGAGCTCGTCGAAGGAATCGGTCCGGTCGTCGCAGATCCAATCGATTCGCAGGCCGCAGTCGACCGACTACGCATCCCGGAACCGGACGTCGATCTCGCCGAGTCGCTCTCCGCCGTCAGTTTGGTTCGCGAAGAACTCGATTCGGCGAAGGCAGTAATCGGCTTCGTCGGTGGTCCATTCACAGTAGCCGGATACCTGATCGAGGGACGACCGTCCCGGGACTTCGTGAAGACCAAGGCTTGTATGTATGGAGCTCCCGAGGTCTGGCATGGGCTGATGGAGAAGTTGGCAGAGACGTTCGCGCGGTGCTTGGAGGCAACCGTGCGTGCTGGCGCAGATGTCGTTCAGCTGTTCGACTCGTGGGTCGGAAACCTCTCAGCCGATGACTACCGCGAGTTCGTTGCTCGCTACTCGACCCGAATCCTCGACGCGGTCGCCATTCCGACCATCCACTTCGGCACGGGTACCGCTCATCTTCTCCCGGATCTCGCCGCCGCCGGGGGCGACGTCATCGGTCTCGACTGGCGCGTTCGGATCGCGGACGGTTGGCGGGCAGTCGGCGATCGCGGTGTGCAAGGAAACTTGGATCCCACCCTTTTGCTCGGGCCGTTCGAACGGGTCGAACGGGCAACGGCCGCGATTCTCGAATCTGTTGCGGGCCGGCCAGGTCATGTCTTCAATCTCGGCCACGGCGTCCTGCCCGCGACGAACCCCGAGGTCCTCGGCCGACTGGTCGAGGTGGTGCGCGAGCGTTCTCAGTCGATTCTCTCTGCGTGAGGTTCGTGGTCGGCGACCGCGCCGGTGTTTGACCTGGCGGATTCTGCGAGGCCTCACGTCTGACTCATGGGGCCCCTCGACCCGCCTCCACTTTCATGGGGCCCCTCAGCCCGCCTCCCACTTCGAGTCTAGTGTGGAAAAGCATCCGGATGGTTCGCGAGATGTGCCTGGTTCGCGATGAATAGCAGGGCCACGCCGGTTTGACCGACGAACACTGCATATGCGGCCGCTTGAGCCGTACTCAGACCACGAGGTCTGACCTGCGCTCGGACCGCAGGGAGGCTGGCGTGCTGTCGGTCGGCGTGGTAAGTACTCTCAGGGCATGAGGCCCGGCGAGATCGTTGTCACGGGTGCAAGCCGCAGGTTCGTGGTCAACGCGGCGCACGGTCTGACGCTAAAGGACGCCTTCGTCCGCCGACGCCACTTACCGAAGCACGAAATCTGGGCGCTCCGCGGGGTCAGCTTTCGCGTTGATCCGGGCGAAGCAGTGGGGCTCGTCGGTCGGAACGGCTCCGGCAAGAGCACGCTCTTGAGCCTTATCGCCGGGATCATTAGACCCACAGAGGGTCACGTGGAAGTCGGCGGTGCAGTTGGCTCGCTCCTCGAACTCGGCGCCGGTTTCCATCCTGATTTCTCAGGGCGCGAGAACGTTCTGCTCACCGGCTCCGTGTACGGCCTCAAAAAGGCGTACATCCTCGAGCAGATGGATGAGATCGTGGCCTTCGCTGAGCTGGAGGATTTCATCGATCTGCCGGTGCGAACGTACTCGTCAGGCATGTACATGCGGCTCGGTTTCTCGATTGCTACCCACCTCAATGCCGACGTACTCCTTCTGGACGAGGTCTTCGCCGTCGGCGACGAAGCGTTTCAGCGTAAGTGCTTCGGGAAGATCTTCGAGTTCAAGAACAAGGGCGGAACGATCGTCTTCGTCTCTCATGACGCATCGGCCGTCGAACGTCTCTGTGAACGCGCGATTCTCCTCCGCGAGGGATCGGTCCTTGCCGAAGGCTCGACTCATGGGGTGATGCAGCGATATCACGCTCTCCTCGCGGAGGAAGAGGATCCGGCCGAGCGTGGAGCGGGCCTCAGCGAATGGGGGACAGGCGAGATTCGCGTGACCGAGGTCCGCCTCGAGGACGCCGACGGCATCGATCGTCAGCAGTACCTGTCCGGAGAGGCGCTCATCGCGCGCCTTCGGGTCGAATCCTCCGAGTCGCTGCGGCCTCCGAACCTCTCGCTCGAGATCCGGGATTCGAGCGGGCGATTGCTCGGCGCCACGAGCCAGGACGCTGCGGCGATTGGCTGGGATGAGGAGCCGGGCGTTCGCTCCCTGCTGTTCGAGGTACCTCAACTTCCGCTTGCGGACGGGACTTTTACGCTCGGCGTAACCGTGTCGGACCCGGAGCGCGGACGCCTGTATCACCGGATCGATCGAGCTGCCGAGTTCTTGGTTTATCCGGACGACGAACGCCGTGGCGCAATTCGACTTGATGGTCGCTGGTCGCTTGCGGACAGCTCGACGAAGCTGGAGTTGAAATGAGCGCCCGCAGCTGTCCCGACTGGCCCGAGCTCATGGAGCTCGCGCCGGACCTGCACTTCAAGCACTACACTGTAGGCGAGGCCCGCCTGCCCGCGGAAGCGCTCGTCGAACTTGCCGAGTTCCCGCTGGAGGCCGTCGCACTCTGCGCTGATCTGGAACAGCATGTCTTCAATCCGACGCACACTGATCCGAAGGTCATCTCGGCACTCGAAGGCACCTACTGGTACAGCCTCACCGAGTGGGTCGAGGGCGGCCCAAAGCCTTAAGACGGAGTCCGGGCCGGCCGCGGAAGCTTGATCGCTCCTTCGAGGAGAGCTCGTCCGACAATTGCACCCTCGATTCCGAGCGCCTCGAGGTCGCTCAGGTTGCTCTCCGAGCTAATGCCACCGGCGGCGAGAACGGGGAGCCCCGAGCGGTGAGCTACCTGAGACAGCAGATCGAGATTGGGCCCCCGCATCGTGCCATCGCGTTCGATGGCGGTACAAAGGAGACGTTCGACGCCGTTTTCACGGCATCGATCGACGGCGTCGTCGACGTCCAACCCACTCGAGCGCTCCCATCCGCCGACCGCGACAGTGCCGTCGCGCACGTCGATCGCGACTACAAGTCGCGAGCCAAGAAGGTCTACGTACCTTCTGATCGCCGTAGGCGTGGCGAAAGCAGCAGTCCCGACCACGATTCGCTCGGCTCCCGCCGTTAGCAGCTGTCGGGCATCGTCCACCGAACGCACTCCACCGGCGACCTGCACAGGCACGCCGTCAGCCGCGTCGACGAGCGTGCGGATGACGTCGGGGCGCAACTTCCCTGTACGCGCGGCGCCGAGATCGACGAGATGGATCAGCCCAGGGCCCTGGCGAGCGTAGCGACGAACGAGGGCGAGTGGATCGCCGGCGCGAACGTTCACCCGGTCGAACGCTCCCTGCTCGAGACGGACTGCTTCGTCGCCGAGCACATCGACTGCCGGAATCACCTGAATCCTTCTACCGCCTTGTGCTCCTCTAGCGTTCATTGAACGTGGCTTCAGGCTGAAGCTCGCTTGGCCTGCCGGCCAATCGGCGGGCGCGAGCCCTGTCTCTGACTCTGCGTTGCGTTGTGCCGTGATTTCATGTTAGCATGCTAATACAGACATGAAGGAGGAGCCGACTCATGCAGGACGCGGAACGGGGAGAGACGATTGGCGAACGGCGGAGATGAGAGAACTGCTCGAGGCGATCCTGAGTCTCGAGTCCATCGAAGAAGGGGAGCGCTTCTTTCGGGATCTGTGCACGATCTCGGAACTCGAAGCGATGACGCATCGTTGGCAGGCGGCGAAACTCGTCGATCAGGGACTTCCCTACCTCGAAGTCTCGCGGCAGACGGGCGCGTCGACCACGACGGTGACACGGGTAGCGCATTGGCTTCGCCACGGGGAGGGCGGCTATCGGCTGGTGCTCGATCGCGTGAGCTCTCCGCAGAAGGGCGACTGACGATTGCGATTCCGTCGAAGGGTCGGCTGAGAGAGCCGGCCGTCTCGCTCCTCGAGCATGCAGGCCTCGGACCTGAGGTACCGGGGGAGCGCGCTCTCGCATTTCCATGCCGGAACGCTCCGGTCGACGTCTTGCTCGTTCGTGCGGCCGACGTTCCGGAGTACGTTCAAGATGGGGTCGTCGATTGCGGAATCACCGGAGCGGATCTCGTTTTCGAACGTCAGGCCGAAGTCGCCGAGTTGCTTCGGCTCGGCTTCGGCAGTTGCACGCTCGAGGCCGCTGTCCTCGAAGAGTCGGAGGTGGATGCCCTCGCCGGTCTCGATGGCAAGCGCGTGGCAACGGTCTATCCGCGCCTCACGACCGAGCTGCTAGCCGAGCGAGATGTGACAGTCGACCTCGTTGATGTCACGGGGACGGTCGAGATCGCGCCGCGACTCGGACTGGCGGACGCGATCGTCGATCTCGTGTCGAGCGGTAACACGCTACGGACGAACGGGCTTCGTTCGCTCGGTGCCCTCTTTTTCTCGGAGGCTGTACTCGTTGGCCCAGTGGAGGACGGGGAGGGGGCGCGTTCGCTAGCACGGATTCTGAAGAGTGTCGTCGATGCACGGGACGCTCGGTATCTGATGCTCAACGCCCCTGAGGATGCGGTCGCGAAAATCACCGAGCTCGTGCCGGGGTCGCGCTCGCCGAGTCTCATCCCGCTCTCCGAGCCGGGCATGGTCGCGGTTCACGCACTCGTTCCGGCCGCCGACGTCTGGCAGCTCCTGCCTCGACTCGAGGCAGCGGGGGCGTCTTCGATCCTGCTCGTCCCGGTCGAACGGATGCTGGGATGAGCGATGTCCACCAGATCGTCGAGGACGTCAAGGCGAACGGCGATCGCGGCCTCGCGGAGTGGACGCGTCGGCTAGACGGGGCGTCGCCTTCGCGCGCGTCGGCCGGTAGCGGTGTTCCGAAAGAAGCGCTGCTCGACCTGGCCGAACGTGTCCGGGACTGGCACGAGGCCCAGCGGCCGAGAGACCTCCGAGCTGAGATCGAACCTGGCGTCGAGCTTGAACGTCGCTGGGTGCCTTTGGACTCGGTGGGGATTTATGTACCGACTCGACTCATCTCGACGCTCGTGATGTGCGCGGTGCCGGCGCAGGTTGCTGGTGTGCGCCGAATTGCGGTGATGACCCCTCCCAACGGCTCAGGGCTCGTCTGCGCCGCTGCCGAGCTCCTTGGAATCGACGAGGTTTGGGCGATCGGCGGCCCAATGGCTATCGCCGCGCTTGCGTACGGCACTGAATCGATCGGGCGCGTGGACAAGATCGTTGGCCCGGGCAGTGCTCCAGTAAACGAAGCGAAGCTCATCGTTGCTCGCGACTGCGCGATCGACCTTCCTGCCGGCCCCTCCGAGGTAGTTGTGTTGGCCGGGCGAGGAGCGAATCGTGAAATCGCCGAACTCGAACTTGCCGCCCAGGCGGAGCACGGCCCGGATTCACGCTGCCACCTCATCGAGGCTGACGGAGACGTTCAACGAGCCTTACGGGAGGTCGAACGGATGGCGCCCGAGCATCTTGTCTTGCTCGGAGAGGACGTCGAGCCTCTCGCGTCAGAGATCCGGAATGCAGGTGCCATATTCGTAGGTGAGTCTTCGCCAGTGGCTGCAGGCGATTACGCGACCGGGGGAAACCACGTACTGCCGACGGGCGGCTGGGCGCGTGCCGTCGGTGGTCTCGGGATCGAGACGTTCCTCAAGCCAATCACGATCCAGCGATTGACGGCAGCGGGACTCGAGCGTCTCCGACCGGTCGTCGAGGAACTCGCGGCGGTTGAAGAGATGCCGGCGCACGCGCGGGCGGTCCGCCGATGAGGGCGCTCCCTGACCAATACCGTGCGTACGAGTGGGCTCCGTCGACCGACGAGATCGCCCGGCTGGCCGGTGTCGATCCAGTTCAGGTCCTCCGTTTCGACGCGAATGTCCCGGCGCAGCCGGTCCCGTCCAGTCGTCCGGGAACGCTCGCAGGAACGCTCGCTGACATAAACCTGTATCCGCACGGCGGATACGGAACGCTGAACTCGGCAATCGCGAACTACGCTGGTGTGCGACCTGCGAACGTCGTGTTGGGCGCCGGCGCCGACGACCTCATCATGCTCTGTGCCAGATCCTTTGTGAGCCCGGGCGACACAGTTGAAATCTCGGAGAGTCCAACTTACGCGCTCTTCCAAATCGCCGCATGGCTGGCCGGTGCCGAGGTGGGTGACACGAACCCGGCGTTGACGTACACCTGTCGACCCAACAACCCCACCGGCGATCTCGGCGAGTTGCCGTCCAATCGACCCCTCGTCGTTGACGAGGCGTACTTCGAGTACGCCGGTGAGACGGCCGCCGACTTGATCGACGATGGAGTCATCATCCTCCGGACGTTTTCTAAAGCCTTCGGCCTCGCCGGAGCGCGCGTCGGCTACGCGCTTGCCGATACAGAGATCGCAGTCGAACTGAACGCACGCCAGTCGCCTGCCCCCATCTCGACGCTGTCGGCCACCCTTGCCGAAGCAGCGCTCGCGTCCCCTCCGGATGTTCGCCCTCAGCTGGAGGAGCGCGAGCGGTTGTCGGGTGCACTCCGTGCTCTCGGATTTGAGCCGCCTCCGTCGTGTACGAACTTCCTGTACCTGCCGATCGACGACGCAGATCGTCTTGGAGACGGACTCCTTCGCCAGGGTCTGGCTGTTCGCACGTTTCCGGACGCCCTGCGGATCTCAGTTCGTGATCGAGAGGACGACGATCTGCTTGTGGAGGCACTCGCTCGGTTGCTCGAAAAGCCGAGCCCGGTTCCCGCTGTCGGGGGTAGGCGCGTTCGACACCTACGCGCGACGGCCGAGACGCAGATTCGGGTTCGGCTGGCTCTCGATGGCGCCAGTCGTGTTCGAGTCTCCACCGGAGCAGGGATCTACGACCACCTTCTGGAGCAGCTGGCTTTTCACGCCGGTTTCGATCTCGTGCTCGAGGGGGTAGGGGACCTCGAGACAGGCCGGCACCACACGGCAGAAGACTCGGCTCTCGCCCTCGGCGAAGCGCTCGACAAAGCACTGGGCGACCGTCGTGGAATTGCGCGCTACGGGGACGCCGTCGTGCCGATGGACGATGCGCTCGCCCGAGCCGCGGTCGATCTCGGTGGCCGACCATGGTGTGAGCTCGAGCTCCAGCACGACCCAGGCCTTGCGGGTCATGTCTTGCAGAGCCTGTCGCAGGCCGCGCGGCTTGGGCTACATGTCACCGCGACTGGACGGGACGACCATCACGTTGCGGAGGCCGGCTTCAAGGCAGTCGGTCGTGCATTGAGGATTGCAGTGCGTTCCGAAGGTGCCGGGGTTCCCTCGACCAAAGGACGCCTGTGATGCACCGAGGCGGGTCCGTATGTGTGAGGCAGTGCGAATGAAAGTGGCGGTTTGCGAGTACGGAGCCGGGAACGTCCGCTCCGTCGTCATCGGTTTCAAGCGGCTGGGAGTCGACGTTCGCCCGACCGACCGTCCCGAGGAGATATGCGCCGCCGATGTCGCTGTTCTGCCAGGAGTCGGTTCGGCGCGGTCGGCAATGTTGGGTCTCAGCCGACGCGGGCTCGACGACGCGCTGGTGCAGCGCTTCGATGCGGGAGGTCCGATCATCGGGATCTGTCTCGGCCTTCAGCTCGCAGTCGAGACGAGCGAGGAGGACGGTGGCGTCGAATGCCTCGGCCTCCTGCCGGGCAGGGTTGTCCGGCTCCGCGAGGAGCGTGTTCCGCGAATCGGCTGGGCCGAGGTCGACACCCTAGGTTCGGCTTTCTATTTCGCACACTCGTTCGCAACCGAGACGGCCAAAGCGACGGCGTATTCGGAAGGGATCGTGGCCGAAGCCAAGGATGGCCCGTTCGTGGGTGTTCAGTTTCACCCCGAAAAGAGCGGAGCCGCAGGTGCGCGGTACTTGGAGCAGTGCCTCTCCCGCGCCTGATTCCGTGCTTGGATGTTGCCGGCGGCCGGGTGGTGAAGGGCGTCCGGTTCGAGGGTCTTCGGGACATCGGCGATCCCGTAGCTCTCGGGGCGGCCTACTCGGACGAAGGCGCGGATGAACTGGTCTACCTCGATGTCAAAGCGACGCTCGAAGACCGTGCGAACTTCGTCGACCTCGTTGAACGGGTCGCCGATCGGCTTGCGATTCCCTTCACCGTGGGCGGTGGAATCAGAACGGTGGAAGACGCGGAGGCACTTCTGCGCGCCGGAGCTGACAAGGTCTCGGTCAACTCGGCTGCCCTCGCGAGGCCCGATCTGCTGACCGAGTTGGCCGAACGACTCGGCTCTCAGGCAGTCGTCGTCGCGATCGATGCGGCTTCGGGGCAGGTGTACTCCCACGCGGGCACCCAACCCACCGGTCGTTCGGCGGTCGAGTGGGCGCGGGAGGCTGAGCGGCGTGGGGCGGGAGAGGTTCTCCTCACTTCCATCGACGCTGACGGAACGCAGGATGGGTACGACATGGAGGTAACCGCTGGTGTCGCTGAGGCAGTTTCGCTCCCCGTCATCGCGTCTGGCGGGGCTGGATCCGCCGAGCACGTCGCCGAGGCTCTCGACGTCGCACAGGCGGCACTCCTTGCTTCGATACTCCATGAAGACCCGGCGCGTCTCAGGAGCCTGCGACAGGAACTCCGTGAGATGGGTGTGGAGGTGCGCGATGCAGCCTAGGAGCGCGCGCCCGCGCACCATGGTCGCGCTGGTCTTGTTACCAAGACGTGGCACATTCAATCCTGGGCGTGACACACATACGAGCTTTTTGACGCTACGCTCGAAGGTGGGTGGTGGTACGGGGTGGCCCCCGAACTTCCTGAGCTGAGAGCGGCCGTCGTCCAGGATGCCGGCACGGGCCGCGTCCTCATGCTCGCGTGGATGGACGATGAGGCGTTGCGCCTCACCCGAGAGACCGGCGAGGTGCACTTCTTCAGCCGATCGCGCCAGAAGCTCTGGCACAAGGGCGAGACGTCGGGAAACACGATGGCGGTGGAGGAGCTTCGAGACGACTGCGATGGGGACGCCGTACTCGTTCGCGTCCGCCCGAACGGCCCGGCCTGCCACACTGGCGCGGTCTCCTGCTTCGCACCGTGGCTTTGGCGCACCGTCTCGGAGCGAGCCGCGGATCGGCCGGAGGGGTCATACACTGCGTCGCTACTCGACAGCGGCGCCGCCGCCTGCGCGAAAAAGGTGGGGGAAGAGGGTGTCGAGACCGCGATGGCCGGTGTCTCGGAAAGCGATGAGCGGCTGATCTCCGAGGTCGCGGACCTCTGGTACCACTCGTACGTGCTGCTGGCGGCGAGGGGCCTCGATCCGGCGCAGGTCGAGGAGGAACTTACCCGCCGGCACCTAAAACGTCCCTAGCAACCGCTAAGTACCCTCAGTCCGTCGCCCGCTTGGTACAAAGGAGTTCGGTTCGTGACTCGTTTTCGTCGTCTACTCGTGCTCTGCGCGCTTGCCGCCGTTCTCATTCCGACGGCCGCGTCCGCCGCGCCTCGGATGTGGACGGGTTTTCAGGACGATCAGAACTTCCGGTGGGCGCCGGACCGAGTGGCGGTCCTTGATCGGGCGGCTGCGACCGGGACCTCGATCATCCGCATCACGGTCGATTGGTCGCAGGTCGCGCCGACGAAGCCGGGCAACCCTGGAAATCCGTTTGACCCGGCCTACCGGCTCGACGACGTTGACGAGTTCGTGCGCGCCGCTGAAGCCCGTGGCATCGAGGTGCTAATCACCATCTGGGGGACGCCCGAATGGGCGAACGGCGGCAAAGAGCCAAACGTCGCGCCGAGGAAGGTCAAGCACCTCCGGCTCTTCTCGAAGGCGCTCGCCTTGCGGTACTCGGGTCTGTTCCCGGGATACCCGTTCGTTGGGTTCTACTCGCTCTGGAACGAGCCAAACCTCAACCGATTCCTCGCGCCTCAGTTCGACAAGAAGGGTCGTTCAGTCGCTCCGAAGACGTACGCGAAGATGTTCCGCGCGGCCTATGCCGGGATCAAGTCGGGTAACAAGGAAGCCCTCGTCGCGATCGGCGAGACCTCTCCGCAAGGGCGCGATAAGCCGAGCCCAGGCGCCGTATCGGACAGCCACTCTCCGGGACGCTTTGCTCAGCTTCTCGCGCAAGCGCGTCCCCGGGTGAAGTTCGACGCGTATGCACACCATCCGTACAGCACGAAGGTGAAGTTCAGTCCACGGCAGAAGGTCAAGTGGCCGAACGTCAACTGGAGTCAGATGCCGAAGTTCGAGCGATCGATCGACGCCTGGTTCAAGAAGAAGAACATCCCGATCTGGGTCACTGAGTATGGACATCAGACGCGACCCGAGCGCTCTGATGGGCTGACGTACAAACGGCAGGCGAACTTTGCAAAGCAAGCGCTCAATATCGCGAAGGTCAACCCGCGGATTCAGATGTTCGTGTGGTTCATCTACCGCGACAGCCCCACGCAGGGCAATCAGTGGGAAGGCGCGGGTGGTGTTGTTCGCGGCAACAACGCACCGAAGCCTTCGCTGAATAGATTCGCCAAGATCGCGAAGGCCGTGGACGCTCGGAATGGACAGTACGTCGTCAAGCGCGGCACACGGAACCCAAGAGTCGAAGTACCGGTGCGGGAACTTCGGGCGCGGAACGCGGCGGGCGCGACGGTCGGAATCAACTACAGCATGAAAGAAGGAAAGCGCCTCCTGGGGAACGCGACCGCGACCGGGATACTCGGACGCGAAGGCACGGTCGTTTTCCGCCCAGCCTTTACCGTGAAAAAGGGCAAGCGCTACGTGGTGACGGCGACATTTAGCGACATCAACGGGAACGAGGTCACCCGGCGCGTCGAGTTCAAAGCGAAGTAGGCGACACCAGGAAAA
>CAYTCZ010000040.1:4945-29679 GCA_964436315.1 uncultured Gaiellales bacterium | reverse complement strand
ATCAACAACGCCTTGGCCGAGCTCCCCTGATCGGCTCGCGGCCACCCCGTAGCTAGACGCGGTCCAGCACGGATCACAGCGTCTCAACTTGAAATCGACACGGATCGAGCCGTCGCGTTTCGTGACCAGGCAAAGTATCGTCCCAGACGAGCTGTACGGGCTCGAGACCTCAGGAGACGAAGGAGGCTTGGTCATGACTCCAGAGGAAGTCCTCTCCCAGAAGCCGACAGTACTGACTCAGGAGCAGCGCGAGTTCTACTTCGAGAACGGCTACCTCCTCCTCGAGAGGATCGTCTCGAAGGACTGGCTCGAGCGGCTCCGAGACGTGACGGAGGATTTCGTCGAGCAGAGTAAGTCGCTCTCGAAATCGGACGCCGTCTTCGACCTCGAGCCCGACCATACCGCCGAGCGGCCCCGGCTCCGTCGGCTGACGAGCCCCGTTGAACAGCACCCGACGTACTGGGAGTTCGCCTCCGACTCCGTGCTCACTGGCGTCGCTGCTGATCTCGTCGGGCCCGATGTGAAATTCCACCACTCCAAGCTCAATTTCAAGTGGGCCGAAGGTGGCGAGGAGGTGAAGTGGCATCAGGACATTCAGTACTGGCCGCACACGAACTACAGCCCTCTGACGATCGGCCTCTACATGGATGACGTCAGCCAGGAACAGGGACCGCTCGGCGTCGTCCCGGGGAGCCACAATGGCGACCTCTTCAGCCTCTACGGTGACGACGGTGAGTGGGTCGGCTCTCTTTCCGACGCCGACGTCGCACGCGTCGGAATCGACGACGCCGTCTACCTGCTGGGGCCCGCTGGGTCGGTAACCGTCCACAACTGTCGCACAGTTCACGGGTCGAAGCGGAACGAATCAGATCTCGGCCGACCGCTCCTGCTCAACGTCTACTCAGCCGCCGATGCGTTTACCTACACGGCGAACCCACTGCCGAGCAGGTACGGCGGCGCCATCGTCCGAGGCAACGCGGCAACCTGGGCGCATCATGACCCGCGCCCGTGCCTCGTCCCTCCTGACTGGTCCGGCGGTTACACCTCGCTGTTCGCACTCCAGAAGGAAGAGGAGTGGGACGACGAGCAGCTCGAGACCGTCTCACGCCAACATCAGGAAATGAAGGGCATGTAGCCGTTTGGCGCCACAGCTTCCGCGGGCCAGATCCGGCGGAACCAAAAGGGGCAGTCAGCCCGGGACTCGAACCCTGACTGCGGATCGCTGAAGAAGAAGAGGCGGAGCGTCGGGGTGCGACGCGACATGACCGAAGGAGGTAAACCCCGACGCCCCTATCCCACCTCGAGGTGAGGTGAGAGCTCTGAAGCCTCGACGCCGGTTGGTGATCTCCCGTGCGCCGTGGATTACTACTATAAACTATTATTGTTTACTCTTGCTTAATTACTTTTGTAAACTAGTTATTCGACGTAGCGATCTTCTACCGACTGATGACGCACGGAAAGAACCAGGCCGCAGCCGATCTGAGTCCTGAAGCTCTGCTCGGAGCGGTGCACTCGATCGCCGATGCCGAGGGCATCGAAGCGGTCAGCTTCTCGCGAATCGCCTCAGAACTCGGCATCACGCCATCCGGGCTCTTCACTTTCGTCGAGCTCGCCGCGCAGCCGGACCGGCGCCGCGACAGCCTCAACCGTCGGAAGGTGATCGAGACCGCGCTCACGATCGCCGACGATGAGGGGCTCGACGCTCTCACCCTACGTCGCGTCGGCAACGAACTCGGCGTGACTCCCGTCGCGTTGTACCGGTACGTCGAGTCGAAGGATGATCTCCTCGATGCGATGGCCGACCATGTGCTCGGTCTCATCCCGATACCGGAGGAACGCGCTCCCTGGAAGGATTTCCTTCGCCGAGTAGCCCATGGGGCCAGGACGGTCCTCGTCGAGCATCCCGGGACAGCGCCTCTGTACTCGTCACGGCCGCTTCTCTTCAGCGAGAACGCCCGGTTCCTGGCCGAAGAGATCATTGGCGCATTCCTCGATGCCGGCGTATCACCGGCCGATGCCGTTCGACTGTACGAGCAGTTTGCCCGTCTCACGCTCGCCTTGACGCTGCTCGAAGCAGTACCACCCGCGGGTCATGCACGGGACGCCGATCCCGAGGCTCGAGAAGAAGCCGAGCGGCGTTTCCGTGGGGTACTCGAGGGTCTCTCACCGCGCCGCTTTCCGTCGCTCGTCGAAGCAACGCCCGCCCTAGCGAAGCGCCGAGACGTGGAAGAAACCTTTGAGAGTGGCCTCGACCTTGTCATCGCGGGCTTGGAATCACAGGTCCGCACAGCGACAGGGCGCCGGCGTGGAAAACGAACTGGCGCGAAGAAGGTCGCGCGCCGTCGGGGAAGGAGGAGCCAGGCAAGCTCGTTGACCTCCCATTCACGCCACGGACGAGGCAACTGAGCTCACGGCGGTTTGGTTCACGTCGGGCGGTGCCCCCGACCTGCGCGGCTCCCAAAGCTCTCCGCGAGTTCGGGCGAAGGGCACAGCACACGAGTTGGCTCCCCCCGGCCCCAAGGGGGACTCAATCACACCGATGCAGACGGTTTCCCATCGAGCTGAATCAAGTCAGGAACAATTCCACCCGCCGCCGGCAGCCCGGTCCAGCCCTTCCCGACAAATCGGGCTTCAGCGTTCCCGATACGTGCGCATCAACTCCTCGCCCTGCTCGGACGGTAGAGGCTTCACCGCCTCACGCATCGTGACTCCGGAGGCGCGCGCGGCGCGAGGTCGCAACCACTCGTACACTAGCTCCGGTCGAAGCCTGCCGGTCTCGCGAAGGATCCAACCGATCGCCTTGCGAATGAAGAACTCTCGCTCCTCCAGCATCTCGTCGGCGTAACGCGTGAACCGCCGCCAGTCACCCTCCCCGCGACGAAGACCTGGGAGCAACGCGAGCATCGCCGATCGCCGCACCCAAAAGTCGTCGTCACAGGCCCAACGATCGAGAACTCCGGCAAGCTCTGGAAATCGCTCGCAGACCGGGCCGGCGACGGAGATTGCGAGCGGGTCGACCAGTGCCCAAGTCCGAGCGTCTCTGATCAAACTCTCGACGAGGGACAAATCCTCCAAGACGAGGTTCTCAACGGAATCTCGCAAAATCTCAACCGCCGCCAGTCGCCGCTCGAAGATCGGAACGCTCCACAGGGCCACCGCGAGCGCGACGCTCTGATCACGACTCGGCTCGCCGCGGCTGAGCGCCTGCCGCGCCGCCTCGCGGACTTGCGGGACCGTCGCGCCAAGAAACTCGAGCTCGCTCTTCAAGTAGCGCTTCGAACCCCCGGCACGCTGCTGCGTTCCCACTGCACGGAGCTCTGACTCGATTTCCTGAGCAAGCTCTGCCGATTCGTGAGTCATCTCTTCTTTGCTCACTGGTTCGATTCTCATCTTCGCGGCCCGCCTCTCCCGAGCGAAGCGTCACAAAACCCGGGAAGCCTAGAGCGAAAAACCCCCTGTTCGAGGCACCCCGAGCCCTCCGCGGGCGGGCTTAGGTCAGAGGCAGCCACTGCCGATATGAAGGCGAGCCAACCCCTCCGAGAACGAGGAGCATCAATGCCACGCATCTATCGCTGCCCGGAAGTGAAGGAAGGAATCCAGTGCTATCGCCACGTCCAGATCCTCGGCGAGCCGAGCGAGGACGCTGTTCGGTGCAGTCCCGGCGAGCACAACTTCACTCCGCCACGGGCAGGCCGAGTAGGCCAGCAAAAGCAGAAGAAGAGCGCGTAGACAAGCGCCCGCGGGACCGGTCGCCAGCTCATAGGCGCCACTTGACGAGTCCCGGACACTGACATCCTTCGGCTGCGCACTCGGCACGTTCCGTTTGCCCTGCGTGTGATTCGTCATGCGATGATCCCCCTTGGGGCGGGGGGCCGCCGGCCTCGTCTGACTGCAACTCCCCAAGCTGAGATGGCCCTGCAGGAAGGCCCCACTCGCGACGGTGCGCGCAGACGCGCCGACGATTGGAGTGGAGCGAGCCGAGATCGGCCTACCGAACGAACAGTCCTAGGCCGTTCGCAGGTACTGCCGGCAGCCCTTGATCTCGCGCGCCAGTGCGGCCGCGCGCCCTTCGTAGCCTGCGCCATTGACGTGCACACCATCGGTCGAGAGCCAACCCGGATTGGCGCTCACCAAAGAAACCCAGTCGAGGACTCGGAGATTCGCCCGTTTCGCGGCGAGCTGTACGAGGGCCGCGTTGTAGCCGTCGTAGGTCGTTCCCACCACCATGGGGCGGACGACGTTGACCCAGATAACGCATCGCTTGGTTCCCGCGACCGCCAATACGGACTTCACGTTCGATCGAAAACTCGAGACGTACCGGGGGTCGTCGTTCGTCCCGAGCTGCATGACGACGATCGGCCCGTATCGCTTCCCTGTCGCTTTCCGAGCTCGGAGGATCTCGACACCATCTGGTGCGTGGCGACTGATCGCATGGGTCTGGATGAGCTTCCACCGGGCCAGTTCAGCCCGAAGGTATGGAGCCGTCCCGACTCCGAGCGAATCCCCGACCACGAAAGCACGCTTCGCAACGGCACGCCGGGCCTTCTGCTTCTTCTTTTTCTTCGTCGTCGCCGACGTGGTCAGGCTGTCGGTGGCAACCGTGGACTGCGGTGCAGCCAGGACCGTTGCTGGCGTCGTGAGTACGACGACCATCGCGGCAACGAGAACCCAGGTCACCCGACGGTGGCGTCGGGAAGATGCCACGAGCGGACGAGAGGCGAGGTGCGAAGGCAGCATGAGTGGCGAGCGTACGGGCCGGTCCCCCGACGCACATCACTCTTCTGCGGGATCCCGCCTCATCCTGCCCGAGCCGACATCCGTGGTTCCTGCCACACGAACGGGGCGCCCGAGCCACGCTCGAGCGCCCCACGCTCCCTTCTCTCCCGGTTCATGGAGTTAGACGAACGGAATCCAGGCTTGGTCGGTCAGAGTGTCGAGATCGCTCGCCTTGAGGCCGAGCTCCGAGACCGTGTACAGCGCGTCTCCGACGACGACGGACCGCCGAATCGGCGGCGTCCAGCCGTAGTCGGGAGAGACATCGACATGGGTGACTGTGCCGGCACGGCTCAGATTGCCGCTGGCGTCGATGGTCATCCCAACGGCACCGACGAAGGTCTGACCGCTTCCGTCGTTGCTCCAACTCTCGACCGGTAGCACAGCCAGGCGATTCGCCGACCAGTACAGAAAGGCGTGGTGATCGAACTCGGCCTCCGACCAACCGTTGCCGAGCGTCTGGCGGCTGATGCGGACCGGGTTCGCAAGGTCGGAGACATCGAAGACCGAGACCTGCGTGCCGAGGGATCGACCGTCGAGATCTGCATCCTGACCGACGCCAAGCAAGAGGCCGTTCCCAAGCGGATGGAGGTAGGCGCTGTATCCCGGGATATTGAGCTCCCCGACGACCGTTGGTCGACGGGGATTCGACAGATCGACGGTGTAGAGCGGATCGATCTGGCGAAACGTTACGACGTAGCCGACCTCGTCCACGAAGCGGACGCCGAAAATGCGCTCTCCACGACCGAGACCGCCAACCTGTCCTACCTCGATCAGTTCACCGGCCTGCTCTTCGAGCATGGTGAGGAAGCTCTGGCTCTCCAGCGCCACGTCGCCGAACCATGCCGGCGTTGTCGTACTCGCCACCCGCAGGAATCCGTCGTACTCCGACATCGACCACTGGTTCAGGATGTAGCCGGTCACATCGCCGCTCCCGACGTACCGGGTTCCCGAGGGATCGGAGATATCGAACTTGTGAATCGCCGTCCTCGCCTCGCCGACCGGCATCGCGACGTCGGCCGAACGCGCCGGATCGACCCACTGCTCGGTGGCGACGTAGAGCCCCTCAGTTGAGGCGTAGACGTTCTGCCCGGCGCCCATGATCGAGTCGGAGTCGATCGGATCGAGGCCGCGGTCCAGATCGACGGTGACAACAGTGAGCGTCCCGAGACCCGAGAACTCGGCTGGATGGGACACCTCGTCGCAGCTGGTCAACATGCCCGAGTTCGTCCAGCCTGTCTCCCGCTCTTCGACCACGTAACTCGGGAGCCAATCGGCTGCTCGCGTTCCGGCGACGACGGCCCGATTCTGGGTCAGCGCGATGCCCTCGGCGAGCGGCTCGGGTCCCGTGGGGAAGGTAAACGGCAAAGCCGGAGTGGTCGTGATCACGATTCGCGCGGTGGATTCCGTCAGGCGCGAGTTCACGTACGCCCCCTCCAGCGAGAGCGTTCGAACGATCCGCATTGCGTTGGGATCGCTGACATCGATCTCCATGAGCTCGGTCGACGTCGACTGGGGTGCGATTGCCATCTCTTCGCTCGGGAGCGGTTCGACTGGCAGCGGTTCGATCGGCCCGGCTCCGTTCGAAATCACGAGCAGCCGGTCGCCCGAGAGGAGAAGCTGATGATTCCAGCCTTCGCCGAGCATGAGCAAACCCAGCAGGACCGGCTCCGAGCCGCTGACGTCCACCGCCCGGAGTTGCCCTTGTGCGACCGCAAACAGAGTCTTGCCGTCGGTCTTGACGATGTCGGGCTCGTCAACGCCGGCTTCCTGGACGTTCGTCCTCGAGAAATCGACTCCGGGGACTCCACCTGCTGCCGCGTCGGCTCGCACCGCCGGCTCCGCTGCCGGCGCCATCTCCTCGACGGCCACCATGTCGATGGGGAGTCCAACCCCGAACCCACTGTCCAATCCCCAGGGGCTCACCATGGGCATCGCGTGCTGCCTCGCGTACGCGAGCAGGTCGTCGCAGGTCTCGAACGATCGCAGTGAAACTTGCGTCGCGGCCGGCTCTCTGTCGGCTCTCGGAGCGCCGTCGTCCGGACGCACATCTTCTTCCTCCATAGGTGTTGAGCCGCCGCTCACCGCCTGCGTGATAGACACCGCGGCGAGGACTGCGAGTGCAATCAGTAGTCCAATCAGTCGCTTCACGAATCCACTCCTTCGGCTTCGTTTTGTGCCTCTAGGACTGGCCCGTACGGAGAAAAGTTCCCGTTCCTAACGGAAGTTCGTCGGTCACGTCTTCTAGAGAGGCCCGAGCGCACCGCTTGACCGGTGACAAACGCAGCCAGTGATCTACCCTCCAGAGGCGAGATGCTCCTTCGCGCCGTCGACCTGACCAAGTCCTATGGGCCTATCCGGGCTCTGGACGGCGTCTGCTTCGAGGTCGAGGCGGGCATCACGGGCCTCCTCGGCTCGAACGGCGCGGGCAAGAGCACGTCGCTCAAGCTCTTCCTCGGTCTGATCACGCCGGATAGCGGATCCGCCGAATTTCTCGGCACCGACGTTCGTCGTTCGCCTGAGGTACGAACGCGGATCGGCTATGCGCCCGAGCACGACTGCCTTCCTAGCTCGGTCGCGGCCGCCGAATTCCTCAGCTATATGGCAGAGGTGAGTGGATTGCCTCGGCCGGCGGCGCGGGTGAGGGCGGCCGACATCCTGCGTCACGTTGGCCTCTTCGAGGAGAGGTATCGGCCGATGGGTACCTACTCGACCGGAATGAAGCAACGCGTGACACTCGCCCAGGCCCTCGTCCACGATCCGGTGCTCGCACTGCTCGACGAACCGACCGCCGGCCTCGATCCGATCGGCAGGCAAGAGATGCTCGAACTGATTCGCCGAATCGGACGGGAATTCGGCATCTCGATCCTCATCTCCTCGCACCTGATGGGAGACGTCGAGCGCACCTGCGATCGGGTGATCGTTCTGGAATCTGGCCGGATTCTCCGCTCAGGGACCGTCTCGTCGTTTACCGAGGAGACCGAGACACTCCTCGTCGAAGTCGTCCAGGGGGCCGATGCGCTCGCCGCGGCCCTGGCGCAGAACGGGCTCGAACCGGTCGTCGATGGAAATCGCGTCACGCTGCACGCGGTAAGCGGACCGGACTACGACACGATTCGAGACGCGATTGTCGAGTCGGGTTCGCTCCTCTACCGTCTGTCCCCGACCCAACATGCCCTGGCCGAGATCTTCGATGCCGCTCTCCCGGTTGAGTCAGAAGCCGCCGCGGAAGAGGTGCGGCGGTGAGCTCGGAGGGACACCCGGCGGAGTTCTCGGAGGCCGGTGAGGTCTTCGATCTCGGCTACCGGTCGTACGAGGGAGAACGGGAAGGACGGTGGCGGGCTCGCCGGGCCATTTGGCGAGACGGGATCCGGGTAACGCTCGGCATCGGCCGAAGCCTCGGTCAAAAGGTCGCTCCTTTCTTGCTTCTCGCCGTGGCAATGCTCCCGGCGTTGATCCTGATTGTCCTCTCGGGATTCGTCTCGTCGCTCGGTGGGGATACCTCCGAGATCGAGATACCGACCTTCGCCGAGTACTACGAGTTCGCGATCGTTCCCCTCATGCTGTTCGCAGCGATTGTCTCGCCCGAACTCCTCTGTCCAGATCGACGACAGGGAGTGCTCACGCTCTACTTGATCCGACCGATCCGGCCAGGCGACTACGCGGCTGCGCGATGGTTCGGGTTTCTCACCGTCGCGCTGGGTGCGGTGTGGGTCCCGGAGATCGTGCTCTTTATTTGGGAGGCACTCCAGGCATCGAGTACCGGCGACTGGCTCGCCGATAACTGGACTCTCGTGCCGCGATTCCTGGCGGCGGGCACAGCGATCGCCGTCTTCTTCACAACCCTGTCCATGTTCATCGCGTCCTTCTCGACCAGGCGTGCCTACGCGGCGGTCCTGACCCTCGTGGTGATCTTCGTGGGCGCGGCCATTGCCGGAATTGCCGAAGAGAACTTCAGCGGCACGCTCGCGGATGTCCTCTCGCTCGCCGGTTTCCCGCAGTCGATCGGCGCCGTAGTCCAGTGGGCATTCGGAGAGCCGGTCGAGCCCCCGCTGGCAGGAGGCGTCTATGCGGCGTGGATCGCGGCGCTCACCGTCGCGATGCTCGCGGGACTGCTCTGGCGCTACGAAAGGCGGGTGCGCTAGCGATGAGGGGGAACGGAGCGGGACCGACTGTCGTCGTCGATCACCTCTCCAAGTGGTTCGGCAGCGTGGTCGCCGTCAACGACGTCAGCTTCCAGATCGGTCCGGGAGTCACCGGACTACTCGGGCCAAACGGAGCGGGAAAGACCACTTTGCTCCGGGTTATCGCCGGACTCACCGCGCCGTCGGAGGGCGAGATCAGGGTGTTTGGAGAGTCTCCGCGAGGCAATCCGAACCTCTACCGCCGGCTCGGAGTCATGTCTGAACAGGAGTCCGCCTACGAGTTTCTGACGGGGCGCGCCTTCGTCGAGCTCAACGCGCGGCTGCAGCGGGTCGAAGATCAAGACGCGACCGTCGACCGCGTGATCAAGATCGTGGACCTCGAGGACGCTCAGCACCGTCCGCTCAGCGAGTACTCGCGAGGGATGCGCCAACGCATGAGACTTGCCGCGACGCTCGTTCACGATCCGCCGCTGCTTCTCCTCGACGAGCCTCTGTCCGGAACGGATCCTCGCCAACGAATTCATCTTCAAGCCGTCATCCGTCGACTCGGAGACGAAGGCCGAACGATCGTGATCTCTTCGCACATCCTCGAGGAGGTCGAAGAACTCGCAGAGCGCATTCATCTGATGGTCGCCGGGAAGCTCGCTGCAAGCGGCGACTACCGGGCGATTCGACAGAAACTCAACGACCGTCCGTACCACGTTCGAGTCGATTCCGATAATCCCCGCGCACTCGGCTCCGGCCTCCTCGAGGTCGAGGCCGTCGAATCGGTCGAAGTCGACGAAAACGGCTACATTCGCGTACGGAGCGGCGATGTGACGGCACTCCAGCGTGCGCTTCCGCGAATCGCTCAAGACCTCGATGTCCGCCTCCGACGCGTCGAGCCGCTCGACGACTCGCTCGAGAGCGTCTTCGAGTATCTCTCGGAGGGGAGATAGAGCGGTGCAACTCGTTCTCGGATTGACCGTACGGCAACTCCTGAGCAGCAAGCGCAGCTGGCTCATGGTTTTGCTGGTCGCCATTCCGATCATCGCCGCTGCCCTATACCAGGCTGCCGATCCGACGACGACGAGCCGCGAGTTCGCCGACGACACCACGAGCCAGCTCATTGCAGCCGCGATCCTGCCACTGGTGATGCTGATCCTCGCCGCATCGGCGTTCGGCAACGAACTCGAGGATCGGACGCTCGGCTACCTGTATCTCAAGCCGCTGTCTCGATGGCGAATCGTGGTACCAAAGCTGACCGCTCCTCTTCTCCTCGGTGGCATCCCGGTCGCTTTGAGCGGGTTCCTCGCGGTCCTCTTCATCACCGACGGGGAAGTGGGAGGCGCCGCTGCAACGGCTGTGGGTCTGCTGATCGGTGCGGCCGCATACGCGGCGATCTTCACCTGGGGCGGATTGGTCTCGCGCCACGCGCTCGCATTCGGCCTCGTTTACGTCTTCGTCTGGGAGGCCTCGCTCGCCGCGTACCTCGACGGCATTCGCTTCCTCAGCGTGCGTCAGTACACCCTGTCGATCATCCACGGTCTCGACGAGGGTCGGCTCGCCACCACTGACGTCGCTCTCTCGTTGAGCGGGGGGATCATCGGGGCCGCGATCGTGATCGTGGGATTCACCGTTCTCGCCGTCCATCGGCTGCGGCACATGGACGTTCCGTAGGGACAGCGGAGGCTCCTCCGCGGGCCTCTGGGTCGTCGGTGGGAAGGGAGGCAAGCGAGCGACCCGAAGGACAGAGTGCAACAAGGCACGGCCAAGGGTCGCGAGCGCAGGATCCCGCCGCCAGCGGCAACAGGCGGTCGGCGACGCCGGGCTTGCTGGAGCGGGGCTCGCAAGAGAGCCAAAGCCAAGACCACTCGACAGTACATTTAGGTTACGGCGAGGGGTCGAGGCCGCAGCATCTCGCCGCGAGCGTCGTTAAGGCGGGCGAAGCGGGGCTTCGCCCCGCGAGAGCTCGCCCGTCCAGCGAGGCGGAGCCGGGCTATGCTCGGCGGGAGCCACTTCACGAAGAGCTCGTCGGCCCAGAAAAAGCCGTCCCCCTCACCGCCGAGCGGAATGCCGAGAGCATCGAGAACGGCGGCATAAAACGCCTGCTCGCGGCCAGATCCTCGACTCGGATGTGGACGTGGTCGATCAGCCGACCCTGGTGGAACTCCATACGCAGCCCGACACTCTACGTCCTGCGTTCGTTCGTCAACCGGAACCGAACCGAGCCACGAAGTCAGAAACCGAATGGCCAAAGGCGGTCGGTTCTCACAAACCGGCGTAGTCAGACGAGCTGCGACTCGAGCTCGATGCTCTCGAGGAGGACGCCCTGCGCATGGTCTGCGAGCAGGTCGCTCGACAGCTCGGCCTCGACTTCTGCTCCCTCGGCAACCGTGCCCGCGGCAGCGTTCTCGAAGTGTTCTCGGAAGTGCTCGGGCGTGAAGTGCGACAGTGCTCCGAGGCGAACTCTGATCCTGGTGACCTTCAGGGCGCCTTGCTCATCTGCGACGGCCTCGATCTTCGAGATCAGATCGTTCATCAACGCGACTTCATGCATGGAGCGCTCCGAGTTCGGCTTCGATCGTTTCGACGACCCGAGGAACCGCCTGCTCAACTGAGGGACTCAGACCCTCGCCGACGCTGAAGTCGTCTCCTTCGACCCCGATCACGATGACTCGAGGCGGTAGCCGCCCTAGTGCTCGCGCAAGCTCGAGCGAGTCACCGAGCCCGATCACGTGGGTCGACGATCGGAAGGGTCGCTCCTGCAACCCGCGTTCGCTCGCGTCAAACCGGGTTATGGTGCCGGGCTCCGAGCCGGAGCTCGTCGAGTCGACAAGCAGGAGCGCCTCGGCGCCTTCGGCGGCGTCGGTGAGAGCGATTGCGTCGCCGTCCTGTTCGAAAATCTCGACGTCACTCGACACCCGACCACGAAGGCGGTCGGCAGCGACGAGACCGACACCGTCGTCAGCGCGCCAGCGATTGCCGATGCCGATGACGACCACGCGCGGCGTGACGCTCATTGGCGCTCGACCTCGAGTGCCAAGAAGTGGGTGGCACACGAGATGCAGGGGTCGTAGTTCCGGATCGTCTGCTCGCAGCGGAGCTTCAGCTCCTCGTCGGGAAGCGACATGTAGCGCCTGACGACACCGAGCAGATCGGCCTCGATCATCTTCTGATTCTGTGACGTGGGCGGAACGATCTGCGCGTCGAGGATCGTTCCATTCTCGCCGAGCTCGTATCGGTGGTACAGGAGCCCCCGCGGCGCCTCGGTGCACCCGTGACCGACAGAAGCACGCGGCTCGACGTCAATGAAGGGCTCGGCTGGGGGCTCGTATCCCTGGACGATCCGCAGCGCCTCGTCACAGGCGTAGACCATCTCGACGCTGCGCACGACGATGCTCTGGAACGGATTTCGGCAGACACCGGACAGGCCTGCCGCGGCGGCCGCCTCCCTCGCCACCGGTGACAGGCGGTCGGCCGCAAGGGAGTATCGAGCCAGGGGGCCGACCAGGTAGGCGCCGCGCTCGCGGAGGCGCGAATGGAGTGCGCTCGACCGGGCGACGTGTTCTTCGACGAAGTGATCATTCCACTCGCCTGGAGCGATATCGAGCCCGCGGTTGGACACGATTCGACCCAGATCGATCGGATACTCACCCGGCTCGGCGAGCGAGACGAACTCGTAGTCTGGCTCGAGCTCAGGGAAGTCCAGAGTCCCGGCCCAGGCCGTCGTCTCGACTGCAGCCTCGAGAGCGCCCTCGAGACGAGGGATCAACGCGTTGAGCTCCGAGCGCGAGGGTGCGCGGTAGAAGCCTCCGACCCGAACGTTGATCGGATGCACCTCCCGACCGCCGACCGTCCGCATCAGTTCGTTGCCGACCTTCTTCATGCGCAGGCCGCGTTCGACAATTGACGCGTGATCGCGGGCCATATGTACGGCACTCTCGTAACCGAGGAAGTCTGGAGCGTGCAGGAGATACACGTGGAGGGCGTGGCTCTGAAGCCACTCGCCGCAGTAGAGAAGCCTCCGGAGCAACCGAATGTCCGGCGGTATTTCGACCCCGCATGCGTCCTCCATCGCCTGCACGGCGCTCATCTGGTACGCAACGGGACAGATGCCGCAGATGCGGGCGGTGATGTCGGGGGCCTCCGTGAAATCCCTTCCCCGAAGGAACGCCTCGAAGAATCGCGGTGGCTCGTAGATCTTCAGCTCGAGCTCAGCAACCTCATCGCCGTCGAGCTTCACGTGCATCGCTCCCTCGCCCTCGACGCGGGCGAGGTAGTCGGTCCTGATCGTTCGAGTCTCACTCATGAGCGACGCTCTCGTCTCTGAAGGCCGTCGCGTTCGCGTTGAACGTCCGGAACGAGCGAACGATGTTCTCTTCGCTGACTCCGAGCCTGCGCCACCAGGCCGCGAGCGACGCCGTATCGGGCGTCTCCATTGGGCCGAAGCAGCCGTAGCACCCGCGGTTGTAGGCGGGGCAAATGGCTCCGCAGCCCGCCTGCGTCACCGGCCCTAGACACGGTGTGCCGTGGGCGACCATCACGCACGGCGTGCCGCGCCGTTTGCATTCCACGCACACGCTGTAACTCGGAATGTTGGGCCGGCGCGAGTGCAGAAACGCCGTGATTACCTCGAGAAGCTGGTGCTTGTCGATCGGGCAACCCTGCAGCTGAAAGTCGACTTTCACGTGGTCGGCGGCCGGGGTCGACGTCTCGAGCGTCGAGATGTATTCGGGCGTCGCGTAGACGACCGAGAGAAAGTCGTCCACATCCGCGAAGTTCCGGAGCGCCTGGATTCCACCGGACGTCGCACACGCTCCGATCGTGACCAAGAAGCGGGACGCGTTGCGAACTTCCTGGATCCGAGCAAGCTCCTCGGGCGTGCTGATGGATCCTTCGACGAGCGAGACGTCGTAGGGCCCGTCCACAGTGGCGCTCGACGCCTCGACGAAGTACGCGATCTCGATCTCGCCGGCCAACGCGAGAAGTTCGTCTTCGCAATCCAAGAGACTGAGCTGACATCCGTCGCACGATGAGAACTTCCAGACGGCGAGTTTTGGCTTGGCTTTCGCCATCAGAGCTCCCGGACGCCGAAGAACGGCTCGAGCTCGGCGTAGCTGTAGACCGGCCCGTCTCGACAGACGAGGGTGGGGCCGAATTGACAGTGACCACAGTGCCCGATCCCGCACTGCATATTGCGCTCGAGCGAGACGTAAACGTTCGTCGCGGCAACTCCTCGCGCAAGCAGCGCTGCGACGGTGAAGCGCATCATCACCTCGGGACCGCACACGAGCGCAAGTGTGCTCTCGGGCCGAAACGTCGCGCCTGCAATGAGTTTGGGAACCACGCCAACCCGGCCGCTCCATGACGCCGGTGCGCTGTCGACCGTGACATCGACGGTCAGGTCCCGTCGCCGAGCCCACCGGTCGAGCTGAGGCCGATAGAGCAGATCGTTGGGGGTCCGGGCTCCGTAGAGGAGCACGACCTCCCCGAAGGCTCGACGACGGTCGAGAATCTCGTACAGAGCCGGCCGAAGCGGAGCGAGCCCGAGGCCGCCTGCGACGAGAACAACGTCCACCCCCTCCCCCGCTTCTCCCACGGGCCAAGAACTGCCGAACGGGCCTCGAATCCCCAGCACGGTCTCCGGTGTCTTCGCACAGATCGCTTGTGTGACCGCACCGACGTCGCGGACCGTATGAACGAGCCGAGCTCGTCGTCCGGCGAGTCCGCTGATCGAAATCGGCACCTCGCCGATTCCGAACGCGTAGACCATCGCGAACTGACCCGGCAAGGCCGCGAAGCCATCGTGTTCGACCGGCTCCAGCCCGATCGTCCACGTATCCGCGGTCTCGCGCGTGCGCTGCACGACCCGGTACGGATTGGGAACCATCGGCCGCGGGTCGCCGGCCTCAGGAGTGAGCGCCTGCGTGACCATAGACGTCGAGCAGTCGGAGCCTCGTGGCCTGGAGCCGCTGGATGAGCGGCTCGGCGAAGCGGGTCAACAGTTCGTAGCCGAAGAGGTGGTCCTCCTGGCTCAACCTGCGGAGAGCAACGCCGTCAAAGACCACGGCCCTGACCCCACCGATCGCGCGGCCGTCGAAGTGCCATCGGAACGGCGGAAAGAGCCACGACGCGCCGACAAGCTCACCCTGATGCACCGTCTCGATGATCACCGGACCCTGGTGAGGTGCGAACGTCTCGAGCGCGACGTCACCGTCTCGAAGGAGATAGAAGACATCCGCCGGCCCGCCTTCGTGGAAGAGGTATTCGCCTTCGCGGAAGCGGGCGTTGCTGGCCGCTCCGGCCAACGTGCTGACCTGCACTTGGCTCATACCCGCAAATACAGCCGAGTCGACGATAAATTGCTCGAGATCAGCCATCGTCCTCCCTTTCGTCGCTCGCGCGAATCGCGGCAACCTCCTCGGTGAGATCGATCGCGACCGGACACCATGTGATGCAGCGGCCGCAGCCGACGCAGCCGGAACTCCCAAACTGGTCGTGCCAGGTCGCCAGCTTATGCGTGAGCCACTGCCGATAGCGAGACTTGGCGCTGGGTCGAATGCTCCCTCCATGGACGTACGCATAATCGACCGAGAAGCACGAGTCCCACTTGCGCACACGATCGGTCGCGAGCCCGGCGAGGTCGTTCGAGTCTTCGATCGAGGTGCAGAAACAGGTGGGACAGACCATCGTGCAGTTCGCGCAGGTGAGGCAGCGATCAGCCACCTGGTCCCACCTCGGGTGCTCCAGATTCCCGTAGAGCAGCTCCTTGATTCCCTCGGTGTCGAGCTCGCGCCCCATGCGTGCTGTCGCTCGCTGTGTGACGTCCGCGGCAGCGCGGAGATCCGCGTCAGTCGCTTCTCGCCACGCAAGCCCCTCGAGCAGGTCGGCTCCTGAATCAGACCCGACTTGAACGAGGAACCGATGCTCTCCGTCCAGGATCTCGGTCAGTGCGAGGTCAAACCCGGAGTCGGCAGCGGGGCCGCTTCCCATCGAGACGCAGAAGCAGGTGGCGCCCGGCTCTCCGCAGTTCACGGCCACGATGAACGCGTTCGATCGTCGTTCGGCGTAATCGCTGTCGACGTAGCGCCCTTCTAGAAGGACGCGATCCTGAATCTGAATCGCTCGGAGGTCGCAAGGACGAACGCCGAGGAACGCGGTCGGCGTCATCTCGTCCTCATCCTCATGGATCTCGGGAGCGCCGCGATCGTGTCGAACCGCCCGCCAGAGACGCAGGATTGACGGCAACAGCTCCTTCTTCCACGAATGAGGGCCGACCGCATAGCCGAAGTACGCCGCGTCTCCCCGCTGCGCGAGGCGATAGCTTCCGCCCTCCTGGTGATCGGTGTACCCGATCGGGAGTGACGCGGCCGATTCGATGTCATCGATCACGATCACGCCGTCTCGGACAACCGGTCCAACAACGCGATGGCCCTTCGTCCGTAGGGCCGCGATCAGATCGTCGAGGCCGTCGGCAGGAAGCACAACGGCGAGGCCGATTGCAAGAGTCGGTTGATCAGCCATCGAGCGCTCTCGCAAGCTCCGATTTATTGACCGCCGAGAGGATCGCGTCGGTATAGAAAGACAGCTGCGCACACTGAGCGCTCGTGAGTCGATCGCAGATCCACCCCCAGTGGATCGAGACCCGCTCGCCCGGCGCGAGTCGGCCGATGAATCCACGTCCATCGGTCCGCACCGTCACAGGCTCAGGCCGTTCGGGGCCGAGACGGAGGATCTCCCCAGCCCATTCGAGCGGCTTGGAGCGGACAACGGCGGTGTCTCCGTTCACGGATTCGACTCTTCCCCAGCGGATCCGACACTGCTCGAGGACGTGGAGCGGATGCTCCACCGCCCCTTCACGCAGAAGACCGACCCACGGGTAGACGCAGAAGACATGGAAGTTGTGGTGCGGAAGACCGCCCGCGGCGACCGCGTCCAACGCACGGCCCCATCGGCGACCGACTCGATCACGGAAACGCTCCTCGAGATGAGAGCCGAATCGCGCCATGTCAACGTGCTCGAGGAGCGCGTTGCCGACCCAATACGCGTCGACAACCGGAGCGCTGAGGGGATCCGGATAGGAACTGGCCGAGGCAATCAGCTCGAGGTAAGGCATCGCGCCCTCGAAGCTCCGCGCCAACTCGACCAGTCCGCCGTCAGACGAACCGGCGGCCCCGTACTCGAGCAGTGTGTCGGCCGCATCGCTCCCGCAGTAGCCCAGGGCGTTCGGCGGATAGGCGTAACGCGCAAAGAGCAGCGGGCCCGGTGTCATCGGCGCTCCTCATGAAGAGCCGCTCGCCGAAATGCCATCAGTCCGATCAGAACCACGCCGGCGACGATGAACGCGAGGCCAACGGCATCCACCGGTACACCTTTGAAGCCGCGATTCAGGAGCGCAGTAATGACCGCCCCGAGAACCAGCACAGCAGTGACATCGATAGCCGGCGCGCGGGCGAGCGCCGCGTACCAGGTCGAGACGTACGCGGTGAGGATCAGGCCGGTCAGGAGCGCCCACGACCACTGGTCAGTCGAGAGCCCGAGAAGCGCATCGCCGCGACCCGACAGCACCAGATACGTGAGGAGGATCGCAACGCCGACTCCCATCCGTCCGACCGCGAGAACGGGCGACCAATGGACGCGGAGCAGCCGCTTGACAACGATGACCTCCACAGCCCAACAGAGCGTGGCGAGGAAGATCATGAGCTCGCCCACCCCAAACGTCACGGTGCCGAAGCTGCCGACGAGAGAGACCTGACCGAAAAGGAGCAACCCGATCGCCGCCAGATGAATCGGAGTAAGTCGCTCGCGAAGAAACGGAACCGCGAGCAATACAACCCAGATGATCAGGGTCTTGTGGATGAAGGCAGCCTGGGTCGAAGAGGCGCGCGCCAGGCCTTCGAAAAAGAGAACAAACGGAACGCTGCCGCCGATGATTCCGACGACGACGAGCCCGGCCCACCGAGCCCGCGATCGCGGCAGACGCTCGGTCGCCTGTTTCGGCGGCCGCGCCGAGATCAACGACACGGCAAAGGCAGCGAGCAGGACGGCGGTGACGGCGTTCTTCGCGGTCGTGTACGTCGTCGCGCTGTCGAAGTGCTTCACCGCGTAGCCGTTGACGAAGACGGCGACTCCGCTCACGAACGCGGTACCAAACGCGATCGCAATCCCCCGAGCGCGAGTGCTCGAGAGAACGGCGGCGTTTCGATGCCCGGGAAATTCCACGGCTACTCCTCGTCCGAGGCGTGAGCCGCAGCCTCGAGCCAGAGCTCGTTCAGCCTCGCCGAGTCGGCGACGGCCAGCACCTCGACGGCGAAGCCGGAGTGGACGAGCACCACCGATCCCTGTCCGGCCTCAGGTGTACAGGCGAGGCAAACGGTGGACTCACGGCCCTCGATCGACACGAGGCCCATCTCGAGTCCGTTCTCACGCCAGACGCGCTTCACTTCTCCGATCGCACCGAGGCACATCACCGCGAGGGTGCCTCGCGAGGCTCAACCGGTCATCGGCGGTGCCACCTATTCAGTTACGGAGAACTACGGAGGGCCCGCAAGGGCCCGAAGAGGCGGTGAGCTAGCCCTCGAGCAGATCCTTGAGCTTCTCGAGGTTCGACCGCACGTCTTTCGCGTACATGCGCGTCACCAGTGGATCAGAGAGCTTTCCGAAGAACCCGCCGAAGCTATCGGTCTCCTGTCGCCACTGCACTCGGGTTCCACCCCCTTCGTCTTCATATGTCATTTCGATCTGCCAGGCCATCGGCGACTCGATGCTCTTGTTCACTACCCGGCGTCCTTCTTCAAACTCAACGATCTCCGACGTCCAGTGCAGCGATCGTCCGGCGACCTTGGCCACTCCCCGGTACGTCGTACCCTTGCCAACCGGACCCTCTGAGGTCTTCTCGAACTCGGCAAGATTCGAGCTATAGAGCGGAACGTTGTCCGGATCCGAGGCGAAGGCGAAGACCTCGGATCGCGGTTTTGAGATCGTGATGGATTCCTCGACGACTGGCATAGCGGGCCCCTCCTCACTCGTGTAGGACGGTCTCCGCTGGTCGCGGCGACCGCGTGAGGATCGTATCGGAGCTCGATCGTCCGTTCAGGCAGCCACGTATCGCTGAGCGCTAACCGGCAATCGAGACACGGCCCACGGCCATGCGAACGCCGTTGTGGCGCTTGAACTTCCCACCCCAGAGCCCGAATGCGGCTTTCCGAGCCTTCGGGTGCAGGAGAAGGGCCCGATGCGACGGGCTGTTCAGCCACTTCTGTGCGATCTTGCGAGGCGTCATCCTCGCCTTGGTACCCCAGGCAAGAACCTCGCCGATGCCCGGTGGGACATTCGAATGAGTGAAGACGTCGCGGCGGATGAGCGTTCTCGCATACTCGCGCGTGCGGCCTTGGATCCACGGACTCAGGATGAGCGGGCGAAGACCGTGAGCGGCCCTCGCCTTGTTGACTGCCTGAAGCACAGTCAGCTCGTTCTGCGTCGAGCTCGCCGCACCGGCCGACGTGGAAAAACCGAGCGACAAGGCAGCGATACCGAGGAGAATCGACAACCGAACGGCAGCGCGGGGACGCATCCGTCACACCGTGATTCGTAAGTCGCGGTGCGACGTCTGCCTTCTCAGTAGCGAGGCCCGCCCGTTCGGCTGGTGCCGCGATCGCGGAACGAGAAATCGCCCCGACGATGGTTAGCGGCGACGGTCTAACTGAACGCGACCTTCATCGAAGCCTGACCACGTCGAAGGACGGATGACCCGAGGGCCATCCTGATCCAGAGTGCGTGATATGGAGGACTGGCTCGCCGCCGGAGCGGATCGGTTTGACGCTTGGGTTGACTGGCTCGCCGCAACTCCTGACGCACTGCTGATACTCGCGGTCGTCGGAGTAGGGATCCTCGGCTGGATGCTCGTGCGAGCGATCACCCAGTAGTCAGCACGGCTACCCGCAAGTTGTGCCCACGCCGCTCGGATGGGGACGGAGTCGCCAACTGTGAGAGGCAGAGTTAGAGAGCGGCGTGCAGATTCCGCGGCGAGGGCTTGCCGCAGAGCCCTCTTCGTGAGCGCGCCTAAGAGCGGCCCGCGCTTTTGTCCCGGAACGCGGGCCGCTCGCCTCTGGCCTCGCTGGACGGGCGCGCTCCCGGGCGGCGGAGCCGCCCTCCGCCGGGCCCTAGCGACGCTCCAGCAAGCCCACTCCACGGGCAGCCGAAATCAAGGAAGCTCCGATTTGACCGGATCAGACTCGTCCTCAGCGGAACGCCCCGATCAGGGCGCTACCGGCAACCACCAGCAGGGCGGCGATCACGAGTTGTCGGCTGAGAGCTTCGCTCGCTCCGATTAGGAGCGCTGCGAACACGACCGCCCAAAGCGCCTGAGTGGCGTTCAATGGAGCCACGACGCTGACTCGTCCGTGGTCGAACGCGGCTATGAGGGCGTCGTAGGCCAGGCCTAGGAGGATCCCGGCAGGGACGAACGCCAGGAGAACGCGTTTCGATTCGGTGGCGAGTCGCTTCCGCCGCGCGATCAGCAAGTACAGCAAGATGAAGAGAGTGCCGGCGGCGAGGGAGGCCGTTGCAGCCACGAGTGGCGGCACATCTTCGCCGGTAGAAACCCAGCGGACAATGTTGTCACGACCGGCGAACAGCAACGCGCAGCTAATCGCCAGCACGATGCCGATCGCGCGAAACCCTTCGGGCCTGAGGCGCTCGCCCGCAAAGAAGAGACCGGCGAGTACGACGAGAATGGTGCCGACGATCAGCGGGGCGCTCGGTCTCTCAGCCAGGAAGATGATTGCGGCGACGACCGAGATCAGCGGCGCCATCCCGATGAGAACCACTGCCCGCGAGGGGCCGATCGCCCGAACTGCCTGGATGAAGAGCACCGACGAAGCTCCTGGTACGGCCATCCCCAGGACGAGGAACGGCCAGAGCTCCGCGATCCCCCAATCGCCGATTTCGAGACCGGTGGCGAGCATGAGCACGAGGGAGACCAGCGTCCCGGCCCCCGTGGAAACGAGCGCTCCAACTTCAGGATCGGCTCCGCGGGCGAGCGCCCACCTGGCCGCCACCCCGAGAGCCCCGAACAGAGCGCCAGCGAGGAGCCCGAGGAGAACGGCGGTCATCGCGCGACTAGCAGTGGTTGCCGCGCGAACTCGCCCTTCACTCGCCGAACCCTACTTCGTGACCGGGCCCGACCGGTATGACCCACCTCAGGACTCGGTGATCTCGACTGAATAGATGTACACGGGCGCGACCGGCGCTTGCGTCGCCGGGTCACCGAGAGACTCGATCGCCTGCGCGATATCTAGACCCTCGACGACAGCCCCGAACTTCGAGAAGTCATTGGGCAACGCGCTCGCATCTCCAGTGACGATGAAGAACTGTGAGCCGTTGGTGTTCGCGCCGGCGTTGGCCATCGCGAGATCGCCGAGCGCGTAGCCGTCGGTCGGAAGCTCGTCCTCGAATTCGTAGCCGGGACCGCCGAACCCGTTCCCCAGCGGGTCGCCACCCTGGATCACGAAATCCGGGACCGCCCGGTGAAACGTGATCCCGTCGTAGAACCCTGATCGACTCAGGACGACGAAGTTGTTCGTCGTGATCGGCGCGGCTTCCGCGTCCAGTTCGAGGACGATCGTGCCGCACGAGGTTTCGAGTATGGCTGTGTAAGTCACCCCGTCTTCGAGCTCGAACTCCGGAGGCTCCGTGAACGTCGGGCGGTCGCCCTCCATGTCCGGCTCGCGGGTTGTGCAGGCGACCCCGGTGGGGGTGGTGAATTCCTGGGCAGCGCTTTCTTCAGACTCGGACGGAGCTTCCGCTTCGGGCGGTTCGGTAGGCGCCGGCTCCGGCTCCGCGGCCTTAGGTTCCTCCCCGGGAACCGGTTCTTCGGCGGGTGCGGGTTCCTCAATGGGCGCTGGTTCAGAGGGCGTCGTTTGAACGGCCTCGGCGCCAGTGTTCGTGGTGTCTCCGCCACCACCGCATGCAGGCGCCAGCGGGAGCACGAGCGCGGTTGCGGCCAACGCGGCGACGCGGAGACGGCTATGGGCGGCCAGCACGGCCACCAAATCTAGCTACGAGAACGGAGGGTGTCCTCCAGCGTGCGAACGCGTTCTGGCCCGATTCCCGGGACCTTCATCCACTCCTCAGGTGCTGCAGAGACGACGTCCGCAACCGTGCCAAACCGCTCGAGGAGCGCCCGGGCCAGTGTCGTGGAGATGCCCGGCACCGCTGCGAGGAGCGCTTCCGCGGCCTCGGTTCCAGACCGAACTTTCGGAAGCTGCGCATACGGAGGCCGGTCGGCAGGCAACTCGATCCGCTGGCATCGCACTGCCAACCTATGTATCCAGCGAGCGGAGTCACGCTGATGATCAGTTCGAAGCAGCGCAACACCTTGGTCGATAACTGCCAGGCAGACACCACGAATCGCGTTTGCATGTAGAGGGCCGCGATCCAAGTCAGTACCTTCAACGAGCAGGTAAGGAAAGGTCGCCGCAGCACGCAGCTTCCCGAGCTGAGGCCACCAGCGGCCCTTCGTGACTGCAGAATGAAGATCGAGCACGCGCTTCCGCTCAACAAGCGTATCTGCGCCGACCGCATAGTCGCCCGCAGGAAGCGCAGCGATTTCCACCTGTACCCCGAGACCCTCGAGCAGGTCGGGTATCCCACTTTGCTGCTCGTGGACATCGGCGAGAACCCGAATCTCGACGGCGCTCCTGCCAGTCATTCGCGCTGTCCTTCGTGGTACGCGACGAGGGTCGCCCGATCTGCACGCCTCGACGCCTTCGACCGCTGAGGACGCTCAGTCACTGTCCCCCGACGTATCTGACGTTGAGCTTCTTCGATTCTACGATCTCGACCCAGACACTGCCGGAGCGGGTTCCACAGGCACTTCGTCGGGCAGATCGTAGTTGCGGAAGATCAGGTAGCCCGTCAAGACGATCAGCCCGGCGATTGGACCCACCAGCCGCACGCCGAGCGTGTCCTCCGTTGTGTTGCCGGCGAGCAGGACGAGGGTCAGAAACAGAGGCGCGAGTGACGTCGCCGTCTTCTCGACGAAGTTCTGGGAGCCGAAGTACGTCGCCTCGCGACGGAGCCCGGTCTGAGTGCTGTCAAAGTCGACGATATCGGCCGTCAGCGCGGCGGGAAACAGAAAGACACCGGCAACGGGGACACCGATCACGGCCATGAGAACGACGATCTGGAGCTCCGCCGGAATGCCCGGAATGAACCCCGCGAAGAAGAGCAGTGGGAACAACACGGCCGCTCCGAGCATCGATCGGCCAAAGGCAACGCGCTTGGCAATCCGGCCAAGGCCATACCGCATGTAGACGGTGATGGTGACGACGACAACAGCAATCGTGATCGCCGTCAGAATGGCGACCCAGGTTCCCTCCTCCTCCACGCCCAACACGGCGTTCACATAGAAGGGGAGATCGCCGAGCAGCATCTGGAGTCCGATCTGGAAGAGGACGAAGCTCGGCAAGAAGTAGAGGAACGCCCGGTTCGAGAACGTGGTCCGCATCGCGGTCTTGAACGAGATCCGCGCAGGCTCCTTGCTCTCCTTCGCGCGACTCCACACACCGATCATCCCCAGATACCGAAACGCGAGCGCGAGCGAAGCCATGACCAAAGCCATCGCCTGGAAGCTGACGTTGTCAATGATCAAACCGCTGAGCACGAGCCCCACCGCACCGCCGGCCGCTCCGAAGTAGACCTTGATCCCGACCACGGTTACCCGCTCTTGGTTCGTTTTGGCTATCTCCGGCAGGAGAGCTTCGTAGGGCCCGCCGCTGAGCGTCCCGAAGAGGTGGAAGAGTTCAAAAACGATGAAGACGTAGATCGCGATCTGGTAGGTCTCGGCGTTCTCGGGAGGAGTGAACAGCAGAAAGCCGAACAGAGCCCAGAGCGGTGTTGCCCCGAGAATGAAGGGGAGTCGACGCCCAAGACGCGACTGGGTGCGATCGCTCCACCAGCCGATCAGGGCGTCGTCGAGCGCTTCGATGAGTCGTCCAACGGTCAGAATCGCTCCGACGACGACGAGTGGAAGGAGCTGGGGGATATCCGCGTCGTCGGGCGGCGCGTAGTAGAAGAGGAGCCAAAGGCCCCGGCTCTGGCCGAGCGCCTCACCCCCGAGGCTGCTCGACGAGTAGAGCAGCTTCGTTCGAAGCGGGAGCGGACTCGGCGACCCCTCCACACGCGGATTGAATCACGCCAGGTTCCGTGCGGTCACAGCCGACCTAATGAAACAGTGTGCAACGATGCGTCCGAGGGGGTCATGGCGAACAAGATCTGGAACGCGGTGGTCGGCATGCACGCGGCGATCTACCGCGGCACGAACGGCCGGCTGTTCGGAAAAGTCGGTGGACTGCCCCTTCTGCTGTTGACGACGACCGGACGAAAGACCGGAAAGCAACGCACGGTTCCCCTTGGCTACCTCACCGACGACGGTCGGCTCGTGCTGGCCGGCTCAGCCGCCGGTTCTCCGCAACACCCGGCCTGGTATTTGAACCTCACCGCAGAACCGGCAGTCACCGTCCAAGTGAAGGATCGGACATTCGACGCAAGCGCCGCGACGGCCAGCCCCGAGGAGCGCGAGCGTCTCTGGACGCTGCTCGTCGATCTGTACTCGAACTTCGAGAAGTATCAAGCGAGGGCCGGCCGGGAGATCCCGGTCGTCGTTCTCACCCCGAGAGAGGCCTAGCGGGCTCGATTACCGGCGCCGGTATGGCCTCGGCCGGAGACGAGCCGTCGCCATGCGACGTGCTTCGGTCGAAAGTGTCGGATGTTCCTCGACGAACTCCGCCACGATCTCCGCTCTGCTTTCGAGAGCTCGCGAAGGACCCACTG
>CAYTCZ010000040.1:0-4845 GCA_964436315.1 uncultured Gaiellales bacterium | reverse complement strand
AGGCACGTCGAACTCCCGCCGCAGGCACGCCGCGGAACACAGCCGCTCCCTTGAGATACGACTCCAGTGGAGCTGGGTGGCCTCGTTCGCGCGAGACTCGAGCTCGTCGACGAGAAGGGCCGTTGCGCCAACTTCCCAGTGCGAACTGCTCATCGGAGCGAACGGAGGCGCGGACTTACGTCGGCGTGGGGGCAAGCGACTCCGGAGTCACGTCTCCCAGGGAGGCGCAACCAGCGAGGCCGAGCGTCAGATCGAGCTCGGCCGTCAGATTCTCGAGCACCTCCCGCACGCCACGCCTTCCCGCGACTGCCAGTCCATAGGCGTACGGGCGCCCGACCAGAACGGCCGTTGCGCCGAGCGCGACCGCCTTGACGACGTCTGCCCCGGTCCGGATTCCGCCGTCGAACAACACCGGAACTCTTCCGTCGACGACGGCCACGACTTCCGGCAGCGCATCAAGTGAGGCGGTCGATCCATCGACCTGGCGGCCACCGTGATTCGAGACGATGATCCCATCGACCTGTGCCTCGAGTGCTTTGCTCGCGTCCTGGGGGTGAAGGATCCCCTTCAGCAAAATCGGAAGGGTCGTCCACTCCCTGAGCCTCGGAAGGTCCTCCCAGCTCAAGGACGGTCGCGAGAAGATCTCGCTGAACAGCTTGACGGCCGCGCGCGGCTCGTGCGAGCGGGCGTTGTCAGAGAACCTCCCCGGATACGAGCGAGTCAAGTCAACGAAGGTGCGGAGCGCCGCGACGTTGACGCGACCCGAGTCAGGCGACTCCTGGGCCCCGGATTCCTTGACTAGACGCTGGAACACCGGGTCGCTCGTGTACTGGGCGATGCCTTTCGCACGGAGGAACGGCAGGTACGCGAGCTCGAGATCGCGCGGCCGCCAGGCAAGCATCGTCGTGTCGAGTGTGAGCACGATCGCGCTCGCCCCGGCCGCCTCCGCCCGACGCACAAAGCTCTCCGCCAGCTCGTCCGACTTGCTCCAATAGAGCTGGAACCACCACCGAGTGTCCCCCATCGCCTTCGCACACCGCTCCATCGGGATGGAGGCCTGGTTCGAGAAGACCACCGGGATTTCCGCGTCGGCTGCGCCTCTGGCAACCGCGAGATCAGCGCCCTGGTGCACGAGTTCGAGAACGCCGATCGGGGCAACCAGGAGCGGCGTTGGAAATCGCCGTCCGAAGAGCTCAATCGAGAGATCGCGTTCTTGAACGTCGCGTAGCATGCGAGGAACGATCCGCCAGCGATCGAATGCAGCCCGGTTTGCAGCAATGGTGGTCTCTGTGCCGGCACCTCCGGCCACGTAGGCGAAGGCCTCTTGAGACATCGCCTTTCGCGCCTGACGCTCGAGCCGCCCCGGCTCGATCCTCACCGAGGGCTTCTCGCCCCGAAGTCCGGCGAGAAAGATCGAGGCCTGCCGTGTTGGACCGAAGTTCAAGCGCCCTCCCTCCTCGGCATCGTATTCGGAGTCGAGCGGGGATTCACCTGAGAAGTTCGTCCTCGTGAAGCGGAGTCGTGGCGCTTTCATCCTGACCGTCGCCGTGGCTCTCGCCCTGACGATTGGCGCAACCGAGCGAGCGCAAGCCGCTCCCCGCGAGAAGGCCGCTTCCCAGGCAACAACTCGAGTCACAATCGCGGTGCGGGATGACGGATTCCATCTCTCTCGCTCCGCCGTCCCGGCTGGGCCCGTTCAGATCATCGCCGTCAACCGAACCGACCGGCAGATCGTGATCAGGGTCGGTGGCCCCATCAGCCGTTCGGTAGCACCGGGCGGCCGAACCCGCCTGCGCGTCAACCTGCGCAGGTCGGGATCGGTGCGAATCTCCGTGCCACGGCTGGGAGTCTCCGGCACCCTCTTCGTCAAGGAACACGGCGTGAAGCTGACCCGGGTCGCAAACGTCGGAGCGGGACTCGTACAGCTCGCAGCAGCTCCGGGCAACCGCACGCGGCTGTTCGTGGCGGAGAAGGTCGGCCGGATCCGCGTGATCTTGAACGGGAAGCTCCGAGACGTGCCGTTTCTTGATCTCTCCGACAGCGTCGCTTCTGCAGGAGGAGAGCAAGGCCTCCTGTCGATCGTGTTCGCTCCCGACTATGAGGACAGCGGGCTCTTCTACGCGCTTTTCAGTGGCCTCGACGAGACCGTCCACATCGAGCAGTTCCGCCGCTCACGGAAGAATCCAAACCGCGCAGATCCCGCAAGCCGCCGCCTGATCCTCCGGGTCGAGCCAGCGAGGGGCGACCACTACGGCGGGATGCTCCAGTTCGGACCGGACGGTTTCCTGTACGCGAGCGTCGGCGACGGTGGCCTCGGTCGAAACTACAACCCGATGCGCGCACAGCAACTCGACGATCTCAACGGCACGATCCTTCGCATCGACCCGACGACTGGCAGAGCAAAGCCGTACCGCATACCCAAATCGAATCCGTTCGTCGGTGCGCCAGGGAGGGACGAGATCTGGGCGTACGGCCTTCGAAACCCGTGGCGGTTCTGGATCGATCGTGTGACCGGGGATCTCTACATCGGCGATGCGGGCGAGTTCGTCCGCGAGTCGATCGACTACGCGAACCCAAGCGACGCGCGAGGCGGGAACTTCGGCTGGCCCTGTTTCGAGGGCGGCCTTCAGCATCGTCCCGAGCGCCTCTGTCCCGGGGCGATTCCGCCCCTCTTCGAGTACGCACGCGAGGACGGGTACTGTGCTGTGATCGGTGGTGTTGTGGTTCGGGACCCGCGGCTTCCCGGCCTGAGCGGCAGCTACCTCTTCTCCGACTTCTGCAAGGGCACGCTCAAGAGCCTTGAGCGAACGAGGAGCGGTTCTGCGCTCGTCAGGTCATTGCACCTCGAGCGACCCGCGGTCACATCCTTCGGGATCGACAATCGCGAGCGCGTATACATCACGTCGCTGAACGGCAGCGTGTGGCGCCTCGATCCGCGTCTCCGTCCGCGGAGCGCTCGCAACGGCGGAGGCGCCGCCGAAAACGGGAAAGCACTCTTCCAGGAGAACGGATGCGGAAACTGCCACACGCTCGCAGCCGCGAACGCCACGGGAACAATCGGGCCGAATCTCGACCAGACGAAGCCGAGCCTCGAACTCGCGCTCGATCGGCTCCGAAATGGCAAAGGCGGGATGCCCTCGTTCGAGGGCATCATGAGCGACGACCAGTTGGACGAGTTGGCGCGGTTCGTGGTCGAGTCGACCTCCGCCGGATAGCGTTAAGCGCCGGCCTTCTGGACGACGACCTTTGAGCACACTGCCAAGAAACCAACGAATAGCTTGCGCATCTTGCTTCCTCCTTTCGGCGGCGGAGTTCCGAGGCCCGCCCCGGCCTCTGATCCGCCGAACTTCGCCGCGGTGCCCAAGGTAGGAGGTAGGGGTTGCCGACTGGAAACAGTCGATCTCAACTCGATAACACTGGAATGCCAGGGCGCTGAAACCTCGTCGGCTGCCCCTCGAGTCGACTAATCTCAAGCCGCGAATGCCTGCCGACCGTAGCCTTGTCGACGTCGCAATCGAAGCCCACGGAGGGCAGGGGCGATGGGAGTCAGCCGAGGGAGTCGTCGTTCGCGTCTCGGCCGGAGGGTTCGCATTCCGTTCGAAGCTCCAGGGCCCGGCGACGTTCGAGGCTCGCGTCCTGACCAGCGGCCAGCAGGTTGAGGTCAGGCCATGGAAGGAGTTGGGACAGCGCGGTCTCTTCGACAGCGGTTCGGTGCGCATCGAGTCCGACGACGGACAGCTGCTCGCCGAGCGCGCCGAGCCGCGCCTGGCCTTCAGTTCGATCAGGCACCGCTTCTGGTGGGATCAGCTCGACATGCTCTATTTCGCAAGCTACGCCCTCTGGACATACGTGTCGGTCCCGTTCGTGCTTACCCGGTCCGAATACGCGGTTTCCGAGCTCGAGCCCTGGCTCGAGAACGGCGAGACTTGGCGTCGTCTCGCGGTCAGCTTTCCGGCCGACGTCCATACTCACTCGCGCGAACAGACCTTCTACTTCGACGCGAGCGGGCTGCTCCGACGTCACGACTACACAGCCGAGCCGTTCGGCTCGTGGGCCAAGGCTGCCCACTACTGCACCGACCATCGCGACTTCGACGGCTTCCTGCTCCCGACGATACGACGGGTCTATCGCCGCGGGCCCGACAATCGGCCTCGCGCCCGGCCGCGGCTCGTGTGGATCGACGTCCTCGATGCCCGCGCCGAACCGCCGGCCGCCGGCTCAGACGAATAGGCCAGACGGCCTGGCCGACGAGACGAACCTACGGCTCGACCGCGAGGATCTCGAGCCGGAGCTTGCCTCGCGGGATCTCCACTTCGATCACATCGCCGCGCGCTCGCCCGAGGAGGGCGCGACCTACGGGGGAGTCAGCGGTGATCTGGAACCCCGCCGCGCGGTCACTGGCGGTGTGCACGATCGGATACCGGAAGTTCTGCTGCTTGTCGAGATCTCGAAGGCGAACCGTCTGGCCGACTTTGACCGTTTCGTCGAACTCAGTGCGTTCGATCATCGGAGGCATCCACTGTCGTTCGGTGTCTCTCTCTGAGAGTACGCCTCGCTTCGTGATTCGAGGTCCACACCCTCTGAAAGCAACCAGGCCAACACAAGCTCGATACCAGTTCGGTACCAGAATGCCGATAGATCGGCCCCGGTGCACGTCTACGAGACCGAGCAGTCGCCGGCTTCGTACGCTACGACTGTCGCGCTCGGAAGGACCCAGCGATACTCGTCGTCGATCTTCATCACTTCGACACTGCCGGTCATCTCGCCCTCCGACTCGATCCCGATCACGCCCGCTCCAACGACGACAGCCGAATCTGCCGGTTGCGCTCCAGGGCGACGAAGCCC
>CAYTCZ010000039.1:23102-30350 GCA_964436315.1 uncultured Gaiellales bacterium | reverse complement strand
CGATCGCCAAAGCCCAGGAGTACAGCGGCTCAGCCGGCGGGAAGAACGAACTCGGCAATCTCCCCAACGTCACCACCAGTGCCTCGACCAAGTGCCTCTCGATCGTCCGCTGTGAGCCCGTGAACGCGGTCACCGTCGAAGCGACGGCGACGGTGAGCACGCTCTTTGCGAAGATCGTCGGGGTCGACAGCTTCGAGATCCACGCGACCGCGACCGCCTGTTCCCCGTGCTCCTCGAGCCCGGCCGACATCATGCTCGTGCTCGATCGCACAGGCTCGATGTGTCAGGACTCAAACGGGGATGACGATCCAGCCTGCACCGACCTGAACAACGCCAAGGAGGGGATGCGCACCTTCCTCTCCTACCTCGATCCGGAGGCCCAATGGGTCGGTCTCGCGGCCTTCCCGCCCGGGCCAACCTGTGATCCGCCCCAGTCTCGAAACTACAACAACTCCGGCCTTCCCTACGTGCTCGTTCCGCTCTCCCAGGACTACAAGAACCCCGACGAGAGTCTGAACTCCTCGTCGCAACTCGTCTCGGCGATCGACTGTCAGGACGGCGGCGGGAGAACGGCCTACGCCAACGCGCTCGAGCACGCCCAGGCGGCGCTCGATAGCCAGGGGCGCCCCGATGCCCCGGACATCATCGTCTTCCTCTCCGACGGGGCAGCGAACATCGGTCCGAACTGGTATCCGTCGAACTCTCCGTACCGTATCCAGCCCTGCCACCAGGGTGTCTGGTCGGCCGCTGCGATCAAGGCCGGTGAGACCGAGATCTACTCGATCGGCTACGACCTGAACGCCCTCGGCGGCGGTGCCAACGTCTGCCGAGACTACCGGTTCAACCTGGAATCACCGTCGATCACCGCCTTCCAGGCCCTCCAGCAGATCTCGAGCGGCCCCGACTACTTCTTCAACCAGCCCGGGCCCGGCGAGCTGAACTCGATCTTCACCGCCATTGCCGAGAAGGTCTCAGGGGTCAGGTTGATCGACGAGAGCGTCGTCTGATTCAGTCGTGAGCCGGTGTCAATGAGGGTTCTCCGGCGATCTCGAGCGTCGCGGGCGCTCGCTTCGTCGATGGGCCTCGCACTCATCGTCGCGGCGGCGGTCGTCGTCTCCGGCGCCGGCGCCGTCGGCGGTGCCGATCGCATCGAGACTGTCGTTGGAACGGGGACATCTGGGTTTTCGGGAGACGGAGGCCAGGCGACCCTCGCAACGGTACGGTTTCCTCAGGGTCTGGCCGTCGATTCGAAAGGCGCAATTGTCATCGGCGATACCGGCAATAACCGCGTTCGGCGGGTGAGCCCGAGCGGGGTGATCAAGACCATCGCCGGTACGGGTGCGTTCGGCTTCTCGGGTGACGGAGGCCCAGCGACAGCGGCCGCGCTCGACAATCCGCAGGGCGTCGCCGTCGATCAGGCCGGAAATGTCTACGTCGTAGATACGTTCAACCGCCGGATCCGACGAATTGCCAGCGACGGGGCGATCGTCACCATTGCTGGTACCGGGAACATCGGTTACAACGGTGATGGAATTCCCGCGACGTCGGCCACATTCAACGACCCGATGGATGTCGCCGTCGACTCGGCGGGGAATGTCTACGTCGCCGACTCCTTCAACAACAGGATTCGTAAGATCGCGCCGGACGGCATCATCACTACCGTAGCCGGGAATGGCGGCTCCGGTTACAACGGCGACGGCATCCCCGCGACTTCAGCGACACTTAGCCTTCCGAGCGGCATCGCGGTCGATAAGGACGGGAACGTCTACATCGCGGATCAGCTCAACAATCGCGTTCGGAAGATCTCCGCGGGTGGCACGATCACGACCGTTGCCGGAAACGGCGTCGCTGGATTCGGCGGGGATGGGGGCTCTGCGCTGGGTGCCTAGTTGAACAGCCCGCAGGATGTCGCAGTCGATGAGGTTGGCAACGTCTACATCGCAGACACGTTCAATCACCGTGTGCGACGCGTAACGCCGTCGGGCCAGATCTCGACCATCGCCGGAACCGGGGAGGCGGACTTCGCCGGAGACGGTGGAAAAGCAAATCAAGCAAGCCTCAACCGCCCTTGGAGCCTCGCGGTCGACGGCACGGGGACGCTGTTCGTCGTCGACCGGAGCAACCAGCGGATCCGAACGATCGCGAAGCCGCCACCCAAGTGCGGAGGCAAGCCGGCAACGATCGTTGGGACGAACGGGAACGACGTTCTAAACGGCACCGCGAAGAGTGATGTCATCGTCGCGAAGAGCGGCAATGACGTCGTTCGTGGGAAAGGTGGCGCGGACGTCATCTGTCTTGGTTCGGGGATCGACCGGGCCGAGGGCGGTTCAGGCACCGACACGATCTACGGTCAAGCGGGCCACGACCAGATCTACGGTGGGAGTGGCAGCGATCGGCTCATCGGCGGAGCCGGGAAGGACCGGCTCGTGGGTCAGAAAGGCCGCGACCAGTTGGTCGGAGGTGGCGGGATAGACTCCGGCAACGGGGGAACGGGCGCAGACGTCTGTAAGACGGAGAAGAAAACCAGCTGCCCGTAGCTCGCCCGACGTGCGCTTGGAGGACGCAACTGTGGCGCCGCAAAGCAAGAGATAACTCCGACCGTCGGGCTCAAAGCGCCTTTCTTAGCTGATTATCTGTCGACTTTTGCCGACTTCTAATCCCATCTTGGGAAGTTATCTGGGTCGCATAATCGGACAAAGGTTTCCGTGCTTTCGAAGAGGGAAAGGAAATACCCTTTTGAGGGATCCCTGATCTGCTCTCGTCACTCGATCGAGGGATTGAACCCTCCCACAAACTGAGTACTGTCAGATCACACTTCGGGAGCAAAAGAGAACTGCGGCATCACGCTTGGAGTCTCTTCGGCTCTTTCTGTCCCCCACCGACCGAGGAATGAAGTTTTGAAGGGAGGTGTAACACCGGTGCATAAGCTCGTCACTTTCAAGCGCGAGGAAGGCCAGACGATGGCGGAGTACGGCGTCGTCCTGGCAGTCATCACCCTCGCCGTCATCGCGGCCTTCACGCTGCTTTCGGGCGAGATCGAGGCTGCTCTCAACGCGGTCGCAGCGATCCTCTAGTTCCCTCCTGGACGGCGGGCCTTCGGCGCGAGTTGGAGGTCCGCTCTGTCCCATTCTGAACGTAAATACAGATAGCGAAAACAAAGGAAAAAGAATTGAAGACGATGAACTCTCAGAAGAAGCGCCGTACTCGGCGTGAGCGTGGGCAGACGCTGGTGGAGTTCGCCATTGTGCTTCCGCTCCTCGCGCTTCTGCTGTTTGGCATCGTTCAACTCGGGATCGTCTTCAACAACTATGTGACTCTGACCGACGCCACACGTGCGGGCGCACGCAAGGCTGCAGTCGGGCGGAGCTTCCCGGATCCAGCTGGTGAGGCGGAGGCGGCTGTTCGGTCGTCTGCCGCGAACCTCCAGCAAGGCAGCCTCGCGGTCACCGTGGCCTCGACGTGGGACCCGGGCTCTGATGTCACTGTTTCCGCCACCTACCCGTACCAGATCAGCTTGCTTGGAATTGTCGTCAAGTCGGGCAATTTGGCGAGTTCGACAACGGAGCGCGTGGAGTGAGGCGGACCTGACTGCGGCGCAAATCGCTCACAAGCGACCCGCCCCAGCTTCAACGAATTGAACCTACGAGTGGAGAAAGGCAGATGAGTTATCGGCTCAGAAATATCCTGATCGCCATCGCACTCGCGGCCGTCGCTGCCTTGCTCGTGACGTACTACGTCACGAATGACAGGCGGAGTCGCGCATCGAGCGAAGCGTCAGTGAATGTATACGTTGCTTCGAAGGACATCCCGGTCGGGACACCCGGCTCGGAAGTCGTAAGCGGCGGTTACCTCGAGGTCACCGAAGTGGCTCGGAAGAGCGTCGTTCCTGGCGCGCTCCAGAACCCGTCGGAGATCGAGGGCGATGTCGCCAACGAAACTATCTTTGTAGGCGAGCAAGTCACTGCTCGGCGCTTCACCGCGGTGGAGACGCAGGGTGTTGTTGCCAAGCTCACCGGCACTCAGCGCGGATTCCAGCTTCCGGGTGACGAGCACCAGCTTCTCGTCGGAACGCTCAAAGACGGCGACCGGGTCGATGTGGTCGCGAATATCAAGTTCCGCGTTGACCAGGTCGAGGCTGACGAGCAGGGCGAGGTCACCCGCAGCAGCTCGAACATCGAGCGGACTGCGAGCCGTGTCGTGCTGCGTGACATTCTCGTGATCAGGGCAGAGGAAAAGCCGCCGGAAGATACCGGCATCGCGGACGTGGCGGCGGACCATCTCTCCGTCACCCTCCAGGTCACGGACAGTCAGGTTCAGAAGCTCTTCTTCGTGATGAAGAACGGCGACTGGCACCTCGAGCTTCGTCCGCAGGAAGAGCCCGCGGACAGTCCAGAGAGCGTCGAGACCGTCGAGTCCGTCCTCGGTGACGGCCTCAAGCCGGCGCAGCTCGAGCAGCTTTTGAACGGTTTCGCGGTCCAGGCCCCGAACCAGCAGACAGAGGAGACAGAAGAGAAATGAGTGTCCACAAAGACAACCAGACTCGCGACACCATGCGTGTCGCTCTCGCAGGCAGCTGCGACGGTCTGGCGGAGCTCCGCGGGGCGCTCGAGGATCATCCCGAGCTCGACCTCGTGTGGGTAGGCGAAGATATGAAGGACGCTGTCGGGCAGCTCGCCAGCGAGCGTCCCTCTGTCGTGCTGTTCGCCACTGCCAACGGGTCATTGCCCGCGAAGGAGCTTGCGCTCGTGCGAGAGCACACGCCAGCCCCGATCGTTCTCCTTGCCTCCAGCGATGCGACCGGGCTTCTGGACGAGGCCCTCGATGGCGATGTCGCAGACGTGCTGCTTCTTCCGCAGCTGCCCGACAACGTGGTATTCGCCGCGCGGAAGGCGCGGAAGGGTGCTGACCGACCGAAGGCGGCCGCTCCGAAGAATGGCGACGGCCGTGTCATTACGGTGTTCGCCCCGAAGGGCGGGACCGGGAAATCCGTCATCTCGACAAGCCTTGCAACCGCGTTTGCCAAGTGGGAGGGCAAGAAGACACTTCTGCTCGACCTCGATCTCCAGTTCGGTGACGCAGCGATCATGCTCGGCAGCGAGCCCGATCGAACCATCTACGACCTCGTCGTTGCTCCTGGGGAGCTCGACGCCGAGAAACTGGCCGGCTACACGGTTCGACATCCGAGCGGCCTCGATGTCCTTGCGGCACCACTCCGGCCGGAGGACGCCGAGTTGGTCACCGAGCCGAAGGTGAAGAGCCTCCTCGAAGTCGCCCGGTCGTCGTACGAAGTGATCGTCGTCGACACGTCCCCGTTCTTCCACGGGCCGATGCTCTCGACGCTTGATGATTCCGACGAGCTGCTTCTGCTCTGTGGACTCGATGTCCCGACACTGAAGAACGTTCGACTCAGCATGCAGACGCTCGAGTTGCTCTCCTTCCCGGAGGATCGGATCAACCTTGTCCTCAACCAGGCTCAGCCCAAGCGGCGCCTGAAGAAGAGCGAGATCGAGGGGGCGTTGGAGCACGACGTGACCTTCGAGATCCCATGGGACGGAGCGGTCTCGGCCGCGGTCAACCGCGGGAATCCAGCTGTGCTTGGTGCCGGCTCGAAGTTCAAGGGCGCGATCCGTGAGATAAGTCGCGCGCTTTCGTCTGGCAACCAGCCCGCCAAGAAGCGGACCTCAATGGGTTTCCGTCGGAGCGGAAAGGCCGCCGAGGCCGGCTCCGCGGAGATCGCGAGCGTCGGAAAGGCGTAGGACGATGAGTCTCCACGATCGCATCAACGGCCCAAGCGAGTCCACGAATGGTCAAGGGAACTCGGCCGCCACGACTACCGCGGCGGCCGATGAGCCCGCCGCGGCGCTCGCTGCCTGGGCGCACCGAGATCAGTCGGCAGCTGAGACGCCGGTTGATCCGTACGCAGAGCTGAAGACGAAAGTGCATCACGCCTGTATCGCCAAACTCGGGCCTCAGCTGTTCGCTGCCGACCCAGGCGATGATCTCCATGAGCAGGTGCACCGCGTCGTCAGCGAGGAAATGGCGCTTGATCGCACGCCCCTGACCCGAGAGGAGCGGAGGGATCTGGTCCGCCAGATTACCGACGACATCCTGGGTTACGGTCCGCTGGAGCCGTTCCTCCGTGATGACACCATCACGGAAGTAATGGTCAACGGCGGGGCAAACATCTACATCGAGCGGCAGGGCAAGATCGAGGAGACGAGCTCGAGCTTCCTTGACGACGCACACCTCATGCGAATCATCGACAAGATCGTTTCGCAGGTCGGCCGACGCGTTGACGAATCGTCACCGATGGTCGACGCACGCCTCCCGGACGGAAGTCGTGTGAACGCGATTATCCCGCCCCTTGCGCTGACGGGCCCCTCGCTCACGATTCGGAAGTTCTCGCGAGATCCCTACACCATGGACAATCTGATCGGGTTCGGAACGCTGTCGCCCAAGGCGGCCCACTTTCTCGCTGCGGCGGTTCGCGGAAAGCTGAACATTCTTATTTCCGGGGGCACCGGAACGGGTAAGACGACCCTGCTGAACGCGTGTTCTGCGTTTGTTCCAGGCGAGGAAAGAATCATTACGATCGAAGACGCCGCGGAGCTCCAGCTCCAGCAGAGGCACACGATTCGGCTCGAGTCTCGTCCGTCGAACATCGAGGGGAAGGGCGAGGTCCGCATCCGTGAGCTGGTTCGAAACGCCCTCCGAATGCGTCCTGACCGAATCATCGTCGGTGAGGTTCGTGGCGCAGAGACCGTGGACATGCTGCAGTCGATGAACACAGGCCACGAAGGGTCACTGACGACTATTCACGCCAACTCGACCCGAGACGCCCTCGCGCGCCTCGAGTCCATGGTGCTGATGGCCGGCGTTGATCTGCCCCTACGGGCGATCCGTGAGCAGATCTCGAGCGCTTTCGACATGATCGTGCACATCTCACGTCTTGTTGACGGCTCCCGCCGGGTGACACATGTAACTGAGGTCATCGGCATGGAGGCGGAGATCGTCACGCTTCAGGATCTGTTCGTGGCGCGGCCGCCTGAGGAGGAGCAGGCTTCGAAGGTGCTGAAGCTGCTGCTCCCGCTTCAGGTGACCGGTCTCAAGCCGCACTTCCTCGACAAGCTCTCAGTCAACGGTGTCGCACTTCCGCCGGCCTTCTTCGAGGCTGCAGACGACAACGAGAGCTTCCAGACCGTCTACACCGTTCGCGGCTCTGGGATCGGAAAGAACTGAGATGCAGCG
>CAYTCZ010000039.1:19620-23002 GCA_964436315.1 uncultured Gaiellales bacterium | reverse complement strand
CGGAAAGAACTGAGATGCAGCGCCGAACCCTCACACAACCCGGAATCCGGACGGGGCGCCCCCGTGGGCGCCTCGCGGGCCTCCTCGTCTTGCTCGCCGCGATCGCGACGTCGCTCGTCGTACCTGCAGGAGCACTTTCAGCAGTTGAGCTCCGACAGGTGGAGAGTGACGATTATCCAATCGTGCGAGCGTCGGTTGTCACCGAGTCACCGACCGCGGTGCCACCGACTCTGACCGAGAACGACTCCGAAGTTACTGGAGTCAAAGCCGAGAACCTCGGCAGGGCCAAGAGCATCGTCGTTGCAATTGATCAATCGAAATCGATGAAGAACGGTGCGCTCTCCGATGCAATTGCTGCGGCGCGCTCGTTCCTCGGCGATAAGCCGCTTGAGGATCGCGTAGCCGTCGTCAGCTTCGGCTCTGAGGCGCAACAGCTAACGGGCTTCACGACCTCGACGATCGACGCCGACATCGCTCTGCGGACACTCGACGTCGACACCGTAGTGGGCACCGCTCTCTACGACGCGATCGTCATTTCGGCAAACGCACTTGCGACAGAACCTCTCGAGGGCCGCGTCATCGTCGTCCTCACGGACGGGTCCGACTTTACCTCTCAGGACAAACTTGTCGCGGGCGCGGATCCCGCCAGCTTCGAGGAAGCCGTGGCGGCAGCAAAGTCCGCGGGTGCAGTCGTGTATCCGATCGGCATCGAAGGGAACCGCTTCGACCCAGTACCTCTCCAACAGATGGCTCGTGAAACGGGTGGCACGTACTACAGCGTTCGCTCGACGCGTGCGCTCGACGCCGTTTACGGTGCGGTTGCAGAGGAGCTTGCCCGCACGTGGCGGATGGAGTACGTCACCAACGCACTGCCCGGTGAGACGGTTTCGCTCACCGCGTGGGTGGATGACGAGCCGAGTGCGACGGTGCCGGTCAGTGTCCCGGCTTCTGCCGCGACACTGAGCGCTCCTGTCAAGGAAGAGCCAGGCAGTCTGCTGCCGGCGACTCTCTATCGAGAAGGCTGGGGTCCCTATGTCGTCGGTGCCTTTGTCGGTTTCGTAATCCTTTTCGCCTTGCTGATCGCTCTCCGGAGCCCGAAGAGTCAGTGGCTCCGAGCGCGCATCGAGCCGCATGTCGGCAGGGGCGAACGTCGCGTAGAGTCCGGCCGAAAGCGGCAATCTGTCCGTCCGCTTGCTCCTTTCTACAAAGTGACTGAGCGGGCGTTTGGCGGCCTGCGTGCGTGGGAGAGCCTCTCGCTGCTTCTCGTTCGCGCTGCGGTGCCGCTTCGCACGGGTGAGTTCGTCTACCTGAGTGCCGGCGTTGGAGTCTTTGCGGCACTGTTTCTGGCGGCCGCAGGGATGGCCGGATGGATCGTTGCACTCGGAGTCGTCCTCGCACTCATCGCACCATCGATCTTCGTCTGGGCAAGGGCGAAGCGGCGAGTCGCCAAGTTCGATGAACAGCTTCCTGATCTCCTGACGACGCTCGCGGCTTCGCTCAAAGCCGGCCACAGCTTCCGTCAAACAATCCAGAGGGGCGTAGAAGAGGGAGAGCCTCCTGCCTCCGAGGAACTCAAGCGCGTTGTCACGGAGGCCCAGCTCGGTAAGCCGATGGACGAGGCCCTTCACGAGATGGCCACACGTCTGGGCTCCGAGGACTTCGAATACGTGGTCACCGCGGTGTCGATTCAGCGCGAGGTGGGTGGCAGCCTGGCCGGTCTCTTCGACATGGTGGCCGACACCGTCCGGCAGCGGCAGCAGTTCCGACGGAAGATCAAGAGTCTGACGGCCATGGGCAAGATGACCGCTTACGTTCTTGTCGGGCTGCCCTTCTTCATCGCTGTCGCGATCGAGCTAATCAACCCCGAGTACATGGATCCGCTCTTCGGAACGACGATCGGACGTGTACTCATCATTATGGCGCTGGTGATGATGGGAATCGGCGCTCTCCTCCTCAAGCGAATCGTTTCCTTCAAGGGGTAAACCAATGTCGATTCTCCTCTTCATCGTAGGAATGGCACTCTTCACCCTCGCGCTCTACATGGTGGGTGAGTTGATCACTCAACCGGCTCGGCAACGCGCCAACTCTGTCGACCGGGCAGCGAACTGGGGTGGCAAACGGGTCTCAACGGAACGGCCAGAGCCGAACTTCCATGAGCGCGTCGTCGACCCGCTCCGCGGCTCGCTCGCTGATCTCGTTCTCCGCTTCAGTCCAAAGACGACATCAGATTCCGTCCAGCTCAAGCTGTTTGCGGCGGGAATGAGGCAAGTCTCTCCGATCGGATTCCTAGCGGCCAAGGCCGGGCTCGCGATTGCAGGCGCGGCTGGGGGCCTGGCGCTCGGTGCTGCCGCCGGTGGTCTCGGTGCAAGCATCTTCGTCGCGGTCATCTTCGGCGGTCTGGGCTATCTCGCCCCCGACTTTGTCATCAGCATGAAGGCGAAGAGCAGGCGAGACGCAATCCGGCGAGAGCTTCCCGACTCGCTCGATCTTCTCGCTGTGTCGGTCGAGGCAGGACTTGGCTTCGACGCTGCGATCTCGAAACTCACCGAACGCTCGAGCGGACCGCTGTCCGAGGAATTCGAGTTCGCACTTCGCGAGATTCAAATCGGCGAATCTCGTGAGAACGCGCTGAAGAAGCTCGCAGAGCGCACAGACTCTCAGGAAGTAGGGGCGTTCGTGCGCTCGATAGTACAAGCCGACCAGCTCGGAATGTCCGTCGGACACATCCTCCGCGTCCAGGCATCAGAGTCACGGCTGAAGCGGCAAGCTGCGGCCGAGGAGAAAGGCATGAAGTCACCGATCAAGATGCTATTCCCGACGGTGCTCTTCATCTTCCCAGCGATGTTCATCGTCATCCTCGCCCCAGCCTTCATCGCCCTGTTCGATCTGTTCTAGGGGGAATGGGGAGGTTCGTCGAGATGGCACCGAGACAGACGCAGCAAGTAGAAACCGCTCGCGGGTTCGGGACTGGGCTCCGAGCTCAGCTCGATCGGAACAAGCGCGGCTCACGCAAACCGATGGCCGACCATCCTGGCGGCAGCCCGAAGGGGGATCCGATCGAACAGTATCCGGAGCCCGGCGTCGAGGTTAGCAAGTCTCAGAACCAGAGCGGTCCAGCGTCTCCTAACGGTCGAATCGACGACGCCGGGCTCGAGGCGGTACGCCTCGGGCTCGGCGAAAGCGAAAGCTACCTCGCGGCCGGCGAGGAGTTGCTCGGGCAAGAGCGTGAAGCTCTGGCCGAGCGGGAGTCCGACCTGGTGGCTCGGCAAGACGAGCTCGCCTCGCGCGAACAGCGGCTTGCCGAACGTGAGAGTCAGCTTGCGGCTCGCGAGGAGTTGCTCGGGCAAGAGCGTGAAGCTCTGGCCGAGCGGGAGTCCGACCT
>CAYTCZ010000039.1:0-19520 GCA_964436315.1 uncultured Gaiellales bacterium | reverse complement strand
TGGCCGAGCGGGAGTCCGACCTGGTGGCTCGGCAAGACGAGCTCGCCTCGCGCGAGAAGTCACTCGCTAGCCGTGAACGGACGACGGAGAAACGCGACAACGACGTGCAGGCGCTGGAGCAACGAATCGCCCTCGACCGTGCACAGCTCGAGAAGGAGCACCGCAGAGCACAGGAGAGCTCGGCGGTGCTTGAGGAGAAAACGAAGGCCGTTGACGAGCGAGCCCAGGAACTCGAGACGAAGGTCGCCGAGGTGAACGCGCTCCTCGAGCTAACCGGACCCGACATGGCGACTGAACATGAACTCGAACGAATCTCCCTTCGGCTCGAGGAGAAGGGTCGTCAACTCGACGAGCGCGAACGCGCGACTGCTTCGCTTGAGGCGCAGGCTCGTGAGTTCGAAGAGAGAGAGGCAGAGCTCGCCGCAAACGTACAGCTCCTTTCAGAAGAGAAGGAGCGGCTGGCTCTCTATGACGAGCGCCTGCGGGAGATCGAGACGGTTCTCGCCGAGCGACGCGAGCAACTCGACGAGGATGATCGTGAACGAGCGCGCATTCTCGCCGAGCGGGAGACAGAGCTCGACATACGCGAGGAGTGGACGGAGCGTCGCGAGCGAGAGCTCAACGATAAGGAGACGCAGCTCGGTCAGCGTCGTCGGGAGCTCTCCGTCTACATCTCGAAAGCTCAGGAAGAACTCGCTCGCAAGTAGCAGGTTTCGACGACCGACCGTCGAACGGGGCCTCATGAAAGAGGTCACAGTCACACGTGAGGACGGGAGCGTCGTTGTCGAGCGCTGCCTACTCGCCGAGCGACCCTGGAGCCGGATGCGAGGCCTCCTCGGCCGGAAGAACCTGTCTGAGGGAGAGGGAATCCTCCTCAAGCCGGCCTCCTCGGTTCACACGTTCTTCATGCGCTTTCCGATCGATGTCGTCTTCCTCGACCGGTCGCAGGAGGTCGTAGGAATCCGAGAGCGAATGGCGCCTTGGCGCATGGCCGCGCAGCGAAAGGCACACGCGACGCTCGAGCTCCCGGCCGGAGAGGCCACGACCCGTGGCGTCGAGATCGGCGACCGACTCAGCATCGCCACTCCCTGACTCGGCCGGTAGCCCTCTCGTCAATCAGCGGATCTGGCATCGGGCCGACAGCGGGCATGCCTCAAGCGGACCCGCCGAGGCGCCGATGAGTGGAGGGTGCGAAACGGATCTCCCAACCCGAGTCACCGTCAGGCGGAGACCAACCCCGCTGCGTGGCTAACACATTCTTTACAGGCCCATGATGCGCCACACACCCATACGGACGAGAATCCCAATAGACAACAGTGATGCGGCTAATCTCGGGACTCGTACTCACAGTCGCCGCTCTCGCAGCGGCTGGAACCGCTGGCGCACAACCCGCGCGCGACCTGGCCGCGGGATCGGGCGTGATGGAGTTGCGGAATGGTGCCGGCACGGTGCTCGTCTCGTTCTCGCAGGGCGCGGTGCTCGGCAATCTCGCGAACGGGAGCTTGCGCGTGAAGTCGAAGTCCGCCATCGAGCCGAACGTCATTGTGTGGGGCGCCGACGAGACGGTGCACATCAACAGTCGAACCATTCTCTACATCGGAGATGCGCTGCGGTTTCGCGTCGATGGTCCACAGCTCCGGATTCGTCTCAAGGGCGCGAAAATCGCGAGCTCGATCGTCGGGAGCGGCTTGGTGACGTTCCGTGGCCGCGGACGCTACTCTCACGACTTCAAACCGTTCAGACGGTGGCCGGCAAAATTCCGGACCATCCGTCTCGGCACACAACCGGTTCCTGTCGCGGAGCGCCCGGACGGCAGGGCACCATAGAGGCGGGACTTCTCCGATGAGCCAGTCGACTCAACAGAGCATTCTCATCGTCGAAGACGAGGCCAGTATCGCCTCCTTCGTGGCCATGTATCTGAAAAACGCCGGATACACGGTGAGAGTCGCAAGCAACGGATCCGATGCGCTTGCCGATGCGAGCTCCGACCCGCCCGCCCTCATCATTCTCGATCTCATGCTGCCGGATATCGACGGAATTGACGTGTGTCGACGAGTGAGGCAGCGGTCAGAGGTTCCGATCCTCATGCTCACCGCCCGGGACGATGACATCGACAAGATCATCGGTCTCGAGGTGGGCGCTGACGATTATCTGACGAAGCCCTTCAACCCTCGCGAGCTCGTGGCCCGTGTCAAATCGATTCTTCGGCGCGCGACGCCGGAGCGGCGGGAATTCGAGAGCGAGTTTCTCGAGCACGGTCCGCTTCGAATCGACTCGGGGCGGCGCGAGGTTACGGTCGACGGCCAAGAAGTGCAGCTCGCCCCGAAGGAGTTCGATCTTCTGTGGGAGCTTCTCGACCACCGCGGTCTGGTTCTGACGCGCGATCAGCTCCTCGAGCGTGTTTGGGGGTACACCTTCGCCGGCGACACGCGCACCGTGGACGTTCATGTTCGCCAGTTGCGACGGAAACTTGGCGACGCGTCCCCGATCGTCACAGTGTGGGGAGTCGGCTACAAGGTCAGCGCCGAGCAGCGGGCGGCGTCGACGACCTGAAATGGCTGCCGCCGTTCCGCTGCGGGCGACGGGGGGTGTTCAGCGCGACGAACGTCCTCGCCGCTGCGACCGGAACCCGACGAAGCGGCGATCGTACAGCTGTTTCCACTGTTACGAGCTACCCTGCTGAGGAACGATCGTGCGCTCGTTGCGTTTTCGTCTCCCTGCGTTCTTTCTCGTTGGGATTGTCGTTGCCGGACTCGTGACGGCACTCATCGCGATCCGGCTCTTCCAGGATTACACCCACAGCGACACGCTGAACGACCTGCGGCGCCAGGCGGCCGGCCTCGCCGCTCTCTATCAGGAACAGGTTGACCTAAGCACCGCCGAGGGGCGCGATGCACCTCGGTTCGCACGGCCGATCCTCGAGCAAGCGACCGATGCACGCCTCTACTACGCTGGAGTCTCGATCTTCCCAGGACAGATCTCGGGCCTCCGGGAGCTCGACATCGGCCACCTCGACATGGAGCTCCTCAGAGAGGGGCAAGTCCAGACACTCGAGTTCAGTCCGCCCGATGCCGACCGCACGTATTTGGCCGTCGCCCATCCGATCACGTTTGGCGGCGAAACGTTCGGTGCACTTGTCGTGGCGAAGCCTCAGGAGCAGCTACAGGAGCGATGGCTTGTGCTGATGCAACGGGTCGGGCTCGCGTTGCTCGCCGGAGTGGGCGTGGCCGCTCTGCTCGCCTGGTATCTCTCCCGTCGACTATCGAAGCCGGTTCTCGCGCTCTCGAGAGCCGCGGACCAGGTCGCCGCCGGTCACTACGACACGGAGGTGCCGGCATCACGCTCTGACGATGAGATTGGCCACCTGACCGATCGATTCCGGGAGATGACCCATCAGCTCGCCCAGGCCGAAGCGCTCGAACGGAATTTCCTCATGAGCGTCTCCCACGAACTTCGGACGCCCCTGACGGCGATCCGCGGCCACGTCGATGCGCTTCGCGAAGGTCTTGTCGAAGACCCCGAAGCCCGGCAGGCTTCACTTGAGGTTGTCGCTTTCGAGACCGATAGGCTTGCGCGGCTCGTCGGAGACGTGCTCGACCTTGCGAAACTCGACGCACATCGCTTTACGCTGACGCAGGAGGAGGTCGAGCTCCGTCGTCTGCTCGACCAGGCGTATCAGGCGTTCACCGACCAGGCTCGACAGCGCGAAATCATCTACGAGCGGTCCTTCGACGGTGATCCAGTGCTGCTCACCGACGGCGACCGAGTGCTTCAGATCGTCTCGAACCTGTTGGAGAACGCGTTCGAGTGGACACCGGCAGGCGGCGAGATAGAACTGGCCCTCGAGGCCGACAACGGGTCGGCAGTCGTCGCGGTATCGGACTCCGGCCCGGGAATCGCTCTCGAGGAACGAGACCGAATCTTCCGCCCGTTTTGGTCGCGGAATGGCTCAGGTACCGGGCTTGGCCTCGCCATCGCGAGCGAGCTGGCCCAGGCATTGGGTGGAGAGCTGCGCTTGGTCGACGGCGAGACGTCTGGGGCACGATTCGAGCTCTCGCTCCCGGCGAGCTAGCGGGGCGCTTGCGGAATCGACGCTACCCGACCTCTCGCGCGTCGGGAGGCATGGGTTCGTGTTGTGTTGGCGGGTCGTCCCAGTTGTTCGAAGTCGTCACTTTTTGTGACAGACACGGACGGAGATCCCGACTACGCTCCAAGTGGGTGGCGGAGGCCAGGGGCCTACCCCCAGGACTGCGCCGCGGGGATTTCGATCCTCTAGGCGGGCGAGTGTAGCTCGGTGTGCTCTTCGATGCGGTAGACGGTGCCCGGCTCCACTTCCGAGGCTCGGATGCCGGAGGATGCCGAGTTCTGCTCCGGTCGCTGTACGGCGCCCTCGATGCGCTCGAGACGCTGTTCGATTCCCTGCCAACCCGAGCTGATCACCTCAACCATGAGCGCAAGGTCTTCGATCCGGGCGCGGCGTTCTGCATCGACTGCGCTCTGCAATCGGTCGAGGCGCCGAATGGTCTGAGCCGCCAGCCCTCTCAGCTCAGCGATGTGGCGTCCGACCGGGAGGACCTCCTTTCGCATGCCCTCTTCAATCGATTTCTGCACATCGGCCGGAATGCGAGCTTCGAGCTCGGCCGCCGTCTGCGCGAGATCCTCGATCCCGGCTCGCGCCCGCTCGATCGTCTCGCCGAGCTCGGTCGCGCCTGAGTTGCGGTGTTCCGCCGCCTCCTCGAGGCGAGCGCGTGCTCGATCGAGCGCTTCTTGATCCACACACCCACGATAGCGTTCGGGCCGGATCGCATTGACGAATTCCAGCGTGTTGCTTTGCCACCGCAGCCCATCGTCACTCTCCGTCGGGCTACGGGTGACTTCGACAGCCCCCGTGGAGCGCGTTTTGGGACGGCGCGATGCGAACGGCTGAGCTCGACTACGACCTTCCACCCGAGTTAATCGCACAGCGGCCACTCAGCGAGCGGGACGAGTCCCGCATGCTCGTGTTCGAACGGTCGACAGGCGAAGTTCGCCATCGTCGTATTCGTGACCTTCCCGCGGAAGTCGGGAAGGACTGTCTCCTTGTCGTCAACGACACCCGCGTCGTTCCGGCGCGTCTCAGACTGGAGCGTGCCACGGGAGGCGCGACGGAGATCCTCTTGCTCGAGGAGATTCAGGACGGAGTTTGGGAGGCGCTTGCGAAACCCAGCCGCCGCCTGAGCACAGGGATGAAGCTCGGTCCAGTCGAGCTCTTGGAGCCGCTTCGGGATGGCCGGTGGCGTCTCCGACTGGACGGCAGTCCAGCCGGCGAAACTCCGCTTCCGCCGTATATCCGCGAGCCGCTCCTCGAACCGGAGCGCTACCAAACGATCTTCGCGACAGAGCTTGGCTCAGCGGCGGCTCCCACCGCCGGGCTGCACTTCACACCGGAACTCGCCGCGGAACTCGATCTCGAGCACGTGACACTGCACATCGGCCTGGACACGTTCCGCCCAATCGCCACCGAGGAGCTCGAGGCGCATCCGATTCACAGCGAGAGATATGCAGTCCTTCCAGTGGCGTGGGAGCGCATTCGCAACGCGCAGACCGTCGCGGCGGTGGGAACGACCGTGGTGCGGGTGCTGGAGAGCGTCGCCCTCGGCCGCCCGCTCACGGGACGAACAGATCTGTTCATCACGCCTGGCTTTCCGTTTCGGCGAGTCGATCGGCTCCTCACGAATTTCCACCTGCCCCGGTCGACCCTGCTTGCGCTCGTCATGGCGTTCACGGGGGTCAAAGAGACGAGGCGCCTGTACCAGATCGCCGTCCAGGAGCGGTATCGCTTCTACTCGTTCGGTGACGCGATGCTCGTGCTGTAGCCGGCCTGCGAGACATGGCGGCGAAGGGTCGCGTCAGCGATCGCCGGCGGGGCTCGCTCTCGATCCAGGCTCGAGCGCGCGCCGTCGCCGATCCTCCGACCTGAGCACCCGTGGCACAAGCTCTTCACGCGGCTGCGTACCCAGCTCCTCGAGTCTTCGCTCGATGCGGCCAAGGCGCCGATCGACGTTCTGCCAACTCGTCGTCATCAGGTCAATGAGGAGTGCCAGATCCTCGAGTCGCTCGCGCCGTTCCACGTGCTCCGACGCTCGTCGCTCGCGGAGGAGGCGGACGATCTCATCGGTCAGATCACCTGTGGCCGCGACCTGCTCGAGGACGGGCCGGACCTCGACTCGAACGGCCTCGTACATGAGACTGCCCACGCCCCCGGGGGAATGCGATTCGAGCTTCCGGTTCGGATCGCCGACATCGGTGGGTTTGACGGACTCAGACTCTCGCGGAGCACCGCGATGCGGATATCCATGGATCCCGATCGCCTTCCTGACCCTTTCGTCGACGTCCTCACTGACCCGCTCGTCGTTGAGCACACGAAGAACACCCTCAACCGACACCCCCGCGTGTCGTGCGACCTCAGAAATCGTTACCACAACTCGTCAAGGGTACGAGGGCCAGCGGACGCTAGGTGATTGATCGCCAGTTCTCGCCTTCTGTGAGCGACTCGGGTTGAATTCGGTCCCTTGGCCGCGAACGCATTCGACGTCGTTTCGACCGACGGGACTGCCCGCGCGGGAATCCTCGTGACGGCGCGAGGCGAGATCCCGACGCCCGCCTTCATACCCGTCGGGACCAAAGCGACCGTCAAAGGGATCGACCCGCAGCGATTGCGGGAACTGGGAGCGACGGTAGTCCTCGGAAACACGTATCACCTCCATTTTCGTCCTGGCGAAGACGTGATCGAAGAACTCGGTGGACTTCATCGGTTCATGGGATGGGACGGACCGATTCTGACCGACTCCGGAGGATTTCAGGTCTTCTCACTCCGGGACACAATCGTTGCCACTGATGAAGAGGGCATTGCGTTCCGTTCCGTCTACGACGGCACGATCGAGCGGTTGACCCCGGGGCTGGCTGCAGCGATCCAGAAACGGCTCGGCTCCGACATCGCAATGTGTCTCGACGTATGTCCTCCGGCCGACGCGTCGCGGAGCGACATGGAACAGGCTGTACGGCTGACAAGGACCTGGGCCGACCGACAGATCGCCGAGCCACGAGCGAGCGGGCAGTTGCTGTTCGGCATCACCCAGGGCGGTACGGACGAGGAACTACGACGGCGATCGATCGAGGAGATTTCTGAACTCGACTTTGATGGCAATGCGCTCGGCGGGCTGAGCGTTGGAGAGCAGCGTGAGCGCATGCTTGAGACGGTCGCGTGGTCAGCCTCTGCCCTACCGCCGGACAGACCGCGATACTTCATGGGGATCGGGGATCCTGAAGGAATTCTCGAGGTGATCGAGAGAGGCATCGACCTCTTCGATTGCGTCTTACCCACTCGTCTCGGTCGGACCGGTTCGGCCATCACATGGGCCGGCAGGCTCAATCTCCGTAACGCGCGCTTCGCGAGGGATGATCGCCCGCTCGATGAGGCCTGTCTCTGCTCGGCCTGCACGCGCTTCTCCCGGGCGTACATTAGGCACCTCGTTAACCAACAAGAGATGCTCGGCTTGATACTTTTGTCGGAGCACAACCTTCGGTTCTTGCTCGATTTGACAGCCGGGGCGCGCACAAGCGTCGAACAAGGTCGATTCGCCGCCTTCAAGTCGGCGGCGCTTGATCGACTCGGTCAAGCCCCGGCAAGCGAGGAGGCCTCGTGAGTTTCGTCATTATTCTGCTCGTCCTCCTCGTCTTCATGTACCTGCTTCTGATTCGCCCTCAGCGACGGCAGCAGAAGAAGCACGAGGAACTGTTGTCGGGCCTGAAAATCGGCGACGAGATCATTACCGCAGGCGGGATTTACGGAGACGTCAGCGAAATAGAGGACGACAGAGTCCATGTCCTCATTGCCGAAGACGTCGAAATCGAGGTTGCGCGTCGCTCGATCGCCACGATCGTGGAGCCCGAACCGGGGCTCGAGTTCGTCGAGGAGACCGAGGAATACGACGAGTATGCGGCTACCGAAGTTGAGGAGCCCGAGTCGGCCGACGACGGACGCCGCTCTTCCGCATAGGTAGCTACCCTCTCCTTCGAGAATCTCGGTGCGGAGAAACCTTGCCATCCTGCTCGCGCTGTGCGTTGCCGTCGGCGCGGTTGTCGGGCTCGCGCTTTTTCGCGAGCCGACGCTCGGCCTCGATCTCCAGGGTGGTCTGGAGGTCGTTCTCGAGGCCGAGCCGACGAGAGGACAGGAACTCTCGGACGATGATCTCGATGACTCGATCGAGATCATGCGAGAACGCGTCGATCGGATCGGTGTCGGCGAGCCGAACATCGTTCGCCAAGGCGACAATCAGATCGTCATCCAGCTACCCGGCGTCACGGACGCCAGCCGGGCAGCTGAGCTCGTCGGGCAGACGGCCCAGCTGGAGTTCTATGACCTCGAAGCAGACGTCAGCGGACCGTCGGTCGATGCCCAGGGCTTCCCGGTCGCGAACGATCGCCTCCTACCGCTTCTATCCAGCCAATCGGCGCGGCTGGAGACTGTCGACGCGAAGGAGTGGTACCTGTACTCAGAGGACCGCACTCTGCTCGCCGGGCCGGTGTCGACTCAGGAGGAGCTCCTCACCGACCTAGCGCTCGACGAGGCGCCCGAAGGGGCGACCTTCTACGGGCTTCCGGAGGATCGGATCATCCTCACGTGTGGGCCCGGCGCCGTTGTCTGTCCCGGGGTCGCTGAGGCCCCGCCCACCCGAACCTACTACTACCTCTTCAAGTTCCAGCCGGACGACATCGACAATCCGATTCCCGAGCTGACCGGGGCCGATCTCGAGCGCGGTGGAACCCGCGCCGACTTCGGCCAGGCCAACCAGCCGATCGTCACCCTCGAGTTCACGGATCGTGGCGGAGACAAGTTCCACGACATCACGCGCGAACTCGCGCAGCGCGGTCAGTTCAGAACGAACCAGTTCAACTCCGAGGTCCCGATCCTGCAGCACTTCGCGATCGTCCTCGACGGAGAGATCCGGTCATTCCCGACAATCGATTTCAACGAGAACCCCGACGGAATTGCCGGCGGCCGGGCGCAGATCACCGGTCTCGACTCGTTCGATGAGGCCGAGAACCTGGAACTCGTGCTCCGCTCTGGTGCGTTGCCGGTTGAGTTCGTGCAGTTGGAGCGCTCGGAGGTCTCGGCCACACTCGGACAGGATTCGCTCGACGAGGCCGTGATTGCGCTCGTCGCTGGCTTTGCCGCCGTCGCGCTGTTCCTTCTCGTCGTCTACCGGTTGCTCGGTCTCGTCGCGCTGATCGGCCTTTCGGTGTACGGCATCCTCCTCTACGGCGCGATCGTGCTGATCGACGTGACCCTCACGTTGCCTGGCTTTGCGGGCCTCGTGCTGTCGATCGGTGTCGCGACCGACGCGAACATCGTCATTTTCGAGCGAATCAAGGAAGAGGTGCGCGCCGGCAAGACGGTCCGTGCTGCGATCACCGCTGGCTACCGGAAGGGCTTCCGCACGATTGTCGACGCGAACGTCGTCACGATGATCACGGCGTTCGTCATCTTCCTGGTGGCGATCGGCGGCGTAAAGGGATTCGCTCTCATGCTGCTGCTCGGTACGGCGATCTCGATGTTTACGGCCATCGTCGCCACGCGTGCGTTGCTCGGTGTACTTGGCGGTTTCAGGTGGTTCGACAATCCTCGGCTCATGGGCGCAAAGGCCGGCCGGATTCCAGCCTGGCAGAAGATCGACTTCGTCGGCAAACGGCGACTATGGTTCGCTCTCTCGGCGGTCATCCTCACGGTCGGTTTCGTCGCGCTCGGCATCCGAGGCCTCAACCTCGGAATCGAGTTCGACGGTGGGACCCAGGTCACGTTCAAGACCGAAGAGGCGTTCCTCGTCGAGGATGTCCGGGCTGACACCGCTGAGATCGTCGGCGCCAACGCGGTCATTCAGGGCCGTGGTGAAGAAGCCGCGGGCGGTTTCACCGAGTTTCGAATTCGGACTGAGACACTCGAAGGGGTCGAACAGGACGCCTTGACGAACACCCTCACCACGGAGTTCAGCGCCGATGCGATTGGCGTTACGACGGTTTCGGGGAGCTTCAGCAGTCAGATTCTGCGAAACGCGATCATCGCCGTCGGCGTCTCGCTCCTTCTCATCGTCATCTACATCACGGTTCGCTTCCAGTGGAAGTTCGCCGTCCCCGTGGTCGTGGCTCTGCTCCACGATGTCTTGGTCGCAGTCGGCCTGTACGCCTTGACGGGCAGGGAGGTGACTGCGGCTACCGTCGCCGCGATCCTCACCATCCTGGGCTACTCGGTCTACGACACGATCATCATCTTCGATCGCGTGCGCGAGAACATGAACGTGATGCGCAAGTCGAGCTTTGCGGCGATTACAAATCAATCGCTCTGGGAGGTTCTGCGCCGGTCGCTCGCGACCACCTTCACCACGCTGCTTCCCATCACTGCACTTCTCCTCTTCGGTGGCGACACCCTGAAGGACTTCGCGTTCGCGCTGTTGGTCGGAATCCTCGCCGGCTCGTACTCGAGCATCTTCGTCGCTGCGCCCCTCCTGTCTTGGTTCAAGGAGCGGGAACCCGAATGGCTGAAGCGAAAGGGAGCCGGGCTCCAGGAAAAACTCGACGAGCCCACGCTCGAGGCTGAGCCCGAGCTTACGGAGGAGGCAGACGAGGTCGAGGAAGGCGAAATTCTCGAGCCCGCGGCCGAAGAGCTTGCCGAGGCGGGTGTCGGGGCCGAACCGGTGGCCGACGCGGGTGACGGGAACGGCTCCGGCAAGCAGAAAGCCTCTGCCGAGGATCGTCGGGCTGCGCGCAAGAAGCGTCGACGCTCGCGCCCGCACGGCCGAGCTCGGTAAGAATGTCGCCTATGAGCGAGACAGAAGCCACAGAGCAGGAAGCGACGAACGGCGATTCAGAGACCGAATTGCCCGAGGGGATATCCGAGGGACCGGCGTCTCTCCGGGAGCTCCTCGAGCGAATGCTGCTCGCTGCGCTCGGTGCCGTTGCGCTGACGCGGGATCGGGCCGAGGAGCTTGCGGAGGAGCTCGCCGAGCGGGGAAGCATGTCGCGGGATGAGGCACGTGAAGCGATCGACGACGTGACGGGGCGCTGGCGCCGCGACGCGACCCGATTCGGCGAAAGAGCCGGGTCCTCTTTGGGGGGCGTATTCCGCGACGTCGGCGTTGTTCCGCGCCGAGACTACGAAGAGCTCGAGCTTCGGCTCGCCCAGCTGGAGCACCGTCTCAAACTGCTCGAGAAGGATTCTGGATCTGACGACGAGCAGCCCGGCGACGCCTGACCTGACCGGAACACCGTCCCCATGACGCAGGCATAGACTCTCCGCCATGAGGAGGCGGAGCCGCCGGCGGATTGGCCGGATGTCCGAGATTGCCCAAGTCGCGGCGAAGCACGGATTCGGTTACGCGTACGAGGCCCAGCCACTGCACATCCGACGCCGGAAGGCGCCGGTTGCCGAGGACGCGGGATCTCCTCGCGGGGTCCGGCTCCGTGAGATGCTCGACGAACTCGGTCCCACGTTCGTCAAGTTCGGTCAGCTGCTCTCCACCCGCCCCGACGTCGTACCGCCCGATATCGTCTTCGAGCTCAAGAAGCTCCAGGACGACGTTAGCCCCTTCCCCTTCGAGCAGGTCGAGCAGGTCGTCGAGGAGGAGCTCAACCTGCGTCTCGCGCAGCTCTTCGTCGAGTTCGACGAGACCCCGGTCGCGGCGGCGTCGATCGGGCAGGTTCACCGGGCCACGTTGCCCAACAATCACCGGGTCGCGGTCAAGGTCCAGCGGCCGAACGCGCCGGCGCAGGTCGAGGCAGACATCGACCTCATGTACCAGGCCGCGGAGGTACTAAAGGAGCGAGTCAAAGCCCTTGAGTTCATCGATACCGTCGCCGTCGTCGACGAGTTTGCGCGGACGATTCGCGCAGAGCTCGACTACCGACGCGAAGCCCGTAACGCCGAACAGTTCAGACGCAACTTCACCGGACACTCCAACGTCCAGGTCCCGAAGGTGTACTCGAGTTACTCGCGAGGTCGAGTGCTGACCCTGGAGCTCCTCGACGGCATCCAGCTGCGCGATCTCGAACTCGGCGAATACTCGGCAGACCAGCGCCGCCGTCTCGCGACCGTCATGACGGACGCCTGGATGGCGATGATCTTCCGCCACGGCTTCTTTCACGGCGACCCACACCCGTCGAACGTCATGGTGCTCAACTCCGTCGACGAGATTGGTCTGCTTGATTTCGGTATGACGGGGAGCCTCTCGGCCGACGACATGACGAAGATCACGTCCCTCTTCATCGACGCGGTGAACCAGAACGTCGATGCGCTTCCGCGACGCCTCGCAGACCTCGGGGTCCACTACCCGCAAGACATGGAGGACGAGTTCCGGGAGGAGCTCCGCGACGTCTACTACCGGTACTACGGAGCGAGTCTCCAGGAGCTCGATCCGATCGAGCTGATTCGGGAGGCGTTCGCACTGATCTACAAGATGCGGCTCCACCTTCCGACTCGCTTCGTGCTCCTCGATCGTGCGATCGCGACTCTTGGCTCAGTTGGGGTGGAGCTCTATCCGGACTTCAACGTCTTCGAGGTTGCAAAGCCGTACGCCCGAGACCTGATGATCGAGCGCTTCACTCCACGGCGAATGGCGCTCCGAGCCCAGCACGAGGCACGGAACTATGCGCGCATCGCGGCCGAGGCTCCTTACCAGATTCACGACATTCTCGAGGAATTCCGGGACGGCGAGATCGAGATCGGCTTTCGTCACCAGGGTCTCGATGACCTCTTCGATCGAATCGATCGCGTCTTCAATCGCCTCGTCGTGGCCCTGCTGGCTGCGGCAGGAGTGGTGGGCTCAGCGATCCTTGCGATCTTCCTCGAGGGTCAGACGGAGATCTTCGGCATTCCGCTGATTGCCGGCCTCGGCTTCATCGCGTCGTTCCTGCTCGGCGTCTGGCTCGTCGTCGGCGTCATACGCTCCGGTCGTATCTGAGCAGTCCGAGGGGCCCCCCGAGTGTCACTGACTCGGGCGCTGTGGCGAAGACCGACAGCAGGATGGTCACTAGCGGAGATCCCCGATCCGCGCGGTAGCGTGGACTCCGTGAGCACCCGACAAGAGGTCGTCGCCGAGCCGGGCCCAACCGAGACGTCGGTCGAAGAACAGATCGTCGGCGGGGTCGATATCGCCGACCTCGGTCGGAAGATCTTCTGGCGGAGTCTGCTCCTCCTCGTTGCCGGAATCTCGCTCTACGCGCTGGCCCCGAGTCTCCTCGAGGTCTTCTCGTCATGGCCGCAGCTCGCGGACCTCGACCCGGTCTGGCTCGGTGTCGTGCTCGTTTTTCAGATCGCGGTCTTCGTTTGCACGTGGGAGGTTCAGCGGATCGCGCTTCACACCGGGCAGATGTTCGCCGTGGCGACGTCGCAGCTCGCCGGAAACGCATTCGGGAGAGTAATTCCCGGCGGTGCGGCCGCCGCGGCCGGTCTCCAGTACCGAATGCTCGCTCGGGCCGGGATCCCGACGGCTCGGGCGGCGTCGGCTCTCACCGCGGTCACGCTCCTCATGTTCGCGACCTTGCTCGTCCTTCCCGTCTTCACCCTGCCTGGCATCCTCGGCGGGACGCCGGTGGCGAATTCGCTTGCGATCGCCGCCTGGATCGGCGTTGGGGTCTTCGTGCTCATGTTCGCCGCAGGACTCGTGTTCTTCAGCTGGGATCGGCCGCTCGAGCTTGTTGGTTCTGGGATCCAGTGGACTCTCAACAAGCTGCGTCGCTCGAAGGAGCCGAGAACCGATCTTCCCCAACGTCTCAGGAAGGAGCGCAACTTCATTCGGCAGACACTTGGTCGCCGATGGTGGCAGGCGGTCGCGATGGCGACGTTCAAGTGGGGTTTCGACTACTTCGCGCTCGTTGCGGCGCTCCTTGCGGTTGGCTCGAAGGCTGATCCGTCTCTCGTGTTGCTGGCCTATGTCGCCGCACAGCTCCTCGGGATGGTCCCATTCACACCGGGCGGCCTCGGCTTCGTCGAGGCCGGGCTCACCGGCGCTCTGGTGGTCGCCGGCGTGAGTGCGGGCGATGCCGTCGTCGCGACGCTCGTTTACCGCCTTGCCTCGTTCTGGCTCCCGCTCCCGTTCGGAGCGATCGGGTACGGGCTGTTCAAATGGCGCTTTCGTGGCCCTGACGCTCTCGCGGGCACGGCCGGCTAGAGGTTGCTCCTCGGAAGTACCGGGCGGTCCTGGCGTCGGCCGCTTGAAGGTGCGACCCTTTGCGAGAACCGAAATGAGTAGCGGCTGGAGGCTTTGGGTCTGGTGGGCATGCTGGCCGGCTGCGCTCGGCGCCGGAGCGGTTGCGGTCGTGGCAATCCTGCTGAGTAACCTCCCGGGGACATCGACCGGGCAGGCTGTCCTTGCACTCGTCATCGGCTGGGCCTTTATCGGTGCCGGTCTCGTCGCGTGGTCACGACGTCCCGAGAATCGAACGGGCCCGCTCATGGTCGCTGCGGGATTCGCCTGGTTCGCGGGGCAAGGCGGCCTCGCGTGGGCGAACAGCGAGCTTCTGTTCACGATCGGGAATCTCCTAAATCCCCTCTACATCGTCATCTTCGCCCACCTGCTGCTCGCGTTCCCAACCGGGTTTCTGGCTTCGACGCTCGCGCGAGCCGTGATCGTCATCGCCTACCTCGATGTGACCGTTCTTCAGGCGGCATGGCTGCCGTTTGCCGACCCCACCGAGGAGATCTGCGACCGGTGCCCCGGCAATCTCCTCCTGATTGCAGAAAACCAGGAGGTCGTCACCGTCCTCCTGGACTTCGAGCGTGCGCTGGGAGCGGCCCTTTCGCTCGTTGGCCTTGGCATACTGATCCATCGCTGGCGCGGAGCAACGACGCCCGAGCGCCGTGCGATCGGGCCCGTCTATTTGACGGGCGGCGTTGCTTTCGGCTTCCTGATCCTCTCGCTCGTGAACGAGTCTCTCGGTGAGCCCCTTGATGAAACTCCGCAGTGGCTCTTCTGGATCTCGTTCGCGGTTGTCCCGTTCGCGTTCTTAGCGGGAATGCTTCGTGGCCGACTCGCGCGCGGCGCTGTCGCGGGTCTGGTCGTCGAGATCGGTGAGACTCCTGCGCCGGGTAAGCTCAGAGACGCGCTCGCTCGAGCCCTCGGCGATCCATCCGTGTCGCTCGCATACTGGCTGCCGGAGCGCGCGCAGTACGTCGACGCTGACGGCCGGCCGGTCGTCCTGCCGACCGACGGCTCCCAGGTCGCGACGGTGGTCGAGCGCCAGGGAGAACGCGTCGCCGCGATCATCCACGATTCGTCGTTACGCGATGAGCCTGAGCTCGTGGAGGCTGCCTGCGCCGCTGCCGGCCTTGCCTTAGAGAACGAGCGCTTGCAGGCGGATCTCCGCGCCCGGCTCGACGAGCTCCGACTATCCAGAGCTCGAATCGTCGAGGCGGCCGACGCCGAGCGCCGAAAGATCGAGCGAAACCTGCACGACGGGGCGCAGCAACGGCTAATCTCGCTCTCGTTGACGCTCAAGCTTGCCGAGTCGCAGGTGGAGTCGAGTCCTGACGAGGCCGGGCGGCTCCTCCATGACGCCAGCACGGAGCTCGGCGCGACAATCGATGAGTTGCGCGAACTGGCGCGCGGCATCCATCCGGCGATCCTGACCGACCGGGGCCTGGTGGCTGCGCTGGAATCTCTCGCCGACCGGGCACCGATCTCGGTTCATCTCTCGTCGAGCCTCGAAGAACGCCTCCCGGCCGCTGTCGAAGCGGCGGTCTACTACGCCGTAGCCGAGGCTCTGACGAATGTCGCGAAGTACGCAGACGCCCCCTCTGCAAGCGTCATTCTGGGCCGAAACGACGGCCTGGCTGTCGTCGAGGTACGTGACGACGGCGTCGGCGGCGCAGATCCGGCTGAGGGTACAGGTTTGAGCGGCCTCGCTGACCGAATCGAGGCTCTGGACGGCGCTTTCGAGGTCGTTAGCCCGCCGGGGCAGGGAACAGTCATCCGGGCCAAGATTCCCATCGACTGAGCGAGCTCGAGCTCTTTTCGCCGCTTTGCGGAGGGAGCCGTGGTGTGGTTAACCGAACCTCCAAGACTCGCGCTAGCCCGTCCGGAGAACTCAAGGTGGCCAGCTACTCGGATCGTGGCCTCCGCGGCACGCTACACGGAGCGATCGACCACAAGGAGGACCGTGATGGGAACATGGCTATCGACCGAAGGGCTCGCGAGACGAGCCGCGCGACGTCCCTGGCTCACCGTAGGTGCGTGGGTCGTCGCGCTACTCGTTGCCGGCTTTCTGATTGTCAATCTCCTCGGTGACGCACTGACGACCGAGGACGACTTCTCCGGGACACCTGAGTCCAAGCAAGCGGAGCTTTTGATCGACGAAAGGCTGCCGACGCAGCACGCAGATGACACGCAAGAGTTGCTCATCGTGCGGTCCGGCGAGCTGACGGTCGACGATCCGGCGTTCCAGGAGAGAGTCGATGAAGTCGTCGCAACTGCCCAGAAACACGAGATCGAATCGCTCGTGAACTACTACGACGTAGGCGATGAGTCGCTCGTTTCCCCGGATCGGGACACGATCATCTTCCCGATCGTTCTCGCGGACGAATCCGACGAGAACGTGGATGCGCTGGTCTCGGCGATCCATGAGGAAAACGGCGTAAACGGTTTCGAGACGTACCTGTTCGGTGAGTTCTCGGTCGACGCCGATTTCCGGGAGGTCGCCGAGAGCGATCTCCAGCGCGGCGAGCTCTTTGGCGTCGCCATCGCACTCGTCGTGCTGCTTCTCGTCTTCGGCGCAGTCGTCGCATCGCTCGTTCCCGTCATCCTCGCGGTGGTCTCGATCGCGGTCGCGCTCGGCCTGACAACGCTCGTCGGACAGGCGTTCGAGCTCTCGTTCTTCGTGGTGAACATGCTCGTGATGATGGGGCTCGCGGTCGGGATCGACTATGCGCTCTTCGTCGTCTCCCGCTTCCGTGAGGAGCGGGCCAAGGGTCGCGAGAAGCAGGATGCGATCGCGATCTCCGGAGCAACCGCAACCCGAGCTGTGTTCTTCAGCGGAATCACGGTGGTACTTGCCCTCCTCGGCATGCTTCTCGTGCCGACCACGATCTTCCGCAGCCTTGCAACCGGCGCCATCCTGGTCGTGCTCGTCGCCGTTGCTGCTGCCCTGACGCTCCTACCCGCAGTCCTCAGCCTGCTGGGAGACCGAGTCAACTCGCTCCGCATTCCGTTCGTCCGGCGCAAGACCGCCGTCGAAGGCACCGAGCGCGGCTTCTGGGCGTGGGCCGCTCGTCGTGTGATGCGACGCCCGGTCATCAGCCTCGTCGTCAGCGTGGCGATTCTCCTTGCCGCTGCCTCGCCATACCTCGGCATCAATACGGGCTTCTCCGGCGTCGAGACCCTTCCGGATAGCTTCCAGTCGAAGCAGGGCTTCGTCGTTCTCGACGAGGAATACCCCGACTTCGGCGAGGTTTCTCCGGTCGAGATCGCCGTTGACGGTGACCTCAGTGACGCCGGCGTTCAGGAGGCTATTGCTGCACTCGAGACCGGGTTGGCCGCCGACGGTCAATTTGGATCCCCGGAGCTGATCGCGAACGATGCGGGTGACTTCGCCCTCCTCGCCGTGCCGCTCGTGTCTGAGCCATCGTCGGAGGAGGCCGTCAGCGCGGTCGAACGGGCGCGTGTCGACTACGTCCCCGCCGCGTTCGACGGTGTGCCCGCCGAGGCGTTCGTCGGTGGAGCCACGGCCGAGAACGTCGACTTCTTCGAGATCACCGACACCTACCTGCCGATCGTGATCGCGTTCGTCCTCGGTCTTTCGTTCATCCTCCTGATGCTCGCGTTCCGCTCGGTGGTCGTACCGGCGACGTCCATTGTCATGAACCTGCTTTCCGTCGGCGCCGCGTACGGCCTGCTCGTCCTCGTCTTCCAGGAGGGCATTGGAACCGGCCTCTTCGGCTTCCAGCAGGTGACGCAGATCGAAGCCTGGATCCCGCTGTTCCTCTTCACGGTCCTCTTCGGGCTCTCGATGGACTACCACGTGTTCCTGCTCTCGCGAATCCGCGAGCGGTACAGCCAGACCGGCGACAACACCGGCGCGGTCGCCTACGGCGTCGGGACGACCTCTCGGATCATCACTGGAGCAGCGTTGATCATGGTTGCCGTCTTCGCCGGCTTCGCGTCAGGAGAGCTCGTGATGTTCCAGCAAATGGGCTTCGGACTCGCCGTCGCGGTCCTGCTCGACGCAACACTCGTCCGCTCGGTTCTCGTTCCAGCGACGATGCGCCTTCTCGGCGATCGGAACTGGTACTTCCCGAGCTGGCTCGAGTGGCTGCCAAAGGTGCAGGTCGAGGCCCCGGCCATCGCCGGACCTGCCGAGCCCGCTCCGCAGGCCGTCTATCTCTCGTCGAACGGTCACCGGCCCGAGAGCCCGGCTGAACGAGAGCCGGCAGAGGTCGGCGACCGAACCGACTAAACCGCGTTTCACACTCACACTGGAGGGGGCCGCCCGAAAGGGCGGCTCTCGTCGTTTCGCTGTTGATTACCTGGTGGACGATCTGTGACAGATCTGCCTGATATGAGAGCGACCGCGCAGCCATGCGGTTTTCGCTCAACCATGCGGTTCGTATCTGCCGTAGAGGCCGTCAAATGCGGTGGCGGTGAGGACCCGGTGGCGACGCGACCTCGCGTCTGATCTGACAACACTGATGGTGGCAGTTTCTCGAGGCGAGCATCGCGACGATCCAGAGGTAAAGCGCGGAGGTTCAAAGTTCCGCGAGGGAATTTTGAAGCCGCGGTCGATCTCGGCCCAGGTCTCGTAGTCGGATCTGGCTGGGCTCGTAGTCGCGCAGGCTCTCGGTCGGCGCCTGGTTCTTCCAGGTGGCGACCAACTTGCACGTGCAAGTCACTCGCCAGTTGCGACGACGCCCGACAAGACCGCGGGCGCCCCGGGAGACGCCCGCCGTCCGCAGTGGAATGCCAAACCAGTCTAGGAGATCGGTCCGACGGAGGCTGAAAACGGCGGTTTACAGCGTTGTCACTCTAGCCAACACTGGCGGATGTTTGCCATGGCCACCGGGGGGTCGGAACCCGCACGGTTGAGCCACAAAAAACCGACTGGCCGCGCGAGGCTCAGCGCGCAGCGCCGCCTGGGGGCGTGGATCGGGCAGTTGCTCGGGTCGGCGCCTGGTCGCGGGAAGACGGAAATGAATCCGCATGCGGATTCATTCGAGAGAACGCAAGACCGCCACGACTTCCGCCTGCTCGGCCGTCACATCGACTTCTCGACCTGATTGTGACAGCCGGCACACAGGCTCACGCAGTCGCTGGCGGCTGCGAGATCGTGCCTCCCCTCGAGCTCGGGGTCGAGATGCACGACCGTCGCCGATTCTCCGCAGCGCTGGCACCGATGATCGTCGAGCTCCAGGCGCTCGGCGCGAACGCGGCGCCAGTGCGCCGTGCCTCGTCTCGACTCCCTCTTCCTCCTCGCGCTCGCGGCGGCGGCTCGCCTCCGCT
>CAYTCZ010000038.1:0-31705 GCA_964436315.1 uncultured Gaiellales bacterium | reverse complement strand
AGAGCAGGGGATTGAAAATCCCCGTGTCGACGGTTCGATTCCGCCTCTGGGCACCGCAGAGACCCCGCTTTTTCGCGGGGTTTTTGCTTTTCGGGGCCTGGCATCGGAGCCCGCGTACGTCCGCTCCGTAGCGCCCTTTCCCGCGCTGTCTGTCACACAGACTGTCACAGTCGCGGGAGCGCCTGAGGGCGCGCCCAGCGCGGGGAGCCGCTGGATGGCCTCGTGGTGCGCCGGTCGGCCGATCTGCGCGTAGACCCGGCGGACCATCGCGCTGTTGGAGTGACCCATCAGGGACACGACGACCAGCTCGGGCACGCCTCGCTCGGCGAGCCAGCTCGCGAAGGTACGGCGTAGGTCGTTGGGGCTCACCGGCTCGATCCCGACCCTCCCACAGGCCTTGAGGAGATCCCTCCGAACGTTCGACCAGCTTTCGAAGAGCGGTTCTCCGGCTTCCGCCTCCTCGAGGAGCCGCTCGAAGCCATCGAGGAGATCCGGGGGTAGGGGGACCCAGCGTTCCCGTGCTCGTGTCTTCGTGCCCGGGAGCCTCACGAGCTTCTGCTCGGTGTCGACGTCTTCCGCAGTGATCTTGTAGAGGACCGAGTTGGACGGTCCGAGTCCCACGTAGACGTCGAGATGGAACCGTCGATGCTCGGGGAGCGCGCCTCGCAAAGCGAGGTACTCGTCGTGGGAGAGCGCGCGATCACGAGGCCGGTAGGCGTTCTCGAGGCCGTCCGGCATGAGTAGCTTGGGGTCGCCCTCGTAGCGTCCATGCTTGCGTGCGTGCGCGAGCGTCGACCGGAGCAAGCCCAGCTCCTTCTTGATCGTTGGCAGCTTGACCCCTTCTTCCTCGCGCACGTCCATGTAGCGCTCGGTGTCCCGCAGCTCGAGACTTCCGACCATCGTCTGCCGGCCGAGGACGCGCATCAGCGGCTTCGCCTTCTTGAGGTAGTACTCGAGGGTGCTGTCCGAACGGCCCATTCGTTCCCGCGAGGCCAGGAAGTCAGCCAGCGCCTTCTCCAGCTCGAGGGCCGGTGTACGTGCCTCATCGAAGTGCTCGCGCTTCAGTCGTCGCGCAGCCTTCCGAGCCAGTGCCTTGTTCGTTTGCCGGGTCGATCGCCGCTGGCGCTGCCCTTGGTGATCGTAGAACCAGCACCACCAGACCTTCCCACGTTGGTAGAGGCCGAGGTCTTGTCGCTCCTGCATCGCCGCTCTCCTTGAGCCAGAAATCGATCGAGCGCGGCCCGCGGCATCCGGAGCGACCTCCCGACGCGCACGACGCCCTCGACTTCATGTAGCAGCTCGTAGGCCTTGGTCCGCGAGATGCCCAGTTCGTCCCGCAAATCCTTCGCCGTCAGCATCTTCGGGCGCGAAGGCGCGGGGGCCGTGCCGTGGATCGGTGGTGATCCGTCTGGCCGCCTGGGCGGGACAGGCCACTGAGCACCCCGGTTGTCGAAGCGCAGACCCACGGACCCGTGTCGAGCCTCGGGCCTCAGCTCGATCACATAGTCGAACCCATCTGGCGGAAGGGTCGTCATGGAAGGTTCGACGACCTTGCGTCGGATGAGGCATGAGCCTCCGAAACGGCCAGGTTGTTGCAAAAGGGTCCGAACGTCTCGGCGCGGATAACCCTATCCACGTCGCTGGATGGGCGCGCGGGTTGGCGATTCCACGGCGTGGATTGCCGTAAACGAGACGACGGACACCAGATCGCAGGATGGTCAGGTAGACGATCCTGTCTGCGCGGAGGGGTCGTTAGCCGGATATCGGCCTTCCAGATGCCCAAATACGGAGCCAACCAAGTTCCAAGACGGCCAACAGGATCTACGGCACCGTCCTGCATCTTCGCTACGTGCCTTGGCAGGTGTGCCTGGTGAGACGAAGGTGAGATCATGGAGCAATGCTGCTCCCCTCGCCGTGCCCACCCGCCTTCGACATCCCGCCGCATGCCGTGCTCAAGTTGCGGCGAGTCCTTCGATCGTTGCGGACGGACACCGACGCGCTCGTCGTGGCGTTGATCGAGAGTGGAGCGTTGCGAGACTTCGATGGCGACGAGCGTATCTTGCCGAAGCGCCTGCCCCGCTCGACGTCGCCTGCTCCCTCGGCCGAGCAATGGCCCACGAGTGATGGGTCCACGATGACCCTCGTCCATCAGCGCGTCCGCGGTCGCGGTCGAGTGTTCGGCGTCATCGTCGCTGAGCCTGGCCCGACGTCGCTCGAGAACCTGTTCGATCGTACCGAGCAGGCCGCGAGTCAGCTCGAGGAGATCGTGCTCATCGATATTGGCTGGTAGGGGCGAGAGGGTCTTCGTCTCGCGTCCCCAACACTCCGCCCAACCCACAGCCACTCGGCCCGAGGTGGAAAGGAGCCCTTCCCGACGTCGAGCGCCGGACTCCAGCCCTACGACATAGTCGAGCCTGTTCGCGGCTTCGGATAGCCTCACGTCGACCTCCGCACCCGACGACCGCGGCCATCGAAGGTCCGGTTCTCCAGAAGGAAGTCGGTCGAGCTGACCTTGAACCATACTCGGATGGAGTTCCGCCGGGGCTCTGCTTCACCTGGGTACGGATGTCGGCGCCCTTTGGGGAGCCAGAACCCGATATTCGCCTCGCGCTCGCCACGCTCGAAACGGGTCAGCCGCTCGGATTCCTCGATGGCGGCTGCCCGCTCGAACTCGCGCAGCTCGCCAGCGTTCACCTGGAACATGCATTCCTCGGCTTCCAGCCAGAGCAGGTACAGGTCAGGTGCCTCCGAACCGAAGTAGCCGCGAGGAGAGAAGTTCGCCGCCCCGCTGTGCCGGCTTCGGCAAAGGTACAGCGCCGCGACCCGAGGGCGCCGAGGGGTTACCGCGACCGGTGCGACCTCCGCCTCCGGGTCTTCGTCGCCGGAGAAGAGCGAAGGGGAGTAGAAGCTGCGCGAGCCCTTGGAGCGAAGCAGCAGGTCCCGACCGCCAGGCAACTGCTCTGCGTGGAGTCCGTAGTCAGCCATCGTCTCGCTCACCGTAGAGATGGTCCCCTCGTCCATTTCTGACTGATAAGGCCTGGGCATATAACGTATATACAGCAACGGATATCATCCGCAACGTCTGGCATTTGACTGATGGCACGAACGCCGTCAGGCTGAGTGCATGGAGCGTCCGAAAACCATCTGTCTCCGCCTTCCTGGTCCCCTCGCTGTGCGGCTCGACGAGTACGTGAGGGCACGGGATGCAGTCACCTCGAGGACCGGCGCGATCCGCCTCCTCCTTGAGGATGCTCTCTCCAGAGCAGGTCATCCCACGCGCGTGGAACCACGCCGTCCATGAGCCGAACTTCGACGGTCAACTGCCCAACTTCGCCGGAGACGAGCGACTTCTACCGCGGCGGCTACCGCGCCGAACTTCGCCGGTCGTCCGCAGAGAATGCCCACCTTCGCGATCGCACTCGAGCGTACCAGCGTGTCCGGACCCCTACCGCCGTTTGGGCTGATCGTGTTGGAGCCCGAGCTGGAGCTGCCTGTGGCTTTCGCCTGCTCGCCGACACAGCCGAAGCCGTTGAGGAAACCCTGATGACTCAGCTCGGTAGCTAGAGGGACGTGGATCTGCGAGCAGCGCTTGGTGAAGCGCCGGACTTCAGCGAGAAGTGGGAGGGTGATCCGCAGGCGCTCGATCTGCTCGAAGACGCGGTCGAGTTGGAACTCCCCGGAGTACAGGAAGCTGCCGAAGCAGACGACCTGGCTCGTCTAGAACGACTCTTCAGAGGATTCCACCCTGAACTCGATGAGCTACTCGACGACGGAGAGGACCTCGCCGTTCTCGCGGCGCTAGTCGCTGACGAAGTCTGGCTCACGAGAGCGGTACCGGCGCTTAGCACTTGTGGCGCTCCGCATCCGGCCATTCCGTCGCTGCTCGTCGAGGATATCGCCCGGCTACTCGCCGGACCAATCGCTATCGATGATGGTGATGTTCTCCATGGCCGGCCGAAGCGCCAGCAGCGCATCGGGTCGCTGATCAGGCCCGCCCATGCCCCCGAAGTGCAGGTCGAGGAGGCCAAGCTGGCGAGAGCATTTCCCTGCCTCAATGCCCACCGTTGGCTTCGCTCCCACGTCGCACTGGCCTGGACTCGTAGACTCTTGGGCCAGCCGGACGAATGCCTCCGCGTAGCAGGGGGATACGGAACACTCCTGGCGGGCGTAGGCGGTAGCGGCTCGAAGGCGGCGACTCAGCTCAAGCGTGTGCTGCACCTGCTCCGTCACCTAAAGCCCGAGTCGGTCCCTACGGACGACACCCTGCTATCCCTCAACGAGTTTGGCCGGACGGTAGAGGTGACGCTAGGTGCGCCGTTGGCGCACGGATACGTTCACAGGCTGAAGAAGCTGCGATTCTCCGGGAAGCGCGCCCTGACCCCCCTACCATCACGCCTGCCTTCGCTCGACGAGGTCAACCCCAAGAGGGCCGCTGCGGCGTGCTCCTTTGAGATGCTCCTGATCGACCACGTCCGACAGTCAGCCGCCGAGCTGGTGGAGGACGGCTCCGTGTACATCGCCAAGGAGACCCTTTCAGAGCTTGGGCGGAAGGTGGGCCTTCCTATGAGCGAGGCGATCGTCCTACCGCTCATCTGGAACGAGGAGCCTGACCCGGTGCTTCGGCATCTTGGCGATCAGTGGTTCACCATCGGGGAAACCCACCTGCTGCTGAGGGAGTTTCTGGAGGAGGGGGGTCAGATGACCATCGCGGGCCGGGCTCGGCAGAGGAAGGCGAAGCGGTGAGCTGGTACCCCAGAAACGTCGAAAGTTTCCCTAGGATCGGGAAAACTTTCCCCACTCCCTTGGACGAACGCTCGAAAACATAGGGGTAACCACTTCTGAAGACGGAACGGAATGGGACGTCAAGTCCTTAGGCGTCGTGCTTGCGCTTCGCTAGCGCTTCGCTCCAGCCCGAGTGCCATTTCGAGGAAGAAACAAACTGCTGCCGAACAGCTCGGAGCAGCACACTTGGCTGTCGGAGAAGTGGGAGCCAAGCAACTGCTCGTTCCGCTCCTTCACGCTTCGCTAGAGACCCGGGCTTCGAGTCGCTGCGTAAGAGCCGCCGAAATCCACACCTCGGTCCTCCTATCAGCCCACGAGGCGGGATGACCCGCCTCTCGACCTAGGAGGACCTCCATGACCCACAACACCGCCCTCGCGGCGGAGCGTACCGCTCCGTCCACTTCCCCCCTTCGACCCCTACCCGACCAGCGCGCCACATGGCGCTCGCCATCCGAACCCATCGGCTTCGATGACGCCGCTCGGCTCGTACTCGATGCCCACATCGAGGACGGCGAGCGCAGTGACGTCGTCGCCCACCAGTTGCGTTCCTGGGCCTTCGGCTCGGACGACGGGTCCACCATGGCCCTCGCGCCGCTTCCGCTGCCAGGACGAGATCGCCTTGGGACCTCTCCCATTCGTGACCTCGCCTTCACCCAGCTCTGCCAGCGCATCGGCGCCCCCTCGAGCTATCTCAAGGCGCTGCCGGCGAAGCTACAGATGGCCAACCTCAACTGGGGCCTCGCCCGACAGGAATGACCGGCCCTGCTGCGCCTCGCCGGCAACCAGGTCCGAGCCATCGTGTCGGAGCGCTACGCCGCCCTCGACGACGAGCTGGTGCTCAACATGATCGCCGACTGCCTCGACCGGTCCGGCTATGGCGATGACGCGATGGTCCGAGCCATCTCCACCGGGCCGCACACGGTGCTTCGGGTCACGCTTCCGGGCGAAGGCCGCGCCGTTAAGGTCGGCGACGTGATCGAGCATGGGATCGACATCGCCAACAGCGAGTTGGGCCTTCGCAGCGTCCAGGTCACGCCGGTCACGTACCGGCTCGTCTGCTCGAACGGAATGAGAAGCTGGAAGAGCGAGGCGACGATGCGCATGCGCCACGTCGGTGATCCGGATCGCCTCGCCGACCAGCTCCGCGACGCGATCCCGGTGGCGTTCGCCGAAGCACGCGGCGACCTGGATCGCTGGGGGCCCGGGCTGTGGATACGCTGATCGACGACGCGCTAGAGGAAGTCGAGGCACTCCGTGGGTTCGGCCTCACCAGGTCGGACGCGCTCGCGGTGGCCAGTGAGGTCGCTGCCGAGGCTGGGGCGCTGCCCGAGCACTCCTCCGCGGCGAGCGTCACTCAAGCCCTCTCGCAGCAATCGACGACCGTCTTCGACGTAGCCAACGCCATCACCGCGGCTGCGAGGAGAAAGTCTACGGACGCGCGGCTCAGCCTCGAGGAGGCAGGACACCGATACCTCGTGCGTCGAACGGCGTGACGAGGTTGGAACCGCCCGGGGCGGTTCCTTTGCTACCCCCTCCCGAGGTCGCGAGTGGCTCTCAGACCTCAGCGGAAGCGAGTTCTGTTTGCGAGTCGATGACGGTCTGCTGCACATTCCAGCTGCATGAGTTCTCTCCCCAAGTGGGCTGTCATGGTTTCGTTGCTCGCAGCGTGCGCCCGAAGTCATGAAGGTTCCGACGGAATAGTAGATGGGCCCTCTGACGCAGCAGCCGATTTGGGGCTGGAGAGTTTCGTCGACGCACGCCCACCGCCGGATTCGGCGCTTCCAGATGCGTCGTCGACGGATGCAGATCTCGCGGTCGACGACGCGGGAGTGCCGGTCGGACCATGGGAAGACGTCGATTGCGACTATCCTCATCCCCCGCCCATTCCCGCACCAGATGGGCCCACTCGCGTGGCTGATTGGTGGCGCTGGAACGGTCCTTCGTACGAGTCGCAGGTTCAGGAAACCAAGTTGGCTGTTGATCCAGCCGGGCGGCTTCATTTGACCTTCGTCGACGGGTTCGACGTAGTTCATGCGTCTGGCGTTCCCGGGACGTGGGAGCGCTCCGAAGTCTACGAAGCTCCCGGGTTCGAGGATGGAAGGATCCGCGAACTGTCCTTGGTCCTTACGGGGGACATTCCGCATCTGGGGTTCTCGCCTTGGTCCAGTGCCGCGCCCTTGTGGGCACACCGTCCGTGTGAAGGCACTGACTGGGAGACCATGATGACGGTCTTCTCGCGAACCTCTGAGGGTGTCGATCAGCCCGGTCTCGCGTTCGACAGGTCGACAGCCACTCTACATGCGGTGGGCGCGTTGCCCGTCGACGACGCGTTCAGCACACCGGTGGGTGTCGCGGAGCTACCAACCGGAGCCGTCTCCGACTCCGATGTTCGCGTTTGGAACTCCATCGGTCACGCGATCACCACGGTTGCTGAGGATGGGTACCTCCATGTCAGCACCCAGCGGATGACATCCCGTTGGATCTACTCCCGAGCGCCGAGCGGCGAATGGCGGATGTTCGACCTAGGTCGCGTCGGGCAGCCACGGTTGGTCGCGGACGGTGGAGAGCTGCACGTATTCGCTGCGCGACCTGTGGCGCCGGAAGAGGAGTATCGCCGTCACGTCGTTCACTACCGATTCGATGTGCGGGACTGGGAGGTCACCGAGAGCCCGCTCCCATTCGATGAAGGGCTCTGGTTCGTGGACGGGGCAGCAGCCGATCCAAGTGGTGCCTTCCACATCGTGCTCTCGCAGAACGAGCATTCGGTGCTGTACGCAACCGACGCCGAGGGTGACTGGACCATTCACGAGCTCATGAGATCTTCCAGCTTCCGCGAGTGGACCTACCCGAGCCTCACCGTCGGCCCAGAGGGAAGGGTGTGGATCGCCTACGTGGATGTGCCGAGCGAACGATTGATGGTGCTCAGCGACTCACGCGACTGATTGCGGTCACGACGAACGGCTGAGCGCATCAGGTGAGTTTCGCAACCTGCGTGCCGTCCAACCTGGCGCCTGCGACCGCCCAATAAAGACAGGAGTGGCTCATTGCGTTGCTTCTCACCCATGTTGGGTATGGCCTCAAACGGGGGTGGCGTGTAAGCCGGCACCACACCGGGCCAATGCGCCCGGCACTTCGAGCAGAGGCTTCCAATGAGTTCGTTCTTCTTCGGGTCCCGGCGCTGGGCGGCAGCGCTTGTCGGCGTCTTGTTCTGGTCTGGCTGTGATGAGCCGAGCGTAGAGAGTGGTGGCGAAAACCACCCGCAGGAAGAGGAGGCCGAGGCGACAGTTGCGCCGGATGCGGAGCGGGCAGCGGACTCCGACTCTGCGCCACCACCCGTCGATACCCTTGGACCGCCGTCACTCCGGGTATCCGATTCTCAGGGGTTGGAGCGTCGTGTCGGGCCTTCTGATCGACGCCTTCCCCGAGATGTCGTGAGCCAGCCAGGTTGGGAGCCTGTGGGGCCAGTGTTCGAGGTGGAGCTACCGAACCATGACGGTACGGAGCTCGATGTCCGAGTTCGAGCCAACGAACTCCTTCCCACGGACGCCAGTCCACAGCAGGAGATGCCGGACTGGCGGCTGACGACCCTCGATCAGGGTCGCCTCTGGGCGCATCCCACGCGCCCGACCAACGCGGGATGGGTCGCTCAGGTGCCCTCCACCCAACGGCAGAGCTTGGTCGTGGTCATGACTCGACCGGTGGCTGCTGCACCAGTGAGCGAAGCGTGCCGGGCCTGGGCACGTGCTCGAGCGGTGGAGCTGGACGCTCGCTGTCCAGGCGGCGTCGCCGTCATCGCGGGAGTACTTGCTCGACGCTGCGGAACCTCCTCCACTCCGCCGGAGATTTCCAAGGCCGAGCTCGATCGACTCTGCCCCGACCTCGAACCTCCTACTCTGCCCAGTGAGCTGGCGGGGGAGGCGAACTGATGAGCCGGAACAGTTTCCACTGTCGACTTCTCGGCATCCTCGCGTCGGTCGTTTGCTCAGTCGGGTGCGTGACTTCGCCGCATGACAACGAAAGGATCGGCGACCAGAACGACTCCTTCGTGGTGTCGGGTTACACCACGTTCCCGAACGAATGGGTGTTCATCTACGCCCGGGACGAGAGGGACGGCTCTTGGGACTTCCGAGGAGGCACACAGACATCCAGCTCCTCAGTCACCTGGGATGGATACGAATGGTACGCCTACAGCACGACCATCACCCTACCGAGCTGGTACTGGCGAGCCGAAGGAAGCAGCGGTCACCGGGGCGCGCTTAGGGTTTGGGGAACCGACACTGAGGAGTACCTGACCACGTTCGACGAGGACATCTTCTCGAGCAGTGGCGACTGTTACGTGTACGGCTCAGGAGGTGTAACCGATCTGGAGGAGTGTCAGGCCCCAGAGTCCCCCATCGTTCACGTAGCCACGGACGCGTTCACCAACTGCGACTCTCCAGACACGACCTGCAACGGCCGCGACGAAGATTGCGACGGTGCATTTGACGAGGACTACTCTGGCGCTGCGACGAGCTGCGATGTCGGGGCCTGCGAAGGCTCCGGCCAGTACATCTGTAACAACGGCGTGGAGGTCGACACGTGCACGCCTGGGACGCCCAGTGCGCCGATTGCGTGCAACGGAATCGACGAAGACTGCGATGAGGACGTCGATGAGGGCTCCGTTGAGGTCTGCGATGGCGTCGACAACAACTGTGACGGGGTAGTCGATGAGTTCACCCGTTCGTGCGGGACGAGTGGCACCGGCACCTGCTCGTTCGGCACGGAGCTGTGCAGTGGCGGCAGCTGGGGGACCTGCTCCGGCGCCGTCGAACCCGTTCCGGAGGAGTGTGACGGTCTCGACAACGACTGCGACGGATCGATCGACGAGATGGGCAGCACCTCGTGTGGTGGCACTGGAGCTTGTGGCACCGCGTCTGGCTCGTCGTACTGCGCTGGTTGTCCTCCCGGTACCCCAACGGGCGGGCCATGCCCCGGCGGCTATCGAGTCGACACATGCGTGGCCCCGACGGGGACTTCAGAGAGCTGCAACGCGATCGACGATGACTGCGATGGCACCGTTGACGAGGATCTGACTCAGCAAGTCGCCTGCGGCGTCGGCGCGTGTCGGCAGGTCTATGACGAGACCTGCACGAGCGGCGCCATCCCGGCCTGCGTCCCCGGCACTCCAACCGCGGAGGTGTGTAATGGTGTGGATGACGACTGCAACGGGGCGGTGGATGACGGTTTGCCCGGGTGCGGCACGAACGGCGGCGAGGTCGCATGTGGTGATAGCAGCGACGGCGACGGCGACGGCGATGTCGACTGTGCAGACATCGACTGTCTACTTCTCCCACTGGATCTGACGGTGCCCAACCGTCTTTGGGACACCATGAAGTGGCTCACCGTGCAGCCTCCGATGGGCTGCCCGCCACCTCAGCAGCAGGCCGGCGGCGTGAATAGCGTCCTCGCCACACCTGCCGATATCGACCGCATCGCTGCGGTTCGCGGGCGCGTTGTCAGTACCTCGGGCACTCCTCTCGCCGGCGTCACGGTATCCGTGCTGGAGCATCCGGAGTGGGGTCGGGTGGTCACGCGAAGCGACGGAACGTGGGACCTGCTGGTCGAGGACGTTCGCTTTGGAACCCTGAGCTACACGTCCGCTACGCACCTCGAAGTGCAGAGAAGCTTCGAGGTGCAGGCCAACGAGCACCTGGTGGTCGATGAGATCGCCATGACCCAAGTCGACCCGACGATCGCAAGCGTCGACCTGACCGCGCCGGGACCGAAGGTGGTGCAAGGTCCTGCCGTCACGGATTCCGATGGGACTCGTCAGCCGTTCTTCATCTTCCCAGACGGCATCTCTGCTTCCACGACGGGGGGCGGTCTCAGCACCCTTTCGATTCACACGACGGAGTACACGGTCGGAAGCTCTGGTGCGGCAGCAATGCCGGGCACGCTTCCGGGAACCAGCGCTTACACGTACGCAGTCGACCTCACCGTCGACGAGGCACTCGGGGAGGAAGTCACCTTTTCCGGTGGCGAGGTTGCCTTTTACGTCGACAACTTCGCGGGGTTCCCGGTTGGCTACGACCCTGACGATCCAGACCCCATCGATCCGGGTGGGCCGTGCACCAACACCACTCCACTCAGCGTTCCACTTGGCTACTACAACCGGTCGGCCGGCCGATGGGAAGCATACGAAAACGGGGTGGTTCTCAGAGTTCTCGATACATCGAGCGGTGTTGCTACTGTCGACGTTGACGGGGATTGCGTGGCGGAGTCCCTGGCCACCCTTCAGACCTACGGCATCACGTCGGACGAGCTCGCGCAGCTCGCTCAGCTCGACTCGGTCCGAGAGATGGACGGCGCGAGCTTCTGGAGAGTCTCTCTCAACCACTTCAGCCCTTGGGATCTGAACTGGCCATTCGGCTTCCCCCCCGAAGCACTCCTGCCGATGATCGGGGAGGGGCTGAAGCTGTTCGCCGCGGCTGCTTGCATGGTCTACGGCTCGGTCATCGACTGCGAGGAGTTGACGCTCGCGGAGTCGGTTGGGCTCGAGGGAACGGGCCAGTCTCTCACCTACACGACCAAGCTCGCCCCAGGTTACGCGAGAGCACGAACGATCGATGTTCCCGTGCTGCCATACACGACCACCCAGATCGACGACTCAGAGATCAAACGCGTGGACGTGACTCTTCGCGTGGCAGGGAAGGTGTACGAACAGTCATTCAGCAACCCGGACGGAACCGAACGTTTCACCGAGACCTGGGACGGCTTCGACGTACTTGGCCAAAAGCGTCAGGGGACCACGCCGTTCACTCTGGACGTCTCGTACATCTACGACGGTGTGTATGGTGGCGAACGATACGCCGACATCTCCTTCGGTGCGCCGGACAGCATTCGATTCCAAGAGGTGCCGACGCGGCGCGAGGTGGAAGCCATTGGCCGCTTCCGCGGTGAGTTCAGCCACTTCGACGCGATGGAGCGGGGTCTCGGTGGCTGGAGCCTGGACACGGTTCATACGTACGATCCGGTCTCTCGCTCCGTGACCTTGGGCTCCGGTCAGCGGCTCGAGACCATCAGTCAAGAGTGGGCGTCCCGGGCGATCGCGGGACGCAGCGACGGCACCTACGACGTTGATATTCTCGCGATGGACTCGGACCCTCTGGACGTCTCGGGCATCGCGGTCTCAGACGATGGCGAAGTCTATATCGCGGACTACCGCCGGCATCGAATCGTCAAGATCGACAGCGGAGGCGTGCTGAGGCATGTCGCCGGAGTTCGCGTCTCGGCGGCAGCGCCCAACGGTACTTCGGGCTGGAGCCCAGACGGCGCCATTGCGGATGGGTCGGCGATTCGCCAGCCGACGGCGTTGGAGTTTGGTCCCGACGGTTCGCTCTATTACATCCGTGGCACCGGAGCTACCAGCGGTCACATCGTTCGTCGTATCAGTCCCGATGGGCGCATCTACACTGTCGCTGGAGTACTCGATGATCGGGCAGAGAGTGCCGCTGAGATTCGGACCGACACAGGGAATCCCGCGGTCGGATCACGCATCAAGAACCCTACGGATCTTGCCGTAACCAGCAGTGGGCAAGTCTACATCGCGTGTTCCGGAATCTCTGGTATCGGACCACACTTTCGGACAGTGGCCCCAGACGGGACAATCGCCCTACTTGACCTGCCAGGCAGCGACGCCATCGATGAGGTTGCGTCACATTGGCTCACCGATGGGGTCTACTTCTTCTCGGCCGGAAGACTCTATGCACTGCGCTCGTCTGGCACTGCACAGTTGTTGGCGGGTGGCGGATCCAACACGACGCTTGACGGCTCACTCGGGCGTGACGCTGAAATCGTCCGGAATCGAAAGGGGCTCGTGTCTGCTCCGAATGGCCGAGTGTACTTCACTGCCTACCAGGCCCAAGACCAAGTCTTCGAGCTTGGTCCGGACATGATTATTCGCAAGGTCGGGGGCCGGGGCGACCATGCCTCTTTCCGCGATTGCGGGGGCGCATCCGCGTCGGTGGCAAGTTTTAACTCGATCACATGGCTAGGCGTGAAGCCGACCGGTGAACTGTTGATCGGTGGCGACCAGAATGCGATCTCGATCTGCCAAATGGAGCTGCCGTTCTCCGGGCTTGATGCCGCCGGAAACGTCACTATCCCCTCCGCGGATGGGTCCCTCCTCTACGTGTTCAGTCACGAAACGGGACGACATCTCCGAACCCTCAGCAGCCTGACGGGCCAGAGCGTGCTCGAGTTCTCGTACGATGATGGTCTCATCAGCTCGGTGCTGGACGTAGCGTCTGGACTCAGCATGCAGATCCTGCGCAACGCGCTCGGCCCCCACACAATAGTCGGTCCCTACGGGCAGCGAACCTCGGTTGGTCTCGACTCGAGTTCCGGAGTTCTCACCTCCCTCACGTCGCCGGAGGGGCACACCCACCAGTTCGGTTACACAACAGGCAACCTGCTCGATTGGATGCGTGACCCCCGCAATGGGCTCCACGACTACGGGTACGACGGCACCTTGGGTGAAGTGAGCACTGACGAGAACCCGTTGGGCCAGGCTCAACGCTTCGGCCGGGACATCGTGACCTTGGGCGGCGTGGACTACGACCGCACGGTTCACCTTTCCGCTGGAGGGCGGCGCACCGACTATGACAGGCGGATCTCTGGAACCGGGGCGCTCAACCGAACTGTCCGCGATCAAGCTGGGTTCGAGGTGGTGGCTACCAGCGACGGACTCGTGCGGGAAATCTCTCGGCCCGGGGGCCAGACGGTCCACCACGAGCCTGGCCCCGACCCACGCTTCGGCATGTCCATCTCCCGAACTGCAGTGGCACAGACCACAACTCCGTACGGCACGGGGACGCTCACATCTACAGTCGCGATGGCTCGCTCCGCCACAGGTGCCACAGGCGACCCCCTGGACTTGAGGCTTGGCAACATCGGAACCCTCGAGACTCGTGTCGACCCGAACGGGAACATCGATGACCTCGATGATATGGACCCCAGCAACGACGACGACGCAGTTCGCGCGTTCCATGACGTCGAGCCGGTGACCGGATGGAACCGGTACGTCTCCACGACAGTCGGAGGGCGCACGTCCCGCGAATACGTGGACCAGCTCGAGCGAGTCCGGCGCGCTGAAATACTGGACTCTTCGAGCGAAGCCACGGCCACGGCGCTCCGCCAAACCGAGATGAGCTACGACTTGCTTGGGCGCCTGGATCTGGTCACCCAGGTCGGTCTAGAGACCGGCGTGCCGGACCGGACCGTGGACTTCAAGTACGGAGAAGACGGCCAACTTCATTGGGTAGAGGACACACTCGGTGGGCGAAGCGTGTTCGTGCGCGATGACGCTGGCCGCGTGAAGCGTGTTCGCGACGGTGAGGGTCGCTGGACGGATTACGACCATAACGACAACGGCAGCCTCACCGTCCTCACGCGACCGGGACAGACCGCCAGCCATGTGATGACATACGACGCAGCTGAGCGCATCGCGTCTTGGACTACGCCCATGGGGCACTCGACGGGCCGCTCGACGACGTACCAGCACGAGCCGGACGGCGGACTCGACCTGATCACTCTTCCGGATGGTCAGATCGACTACATCTACGAACCGGGCACTCCGTATGACTTCGACAACCCACGACCTCAGGATCGTGGGCCGGGCCGGCTGACTTCGATCGCGCTCCAAGGGGCGGCCGGGAGTGAGGGCACCGCAACAATCCTCTACGACCCCGCCGACGGGTCGGTTCAGACCCGAGAGTCGGCTCAGGGGCATACTGAGGACTACGACTTCGATGGTCCGCTGCTCCGGAGCGTCACCACTGGTCCCGCCGGCGTCACCTTCGGCTACGACGTCCAGTACGACTACGACAACCGACTCCGGGTCATCACGGAAGCGATCGCGGGCACGAGCACGACTGGGGTCCACTTTGAGTTCGACGACGACAGTCTCGTCACCGACGCCTGCTATTGCGCCGACGCTACATGCCTCGCCGCCCCAGACCCCTGCGGAGTGGCAGATGCGTCGATCTCCTTGAGCCCCGATCCCGCGACGGGACTCCTGGTCGGCGCAACGGTCACCGATGGCACGAACTCGATCGTCACGGTCATCGACGAACGCAACTCCTTTGGTGAAGTCGAAGAAACCACCACCACTTGGCTGAGCGGCTCCGCTGAGGTGCATCAGGAACTCGACTACGACTCAGTGGGACGAATCAGCGCCCAGCGCGCAACGGTTCCCGCTGCAGGAGCGCTGACCACAGCGGTCGAAGACTATCGGTACGGGTACGATCGCTCCGGCAAGCTCAGAATGTGGGGTATTCCTGACGGGTTTGGTGGCTACGCGTCGATTCTTGGTGGCTACACTTACGACATCCGCGGGCACCGTACGGTAACCGTCGACGACCGCGGGACCCTGAACGCCACCTACAACCCCGACGACCAACTTGAGACCATTACAGGTGGGGTGGCGTACACGGCCACCTACGACGACAACGGCAACCTCGAGAGCCGAACTCTCGACGGAGTAGCGCTCGGCTTCGACCACGACGTCCTCGGACAGCTTCGCAGCGTCTCGGGTTCCGGCGTCGATATCAGCTACACCTACGACAGCGACGGCCGTCGGGTCACCCGCTCGGTCGGAGGGACCCTCGACCGCATCTGGGTCTACGGCGCACCCATCGGTCCGATCGCTGAGCTCAACAGCGCGGGCAACGTCATTGCCCGCTACATCTACGTGACGCATCCCCACGCGCCCGATTTCATGGTTCGTGGCGGGAACGTCTATCGGTTCATCAAGGACGTCCGTGGTTCCGTGCGAGTCGTGGTCGACGTAGGGACTGGCGTGGTGGAGCAGCGGCTCGACTACGACCCATGGGGCCGAATCACCGCAGCTCATCAGATTGACTTTCAGCCCTTCACGTTCGCTGGCGGTGTCCGAGACCCAGCGACGGAGCTTCTGCGACTGGGGCTGCGCGACTACGACCCTGCTGCGAGCGTATTCCTGACGGGAGACCCCTTAGGGTTCGATGGAGACGAAGCCCTCTACCGCTACGCGGGTGACGATCCCATCAACTACATCGATCCGACCGGAACCATCCTCTGGGCGGTAGTGCCAGCGGCAACCGCCCTTGGATGCGCTTTGCTAGGCGGTGGGAGCCTCAACGACCCGGATGTATGGATAGCGGTCGGTATCGCGGTAGGCTCGGCTGCCCTGCTTGGAGCGGGCGGTATCGCCCTTAGGGCGCTGAGGCGCATGCGAAAGGCCGCCCGAGGCGGGGGGCGGGCATACGCGGAGCATATGACCACGGTCTTCCACGGGGGCCACATGAAGGGGTTGGGAAGACCCAGTTCCTCGCATGGGGCGTTCTCCACTACGCCTTCTCGCAGCCACGCCCAAGCATACGCCGACGAGATCGGTGGTACGGTGACCGAGTTTTCAGTTCCGACACGTTGGTTGATGAGTAAGCAGGACGATAGAGTCGCGAGGATGTTGACCGATCACCATGCCCCGAGTGGTTCAACGGCACGAGAGTGGCGCTTCATTGGCGAGGCCGTGGACGAGCTCGGGGACTTCATCGTGGGGGCCAGTCGGTGACCCAGGCCAGCTTCTGTTGCGAAGGCTTCAGAGCTCGCGTCGAAGCAGCCTATTCACAGGGCGACAGCATAGTCGCGCTGGTTCATGGCGACGGCCGGTTGGGTCGCTTCCATGCGTGCGCTCGGGCGTTCACGCCAGAGCAGGAGTCTCTGGTTCGGAGTCCGTGGGGGCGACGACTTGCGGAGCCTACTCCAGGCGTGCTCCAAGGGATTGCGCTCTGTGTGTTCATGCCGCTCAACTTCTGCCCAATCTGCGGTTCAGACCTGAACTTATGGATTGAGCAGTGCCCAGCCGAGTTTCACGAGTTGGCTCGAAGACACGCGGCGATCGCGCCAGAGAACGATCCGCCGACTATGTAGGCTACCGCATCGCAGCTGAGTGCAAACCAGCGCCCCCGTGCCAAAACTCGGAGAGCCACGCCATCGTCGTGCTCGGTCTCTCGAGCGGACCAATCCGGCCAATGCGCGCGCCAGAGTTTTCTCTCCGACCGAACAGCTGGGCCGGTGGGAAATCCCTTTCCCGTCCGCCTATCAGCTCCTGAGCCGCGGAGGCCTTGCTCCTCCGCTGACCAACGCAACCAACGGCCAACGCGCCCAGGAGACTCACCATGAACGAAAACGCCAACGACACCTCGAACCCCGCCCCCTTCTACAAGCGCGTCGCCACCGACGATGGCGTCCAGCGCGCGACGGCCGGTGTGGTCGTCGCCCTCATCGTCGCCGGCACCAAGGAGCTGCTCTTCGGCAACAAGTGAGCCGCTGAGCAGGACGCACTGGCGCCCCGACTTCCCTCGCGGAGGTCGGGGCGTCGTCGCGTCTGCCGGAGGAGACATGCACGAGATTCCCAAACCCACGCTTCACGGCCTCGCCTTCCTGGTCGTGCTCGCGTTCGAAACGACTCGATCGGGTCTTCGCTCGACCCTCGATCGACTTCTTCCCCACGTGCGACCACCCACCGATCTGCGGGTGTCGTCGACCCAGGGACACACCTACACCGGTGTCGTCATCATCGACGACAACGACGTCCTCGCCGGAGTCGTCGCCCGCACCGGTCGCGTGGTCCAGGCATCACCGGCTCCCAGGGCACGCCGTTTCTCGCCGGTACATCGGTCATCACTTCAGGCTTCGTTCGATGACGATCTCGAAGACGATGGCGACGACTGCCGGCTTCCGGGCTGGGCCGAAGACCCGCGGGGCCCATCATGGTGACCGCGGCGACCCTCAACCGGCTGGTCCGACTGTCCGACGTCGATCCCGACGCCGCCCATGAGCAGCTCGAGCACCTCGCGGAAGCCAGGCCCGACCGCCTGGCCCAACTCCTCTCACTGGAACCATCGGAGCTAGCCGTTCGGGGAAGAGCTCTGGTGCAACAAGCCCGCTCCGCACGAGCACGGCACGCCTCCAAACGACGTGTCGCGCGCGCCGCGCAGATGGCTCGCGCCGTGGCCGCCCTCGAGTCCAGCGCGCTGATCCGCTCTGACGAGATATTGCTCGACCCGCCGACCTTCTCGGCGGTGACGAGTATCCGAGCGAAGGGCTCGCTCCTCTTCGACAGTCCTCTGGCCCACGGCGGAGTCGACTTGCGACTCCTCGGGCGACTGGTGCGCGAGTGTCGCTCGGCCGAACTGTCCACGGTCAGACTTCACGCACAGCAGCTCCACATCCGCTACCGAACCAGCTCAGGCCGCGGGCACTTTCGGCTCGAGCTGAACCAACCGGACGTCGGCACATCGGTCTTCCCGGTGAACCTTCACCCGAAGCCGGCGCCGACCTCGCAGCAGCTCGGCGGCGTGTGGAGCTACCTCTTCGACGCCGTGGGAGCCGCAGCATGAAGGGGCTCACGCGAATCGACGAACTGGTCGCCACCATCCTGCCTCGTAGCCGCCTCCCGAAACGTCTCCGTCCCTCGCAGCTACTCGACACCGACGTCGAACCTCCTCGCGCCATCGCCCCCAAGGTAGAGGCGCTGCGGGAGCTGTTGCGGACGGGCGCCAGCGAGGAGCCACTGACCGGTCGCATCGTCTCGAGCCAAGACGTCGCGGTGACGTACGTGTCTAAGCTCGGTGCCGACCGCCTGGAGTCCCTCTGGGTGATCGGCCTCGATGCTCGCAACCAGGTACGGGTCGAGCGGCAGCTCGCCCGCGGAGGTCCCGCCCATTGTGTCGTCGCCCCCGGCGACATCCTGCGGGTCCTCGTTCTCAACGCATGCCCGGCAGGGATCATGCTGCACAACCACCCCAGCGGTGACGTGCAGCCTTCCCCAGAGGACATCGAACTCACTCGCCGCACACGACTCGGAGCGGAGCTGCTGGGACTTCGGTTGCTCGACCACGTGATCGTGGGCGGGCGTCGCCACTTCAGCTTCTGCGACGAAGGCCTCATGGCCGAGCCCCTCCGACGCTCGGCCTGACCACTCACATCGACCCCAACGACCCCGGCGCCGTCCATCGGCGTCGGGGTCCTTCATTTCAACCAAAGGAAACGACCCATGCCCGAAGACGAAGACGCTCTCATCATCCGTATCCCCCGGCGGCTGCTCGACCAGCTCATGACCAAGGAGCCACTGCGTGCCTCGGTACAGCGCCCAGCCGGCGACGGTCGGCACGACCCCGAACGCCGCACGTGGTCAGACGCCCAGCGCCGGCTCCTCTTCCGCCTGGTCTACAAGCTCGGCCGGCGCGGCCCCGACGCTCGCCGCTACATCGAGGACGCCCTCGGTCTCGATGCCGGCGAAGATCCCACCCTCGACCAAGCCAGCCGTCTCATCGACCAGCTCAAGAACGACGGGGGCAGTCGTGGGGCTGCCTGATCACACGAGCGCCTCGCAGCTCAAGACGTACAGCATGTGCCCACGGAAGTACGCCTTCCGCTACCTCGACCGCGCTGAGTCGGAGCACACCAGCCCGAGCCTCGTGCTGGGGTCCGTGGTCCACTCTGCGGTCGGCTGGTTCTTCGAGGAGCGAGTCGGTGGGCACTCCCCGAGCGTCAGCGACGCTCTCGACATCTGCCACGCCGACTTCGCGGCGGCTGTCGAAGGCGCTCCTGTTCGCTGGGGCCGTTGGACCAGGGCCGACCTGCTCGAGCACGCCGAGCGCTTCGTCCGGTTCTTTCTCGAGGAGGAGCACGATCTACGCGTTGCCGGTGTGGAGGAGCGCTTCGAGGTGGAGCTGCGTCATCCAACGACCCTCGAGCCTCTGCCTCGGCCCTTCGTCGGCTACTTCGACTTCCGAGTCGTGGGCGGTGAGGTCGTAGAGCTGAAGACCGCGCGTTCGGCCTACTCTGGGATCGACATCGCCTCGAACCTGCAGTTTGGGGCGTACGCCGCGGTGCTCGAGGACATCGATGCAGCCCGCCTTTCGGTGTGGGTGATCGTGAAGAACAAGCGGCCGCGACTCCAGAAGCTGCCGGTCGTTTCCGACCCAGACCGCCAGCGCTGGTTCTTCGACGCAGCGATGGCGATCGAGAAGGCCATTCTCGCCGGCCACTTCCCGCCGGCTCCGGGGTGGATGTGCTCGAGCTGCGAGTACCAGAAGCAGTGCCTGGGCCGGTCAGCGAGCAGCTCGCTGCCGAAGGCCGCATGACCATGAGTCCCCGCGTCCTGTTCGTCGGCGACGAGTTGTACCTCATCGTCGCCCGAGAGAATGGCTATCTGGTGGCCGAGCGGCTGTCCGGCCAGAGACGCGAGTCCGCCACCAAGATGCTCGATGACGTCCACGCCGAGATCGCCGCCCACCTGCTGGGGTTCGAGGCGACCTAGCCGTCAGCCACGGCGCCCGACCAGCTTCCGCATCTCCTTGACAGCGTTGATGATGTGCCCCTGCTGGCGCGTCGTCAGCCCGTCGAGGAGAGCGGCGATCTGATCCACCGCGCTGCGCTTCTTGCGCTTCGCCTCACCCGCAGCGAAGAGCTGCGAGGTCGTCACCCCGAGCGCCCCCGAGAGCTTGTCGACGCTCTTGAGCGTCGCGCTCCGGCTCTCTTGCTCGAGGGCGGCGACGAACTGCACCGAGAGGTCCGCGGCCTCGGCCAGCTCTGCCTGGCTCAAGCCCCGTTCTTCTCGAAGTCGCCGCATGCCGCGCGCGAGTGCAGATGCCGAATCCACGGCGCGTAGCAGACCGCGAGAGCGCGCCTGCTTCGAGCCACTGTCAGTAGTAGTTGTAGTACGCCCATGCGTGATAGCTTTCGCGCGTGGACGAGAAAGGAAAGCTCATGATCCATTCTGTCCCTCACCCTGACTCCGGACCTCGTATCGATTCAGGGCACCGAGCCTTGGCCCGCCGCCGGGGGATCCCGAGGCTGTCGGCCATGGTCCTCCTAATGGTCGTCGCCATCGGCCTCCTCTCGGGATGCAAGTCCGATGAGGAGAAGTGCAGCGAAGCCCAGTCGGCAGCCCACGAAGCGTGGTCCGCATACCTGGCTGAGGCCGAGGCTGCTGCCGAGGAGACGAAGCAACTGCAGGCCGCCGCGGACGAGGCGTTCGAGCAGTCAGTCACCTCAGCTATCGAGAATCTCGACGCAGCGGTTCATCGTGCAGAAGCGGCCGACGAAGTGGGCAGCGGTAGCGCGAGCATCACTGTGGGCGCCTTGCGAGACGTGCTCCGCGAACGAGGGATCGGCAGCTTCCACGATGTCGACTCCACCATTGCCGGGATCGGGGCCGTTCCACGCGCCTATCGGCTGACTCCCGAGCTTGTCGCGCCATTCCGAACGGCGCTCGAGGCAGCACATGCCGAGCACCAGCGCGCGACGGCTGAGTCGACTCGGTGGAACCAGCACGTCGCTACCGTTCGCGCTGCCGTCGACGCCGCCGACGGTTCCGCCGTCGTCTTCCGCAACGCCGCGGCCGACGTCGAGGGGGAAGGAGCGGCGTTCGAGCACGCCAAGGCAGCAGCCGAGGAGTCATGGGAAGCCTGTCATGCGGTCTCGCCATGAAGGCCGCCTTCGAGCTTCCGAAGGAAGCCGCGGACGCACTGCGCAACAGCGTCGTCCTCGGTGCTTCCGGTCGCTCTGGAGAAGCTACGGCTTCTCCTTTGCTCTCAGAACTGGAGGCATGGTGACGAACACGAATCTCTTGACCGCTCTCGGTGCGGTCGCCTGGGCTGATGGCGTCCTCAGACCCGAGGAGGCTCGCTTCTTCGCGCAGGTCGTGGCGGGCCTCGACTTGGACGCCGACCGCGAGGCGGCGATCTTTCGACAGCTCCTCGTCCCTCCGCCAATCGCGGCATTGGACCTCACGGAGTTGGACGATGACGATCGCCAGTGGCTGCTCGGGTTTGGCTACCTGATGGCCAGCGCCGATGGCGAGGTCGCCCCGGAGGAGATGGCTGTGCTCGAGGCATTGGCCAAGCGGGTAGACATCGCTTGGGAGGACGCGCAGAAGCTCTTCGAGGAGGCAGAATCCATCAAGCCGGCGGTGACCACGCCATGGGCGGAGGGAGATCGATGAGCGCGATCCAGCTCCACTCGGCCTCGCCCGCGGTGCGCAAGCACATCGAGGAACTCGGCGAAGACGACCAATCACGCATCCATGGGTTCCTGCAGAAGGTGGATGACTACCGAGCCATGATCCAAAGGGGCGACCTCGAGGCCGCGGCCAGGTATCACGACTCGCTTGCGACCGAGGTGCGTGCGTTGCGGTCTCACTACTCCGACCTGAAGACCTATACCGCGGCCGGTGCAGGGGCTGGCGCGGTGGCTGGCGCCTGGTTGTTCGGCGTTGGCGCGGTGGCTGGCGGGCTCGCTGGGGGTGCCCTCGGCTACTTCGCTGCCAAGGGCCGCCGAGAGACGATGCTCGAAATCTGCGATGCGTTGGTCGTCGAGCTGGGCCACCGACCCGGGTAGCGAGTTCCAGTTGCGGACTCTCCCGGCTGAACCCTCGCCGGTCGCTAACCCTCGGGACCCGCCTCGGGCAGGTTCCTGGTGGTCATCTCTTTGCGATCCGGATCACGTGGTGCCCGGGACTAGCTTCCTGGAACCACAACCTCGGAGCGCACGTTCCTGGCGTGGCCTCACTTCTTCTCGCCGGCCTTGGCCTTCTTCCTCGATGCACGCCGGTAGCTCTCTTTTGCCTTTTGTAGGTAGGCGGCGTGCGCGGTGAGCAGCCGCGCGATCTCGTCTACCGCCTCTGCGGAGTACTTGTGCGTGTCGGGATTCCGCTGGAGTCGATGGTAGGAGTTGTCGGCCTTCTTCCAACCGGTCTTGTGCAAGACGCACTGAAGGTCGTAGGTCGAGAACTTCCGCCCCAGCTTCTTGGTGAGCACCTCACACAGCTCGACTGTTCGGTAGGGGTGGGTTCGCTCTGGGTCGGTCGGCTTGTACAGCACGACCGCGTTGGCGGGTGCCTCGCTGGCCTTCACCAGGGTGACATCGGGGGATGCCCCACCCTTGTCGGAGGCGAACCGGATCGTCACCTCCACCCGGACGGCGAAGCGTTCGTCCGAGACCTGGGCGATCTCGTCCTCGAGCTGTGTTGCGTAGTCCGCGATCTCGGTGCCGAGGTCAGCGCCGTAGAGATGTTGAAGCGCAGCCGCGTCGATCTCCTCGCCCTGGCCCGCAAGAGCAAGAAGGCCGATGTTGGCTCGGGCCAGGAACGGAGCCTGCATCAGGTCCCGATAGCGTCTGGCGTAGTTGAGAACGCCGGATTGGAACACGTAGGCGAACGGGGCCTGGATCTCGGGGACCACGAAGTGGGTGGCTGCATGTCGCAACTCGGCGATCCGCTCGATGTTCCTCCGGACCACGTCCTTGTCGCCGAAGTGGTGTTGAAGGCACTCATCCAAGCTCAAGGTCTCGCGCCGTCGTCCAGCCTTGGTGGGGCGATAGGCGGCTGTCTCGCCCGAAGTTTCAATAATCTCCGCCTTGAGGAGCTGCTCCCACGCCGTGCAGAAGAGCATGGCAAAACCGTCCATTCGGTTCTTGAGGGTGGGCCTGTTGTAGGTCTCTACCGCCAGGATCATGTTGTCGGCGCTGCGCTCGACGAGACGGCGCGAGATCTCGTAGCGGAGTGCGCCCGTGGGTCGACGCTTTCGGGTGCTCTGAGTGACCTGACGTGCGAACGCGGCGTCATCCACCGAATCGTCGAGAAGGACATCGAACCTGCCATCGCCACGGTCCCGGAGATACGGCGAATAGAGGCCGTTGTTCCCGATACACGCGCCAGCTCGACTCCTTCCATCCCGTGACCTTGAGGATCTCGCCGGTCTTCACTGTCTTCCCAGACCGGCTTCGGAGCAGCGCCAAGAGCGCACGTTGGTTCTTGTTGAGTCCTGCCTTCTTCGCCCGAGCCATGGCCTAGCCTGCGTCTCGGATCTCGTCGTAGAGCCGCTTCGCCAGCAGCTCCGACAGCGCCTTCTTGAAGTCGTCCTCGTTGAGGAACTTCGTGACGATGTCCTGGTTCTTGTCCATCCGGTCGATCATCAGGCCCTCGACCGTGTCCTTGATGCTGATCGAGAAGTTCTCGAATGTGTTCGCCTTCGCCCGAGCCTGGACCTGCTCGTCGGCCTTGCCGTCCTCGATGATCTGGTCGAAGAGGAGCTGGTCCGCCTTGGTGAAGTCGGTGCCGAAGCGTTCGTTGAGCACGTCGATGACCTCGTGGAGGGGGACGTCCTCGTCTTCCGACTGGCCGGTGCCGACGTCGGTGGATCCCTTCACCTCCCCCTTACCGCCCTTGTCGAGGACGATGTCGGTCTCGCCGAGCCGCGCCAAGCGATAGGAGTGGAGGTCGACCTCGCCCTCGACGTCGATCCCCTCGGACTTGGTTCGGGGCAGTCGCTTCAGTAGGAATCGGCCGAAGGAGTAGCGGATCTCCAAATCGCGGTCGTCCCAGGGCATGACCTGGCTCATGAACGAGTAGAGGCGCACGAACGCCTGAAGCTTGCCCTTCCACAGGTCTCGGGCCTCTTCGTCGTCCCACGCGGCGAAACGGTCGACGGCGGGCTGGAGGTGGCGGTGCAGCTCGGCATGCTCCTTGTCGGTGAGGTTCTGCTTGGGGCGGTAGAAGACCTTGGCGAAGGACTCCAACTCGGACTCGCTCCAGATCTGAGCCTTGTCGAGCTCTCCTTGGAGACTCTCGAGCTGGTACGGGTCGGCGCTCTCGGCGACCGTGGTCTGCTCGTAGAAGGGCTGGAAGGAGCGGCGGATCTCCTCGGCCTCGTTCACGAAGTCGAGGACGAAGGTGTCGCCGTTCTCCTTGCCCTGGATCTTCCGGTTCAGTCGGCTCAGAGTCTGGACGCACTGCACGCCTGAGAGGCGCTTGTCGACGTACATGGCGCAGAGCAGGGGTTGGTCGAAGCCGGTCTGGAACTTGTTGGCGACGAGCAGGACCTGGAACTCATCGGAGCCGAACTTCTCGGGCACCTGGGTCTCGGGCAGGTCGTCGTTCATCCCTACCTCGGTGAACTCCTTGGAGGAGTCCGGGTCGATGACGGTGCCGGAGAACGCCACCAGGGCACGGGTGTCGTCGTAACCGTTCGCCTTGATGTACTCGTCGAAGGCAAGCTTGTAGCGCACGGCATGGAGACGGGAGCGGGTGACCACCATCGCTTTGGCCTGGCCGCCGACCTTCTTCCGCACGAAGCGCCGGTAGTGCTCGACGATGACCTCGATCTTCTGGGCGATGTTGTGAGGGTGGAGGCTGGCGAAGCGGGCGAGGGCTCGGGCAGTTTGCTTCTTCTTCACCTCGGGGTCGAACTCCTCCGAGGCCCGCATGAGCTTGTAGTAGGCGCGGTAGGTGACGTAGTTCCGGAGCACGTCGAGGATGAAGCCCTCCTCGATGGCCTGGCGCATGGAGTAGAGGTGGAAAGGGCGGGGCTTTCCCTCGCCGTCCTTCCGGCCGAACACTTCGAGGGTCTTCGCCTTGGGGGTGGCGGTGAACGCGAAGAAGCTCAGGTTCGGCTGCTTGCCGCGCGAGCCCATCACGCGGGCGATCTCGTCCTCGTAGGTCGGCGCATCCGCCTCCTGGGCATCCGCCCCCTCGGCGACGTAGGCGGGGCTGGCGTCCGCCACGTGGTTCGTCTCGGGCCCGCCCTGGGGGCCTGCGAGCACTGCCCTGAGGGTTCGCGCGGCCTCGCCGGTCTGAGAGGAGTGGGCCTCGTCCACGATGATGGCGTAGCGCCGGCCGGGGAGCGCCTCGATCTTCTCGGTGACGAAGGGGAACTTCTGGAGCGTGGTGATGATGATCTTGGTCCCGCGCTCCAGGGCCTTGGCGAGCTGAGTCGAGTGCTTGTCGATCTTCTCGACCACGCCCTGCTTGTGCTCGAACTGGTAGATCGTGTCCTGGAGCTGGCGGTCGAGGACCCGCCGGTCGGTGACGACCACCACCGAGTCGAAAACCTTCTCGTCGTTGGCGTCGTGGAGCGACGAGAGTCTGTGTGCAGCCCAAGCGATGGAGTTGCTCTTGCCGCTCCCGGCCGAGTGCTGAACCAGGTAGTGATGGCCCGGGCCTTCCTCGCGTGCCGCGGCCTCGAGCTTCCGGACCACGTCGAGCTGGTGGTAGCGGGGGAAGATCAGCGCTTCCTTCTTCCGGGTCTTTCCGCCGACCACCTCCTCCTTCTGCTCCAGGTGGATGAAGCGCGCGAGGATGTCGAGGAGGCTGTGCCGCTCGAGCACCGCCCGCCAGAGGTAGCTCGTCTTGTAGGGCTCGCCTTCGACGGTGGGGTTCCCGGCGCCGCCGTCTTCGGTGCCCCGGTTGAAGGGAAGGAAGTAGGTTCCTTTCCGGGCGAGCTTCGTCGCCATGTAGACGAGGTCGGTATCGACGGCGAAGTGGACCAGCGCTCGCTTCTTGAACCAGAAGAGGGGCAGCTTCGGGTCCCGGTCGACCATGTACTGCCGCTTGGCGTGGTGGACCGTCTGGCCCGTCAGCGAGTTCTTTAGCTCCAGCGTCGCGATGGGCAGCCCATTGAGGCTGACCATCATGTCGACGCTGTCCTCGCCATCCGGGTTGAACTTCACCTGCCGCGTGATGGCGAGGCGGTTCGCGGCGTACTTCGCCTCCAGCTCGGGGTTGAGCCCGTGGGCCGGCCGGAAGAACGCCGTGGCGATCCGCTTCCCGTAGAACTTGAACCCGTGCCGCAGCACCTCGAGCGTGCCCCGGTCGTTCAGCTTCTTGGTCAGCGCATCGAGGAGCCCGGATTCGAGGCCCGTCGGGTGGTTCTTGTTGAGCTGCGCCCACAGCTCGGGCTGGGTGGCCTCGATGAACGCGAAGAGGTCCTTCGGAATCAGCGCGAGGCTCGCGTCGAAGTCCGCGGGCTCGCCCCGTAGGTACCCAGCCTCGAGCAGGTCCTGCTCGATGGCGGCTTCGAAGTCGATCTCCTTGTGGCTCACCATGTTCGGACCCCATGCATCGAATGCCCGTCAGAGAGGCAAGCTGCCGAGATCTCTGCGGATCTGGTGATGTGAGAGCACGGACGGGGGTTCTGCTCCTCACCACCCTGGGCCAGCTCTCCCAGAGGACAGCCCCAGATGGTGGCTCTGGGCCCTGGCCGCCAGGCCATCCTACGGCCCACCATCAAATACCCGTCAAATAGACTGCGGCTGGCTAACCCATTGGAAACAGGACGTTTCCTTCTCGATACGCTTCCAAAAGGGTTCTTCCGGCTGCCTTCCATCAAGTAGGAACAGGTCACGACCGGACCTCCGCTGCCCAGAACGGAACGTACTTCATGTTCTTGTTGGAGGCGTTCGGGTCGTGCGGGAGGATTCGGCCCGCGTCCACCGCCTCCTTGATGAGGCGCGAAGCCTTGGCCGAGTTCTTCTTCTTGATCCCAAACCGCTCCCGCAGGGACGAGTTCGTCAAGAACTCCCGCGAGACGTACCGCAGGCAAGCGTGGAGGTAGCAAGCCCGGATGCGGTCGGCCTTGTCCATGTCGGCCAGCGGCTTCGGCGAGAAGAGGACGACCCGGGTCGCGCCGCCCGTCACCTCGAAGAGGGGAGCGGGGAGCTGGTACAGCTCGGTCTGAAACACGACTTTGTCGATGCCGCTGCCGCGCTCCTCGCAGACGCCCATCCGCCGCATGAGCGACGCGACGCCCTCGTTCCGCGAACGAGGCGGGCAGTCCACGAAGCGGTCTGTCGGCATGAGAGGCTCACCGGGACTCGTGACCTCCAAGCGGCCGTCGAAGATCTCGACCATCGGCCCTGCGCCGCTCACCGAGAAGTCCTGGTGGATCAGCGCGTTGGCTACGATCTCTCGGACGGCGATCTCCGGGTACATGGGGACGGTGCGCCGCAGAGCCTTGCCCACGACCTCGTTCGAGGGCAGCAAGCCGTTGACGAAGTCAATCAGCCCCTCGAAGCCCGACGCATACCCCTTTGCACCGACCTGCTCGCTCACGGTCTGGACCCGGCTATCGCCCTGATAGCGAATGACCCTCATGGCCTTCCGCTTGAGCCCTTCGAAGCTGTCGAGGCGCTTCGCGAACAGCACCGCACCGAGGTTGGTGATGTCCCAAGCCCCAGCTCCGTCGTCGCGGATCAGGCCGTCATCGGCCAGTGCCTCGAGAATGCCCGACCGGTTGTCCGGCAGCGGCCGCTGGAGAAGCTCGAAGTAGGCTGGGTAGTCGAGGCTGCTCAACACCTCGTCCGATGCCACGTGGCTCGCGGCGAGTCGCTCCTCGAAGGGCGTGCGGTCGAAGATCCGCCACAACTCGCGCTCCTTCTCCGGATGGTCCTTCAGCTTCTTCTTGTACGAACCGACCCGCACATACTCGACGGTCTTGAACCGGACGGGTTGATGACTGGCTTTCTCGATCTCCAGCAGAACGACCCGCTGGCGTACAAGAACAACCCGTCGTTCCGGGCCTTCATCGAGCGCACCGGACTGGGCTTCCGACCGATCGAAGAGTTCACCCCGGAGGCGCAGGCGGAGCGACAGGAGCTGTATCTCCGGATTGCCGAGTGGGTGTGGAACCCCTCCCGGCTCGACCTCGACGGGACCAAGCCGCCCGTGCCCGAGCCGCTCGAACGCCACCCGGAGGATGCCCTTGGAGCGCATGCGGAGCGCAGCACCGACGTAGCCCGAACGGCCATCCGGAAGAGTGACGCGCCTGACGCCCGAATACTTGCCCCCGACGTGCGCCAACTCGTCCCCCCAACACAACGTCGTGAGCAGCTCCCCGCCCCTGCCGACCTTCCGAGTCTTCCAGACGCGAACCAAATGATCGTCAACGAATGGCACCGCGGACGACGAGAGCGTGGTTCTCCCGATGGGCGCCTCCATTCGGATGACCAGCCCGGAGACGCGCGAGGTTGCCGTCGTGCGAACCGTCGAAGGCAGTTCGTTCGTGGTCAACGGGCTGGCAGGCGACTCCGACTACACGTTCGTCGCCGTTTCCGTCAACGGTGCCGGCGAACGCTCGACCTTTCCGTCAGCTCCCGTGACCGTTCGGACGCTACCCTCTCCAGAACTCTATGTGGCGCCCTTCGGAGACGACGCTGCTCCGCTGGCGGGTACGCCAACCGACCCGTTCGCCAGCATCGACGCGGCTCTTGCGGCCGCGGCGTCCATCGATGGGCTGGTTACGATTCGGCTGGCAGAAGGCTCATACGCTGAACCTCATCAGGTGCTCGAGTCTCGCAACGTGGTGCTGGACGGGGGCTATCAGGTGTCTGGTGGGTCGTGGATGAAGGGCGCGCTGACTTCCATCGTGGAGTTCGCCGCCGGCAGCGACCTACCTTCGATCCAGACCGCCGACTTCAACCAAATGGCTCGTCGTTCGAGGGCAGGGCTGGTCCTGCGTGACTCAGTGCTGTCCATCAGCGATGTCGTGCTCCGGACCACGACGACGTCCGTGACCCACTGTGTCGCCACCGTCTACGCAGACGCCAGTGAGCTGAACCTCGCTGGCACGCTGGTGGACTCTTCCGGCTCGGGTAGCTGTCGAATCGGCGTCGAGAGCCTGGGAGCCGCCGGAGCGGGCCGTTTGCTCATCCGGGGCTCGGTTCTGCGAGGGGGCCGCACGGGCATGCCCACCAGCGCATCGACGTACGCCGGACTGGCCACAGATGGCCTAGCACAAGCCACTATCGTGGACTCTGTCGTCGATGGGCTCGACGACGATGGTCTGGGACGTGGGATCACGAGGCCTTCCGAGTTGTTCGGGTGGATCGATGCCGGCTCCGTAGACTTGATTCTGAACCGATCGACGGTGAGGGCATGCAGCACTGCTGCGGAGAGGCCGTACTCCGTGGACGTGTCTCGTGGAGCCGACCTCGCACCGTCGTCGGCGCTCTTCGTCAGCAACAGCTTCCTCGCGGCGCCGGGCGACGCGGACTCCACCACCGGGATGCGGGTGCTCGCACGATCCGATGCCAATGCTCAGCTCTACCAGAACACCATCCTGGTGGGTTCGAGGTTCGCGCCGACCACTCGCTCGAGTGCAGGGACCTCCAGTGCGGTGGTGGCGCTCGAAGGCACGCTCGCGGGCATGACGCTCGTGAACAACCTCTTCGCCTTTGCCGATTGGGGTAGCTACCTGCGCTATGGGACGATCCTCGACTTGGACGGCCTCGCTGGCACTTCCGTACTCGTGGGTGCCAGAGTGGAGGGCAACGTGTTCTCCTATCCTCCGGCAGACACCACGACACCTGGTCTAGGAGGCGGCCCACTGATCATGTGCAGGTATCAAGGCGTGGAGTTCAGCGACACGGCGACCGTCGAGTCAGAGCTGAACGAGTCCGACTCCTATCTCTGTAGAGCCTCGGGGGCCGTGGATGCCTCCAGCAATCGCGCACTGCTCGAGAACCCCATGGCATCAACGCCCTTGCGAAATGCTGTGGTGCTCGAGCTTGATGGTCAGGTGGACTCCTCCTCCGGATCCACTGGCCTCCTCCGCTCGAACGGAGTCGCTCTCGTTTCTCCAGATCCGGTGGCCGAAGTGTCTACAGATCGCTTGGGCGCCACGCGCTCTCTGAGCAACCCCGGCGTCGGCGCATTCATCGTTCCATGAACAAACGACGACGACACTCGTGGGCCGGAATCGCCGGCTTCCTGGTTCTTCCGCTCTTGACCGCCGCCGAGTGCGGTGAGCCTGGGCCGCATTGCATCGACTTCCGAGGACGGACCATCGAGTTCCAGGTCACCGACCCGGGCTCGTGTGTGGCGACCTGCGGCGATGTGGAGATCACGCTGCCCGACACGTTCCAGGTCTCGGTAACCGAGGAGACCGGGATCATCCGCGAGTGGCCGTGCGATGTCCCCAGAGCCGACCTGCTGACCCCCCTTCCAGGGCTCACCACGGACCGTCCCTCTTTCGAGGACGCCGGACTCTGGCTTGCCGAGGGGACACAGATCACGCTCGGTGAACATGTGACGATCGACAGCAACGGATGTTCGGGGGAGTTCTACGCGAGTCTGTCGACCCTGCCGTACAACCGCGGGCCGCTGGACCCGGAGCCGTGGCTCCAACCCGACGACGAGGTCGACTGGAGCATCGACTTCATCTTCTACCCAAACGATCGCTTCGCCTGCGGGTTGCCCGAGCAGTGCGAGTTCTCGTTCTGCAACGCATCCGCTCGGAGCATCGAGTAGCTCTTCGCTAGAGACTGACCCGGAAGCTGTGGCCCTTCGCCATCGGGGTCACCCCATGACCACTACGTTTCGACCGCAGCGCATCCGCAGCACCCTGCTCACCTCCGCAGCGGTGGTGTTCCTGCTCACCACTGGCGCCGAGTGCGGGATTCCCGATGCGCGTTGCATCGACTTTCGTGGACGGACCATCGAGTTACGGCTGGCCGATCCGGAAGCCTGCGTCGCCGAATGCGGCGACCACGAAATCCGGTTCCCAGAGACGGTTCAGCTCTTCGTGACCGACGAGGTCGGCTACCTCCGTGAGTGGTACTGCGACATACCCCGAGCCGAGATCGTGACCGCCTTCCCGGGTCTGACCCTCGAGCGCCGGTCGTACGAGGATGCGGGACTCTGGCTCAGAGACGGTACGCAGATGACGCTCGGCGAACACGTCGTGCTGGACGCTGCTGGTTGCTCCGGAGAGCTGTATGGCAACGTCTCCACCATTCCCTTTCACGCTGGTCCCTCAGACCCCGACGTCTGGCTCCAGCCTTCCGACGAGCCCGACTTCGACGTAAACTTCGTCTTCTACCCCGACGACCGATTCGCGTGCGGCCTGCCCGAGCTGTGCGTTGCTTCAGCCTGTCGTGCCTATGGAGTCGCTGTGGAGTGACTCTCCGATCTCGAGCCGCCCTCGACTGTCACGCAGACCGACACAGTGGTTCACTCGAGGCGTTCCAACCATTTGGAATGCCTGGACTTCTTCGGCTTCTTGGTCTGGATTGAAAATCCCCGTGTCGACGGTTCGATTCCGCCTCTGGGCACCAACGAAGC
>CAYTCZ010000037.1:26643-31810 GCA_964436315.1 uncultured Gaiellales bacterium | reverse complement strand
GAAGAGCACATCGGGCACTGGGAATGCTCACGACCATGATTCCGTAGCCGCAGGAACGGCACCGATACTCACCCTTCTCCATCAGTTCAACTGGTGGCGATGCGGCTTCCGTCTTGACCGGCTGATCGATACTCGCCATCGTGGGCCCTACCGTCGCGTCTACGTCTGTGCGTCTCTCTTCCCTCGGACGAGATTGCTCAAACCTATTACGCCGTCTGGCGCGAAGCAGGACGCTCTCGTGAGGCGGCGGGCTCGGTGGCGCACTACGCACTGCCCTCTAGCCTTGGATTGAGAACCACCAATCAGGGGTATGAGCGTGGGGAGTGGCTTCGTCAAATGCGCTCAAGAAGGATGGGTCCGTGCGGCAGTTGCTCCAATCGAGCGAGCCCGACGCCACATTCACACGTGAGTTCCGAGCGAGACCTTGATCAGGCTGTTGGTCACAGTTGTGCTCGCGGTGAGTCTGTTCGCTCTTGCTTCTGCCGTTTCGCCAACGTCCGCCCGAGCCCAATCAACCGAACTCCAGCCCGCGTGGCCGTTGCCGATCCCCAAATGGTTCTGGAGTTGGGCCCAGTGGTATCTCGGCCGGTCGGAGTTCAAGGGAGATCCCCGCAATTCCGCGACCCGGCCGCCCGCTGCCCCACGCGAGATTCCCTGGTGGGGGTGGCAGCGGCTTCTCGTGATTCTCGGCAATCCCCCCGAGAAGCTCCAGCTGCCGCAGGGTGGGCGCGATCTGCTCCCCACGTACCGCATCGTCAGTTTCTTCGGCGCTCCACAGAATCCTCGGCTCGGCGTCCTCGGCATCGGAAGCCTTCAGACTGCATCGAGCAGACTCCGCAGACAAACACGCCCGTATCGCAGTCCCCAGCGTCCCGTGATGCGCGCATTCGAGCTCATCGCAGTCATCGCTTCGGCCAGCGCTGGCCCCGATGGAAACTTCAGCTTCCGTCAGCCGGACAAAATCATCCGGCGCCACCTCGATGAGGCTCGCCGGGCTGGCGCTCTGCTCATCCTGGATATCCAGCCAGGCCGTGCATCGTTCCTCGATGAAGCGAAACGGCTCGAGAAGTTCCTGGAGCAGCCCGACGTCGGACTCGCCCTCGATCCCGAGTGGAGCATGCGAGCTGGCGAGATTCCCGGACAGGTGATCGGCTCGACAAACGCGGCGATCGTCAACGGGGTCTCGGGATATCTCGCCGGACTTGTCGAAGAGCATGATCTTCCCGAGAAGCTCCTGGTCGTCCACCAGTTCACGAACGGAATGGTCAAGGGAAAACCCAATCTCATCGATCGTCCCGGAATTGCTCTCGTGATGAACGTTGACGGCTTCGGCACGCGATTCGCGAAGATCTCCAAGTACGACTTCCTGACCGGTCAGGTGGCCGGGCTCGGATTTCATCACGGGATCAAGCTGTTCTTCGAGGAGGACATCAATCTCCTCCGTCCTGCACAGGTCTTAGGCCTCAATCCTCAGCCGGACGTGGTCATCTACGAGTAACAGGCATGGGCAGGCAACGGACATGACCGGCCAAATACGCATCGGAACGAGCGGCTGGTCATACGACCACTGGAATGACACCTTCTACCCTGCCGGCCTTCCGCAGAGCCGGTGGCTCGAGCACTATGTCAGCCGCTTCCCGACGGTCGAGGTCAACATGACTTTCTACCGGCTTCCTCCGAAGACAACGGTTCGTCGCTGGCATGACGGCGCTCCCAGGGGCTTCCGGTTCGCAGTCAAAGGCAGCCGCCTCATTACCCACAATCGCCGGCTCAAGAACTGCGAGCGGGAGGTGAAGACGTTCGTCGAGCGAGTTCGCGATCTCAAGAGCTACCTTGGCGTCCTTCTCTGGCAACTGCCACCGGATCTCGCCTGTGACCCCGAGCTGCTCGAGGGCTTCCTGAGGATGCTCCCCCGCGGCCTGCGCCACGCTGTCGAGTTCCGGCACCGTTCGTGGCTCACCGGCGAGGTCTTCGCACTGCTCGAGAAGTACGGCATAGCCTGCGTCTCCGTTAGTTCGACCGAGATTCCGCCCGATCGTACCGTTACCGCCGACTTCGTCTACGTACGGTTCCACGGACTCGAGGGAGGGTACGGGCACGACTACGACTCGTCCGAGCTCGAGCCGTGGGCCCGCTTCCTGCGCGCTGTGGGAGAGGAGGGCCGAGACGGATTCGTGTATTTCAACAACGATGCGCGGGCCCGAGCGCCAAAGAACGCCCTCGAGCTCACCGACTCGCTAGGAGATGTGGCGCTTGACTGGGGCCGCTAGTCAAGGTGGAGCGGCGCCATGCGGATCGTCTCCCTTGGAACCGGCGCGAGTGGCGGAACGCCTGGTCGAGGCCGCTCTCAGCGACGCGAAAGCTCACTCCTTCTTTCTGTGATCGTTTGGCTCGTTGCTTCGGGACTCTTTCCCTTCTACAGGAACCAGGCATAGACGGCCCAGACCGACCGCAGAGATACATGAACGCCCTACCGTGTCTACCGATCTCGCTCCTTGGCAATGGATGAAAGATCCGACATTCGCGAGCGTCACGGTCTTCGCCGACCGTGGCTTCGCTCGGACCGCCCCATACCCCGACTCATCGCACGTCCGCTCGAGGAGTTCCTACGCCTCGAGGCCGGCAGCGCGTCTCTTCTGCTGGCCGCGGCAGTAGCCGCACTCGTCTGGAGCAACGTCAACGCCGAATCGTACGAGCGGTTCTGGTCGACAGATGTGAGCCTGGAACTTGGGCCCCTCGTGCTCGAGGAGGACCTTCGAGGTGTCGTCAACGATCTGTTGATGGCGGTCTTCTTCTTCGTGATCGCTCTCGAAGTCAAACGCGAGATCGTCTTTGGCTCCCTCCGCAAGCGGGAGACAGCCGCGGTCCCAGCTGCGGCGGCTCTGGGGACGATGCTCGGCGCCGCCGCCGTCTATATCGCAATCAACCTCGACGGTGGAGATCTCAGCGGCTGGGCGGTTCCGATCGCGACCGACATCGCCTTCGTGCTCGGTGTTCTTGGACTCGTCGGCTCGCGAATCCCCGCTGAGCTCCGTGCCTTCCTGCTGACGCTGGCGGTCGTTGACGATATCGCCACGATCGCCGTGATAGCCCTGTTCTTCTCGACCGGGATCTCGGTGGCCTGGCTGGGCGCTGCCGTCGGTGTCGCGCTGGTCATTCTTGTCCTCCGGCGCCTCGGGGTTCGGCTACTCGTTCCCTATGTCCTCTTGGCGGGACTGCTCTGGCTCGCCGTGTTCGAGTCCAACGTACACGCCACGATCGCAGGCGTCGTACTTGGGTTTCTGACGCCGGCGAGAGCCTTCCATTCGCGGCAGAAGACAGCCGAGGCCATCGGCGAGCGCCTGATTGAACTAGCGGAGGCTGACGATGAAATCAGCGAGGGGACGATGTGGGAGGTCTCGCGGATCGCTCGGGAGGCTGTTTCGCCGCTGGCCCGGATGGAGCACCTGCTTCATCCGTGGAGTGCATACGTCATCCTTCCTCTGTTTGCCCTGGCAAACGCCGGCGTCCCACTTTCGCCTGGTGCCATCGGGGATGCGCTGACCGGTCAGGTCGGCCTCGGAATCATGCTGGGTCTCGTCGTCGGCGCTCCCCTTGGTGGAATTGTCGTCGCCTCGGCGCTCGTCCGTTTCGGCCCGGCTCGGCTGCCGACGAGACTCGACTGGGCCGCGATCGGAGGCGCAGCGCCGTTGAAAGGCATCGGCTTCACCGTGGCGATCTTCATCTCGCTCCTTGCCTTCGAAGACGAACGTGTGCAACAGGAGGCCAAACTGGCGATTCTGATCGGGTCGGCGGTCGCTGGAACGATCGGCCTGATCGCTCTACTCGTTCGCGACCTCTTCTTGGACGGAGACTCAGAGGTGGCAGGTGATGCCCGACGGAGATAGGGGTTTTGCGTAGGCGCAAAGCGGGAAGGCAAGACTCCGTGCAGCCCTCGCGAAATCATCGGACTCGCACGACCCAGCATTCGTGGTTTCGGCTCCTGGTCGTCGTGTTGATGGGACTGACCGTCGCGCTTGCCGCAGTCTCGTGTGGGGGAGATGCGTCGAAGAGGAGGCCGGGGAAGCCGTCGAAACGGCGGAAGCCGAATTCGAGGAGGTGGCGACACTTCTTGGGTCACCTTCGATTTACGTCCATCTGGGGATTAGAAAGACTCGGATCCGGGTAGGAGCTAGCGGACGAACAAGGAGGACGAGATGGCCAAGGATCATGGGCCGCAGATCAAAGACGACGAACAGTACGAGCGACTGCGGGAAGAAGGAATGAGCAAGGAGATGGCCGCACGCGTTGCCAACATGGACCGTAGCGAAGCGGGGCGCAGGGGAGGTAGCTCTCCTCCGTACGAACAGTGGAACAAGGAAGAGCTCTACGACCGAGCGAAGGAGATTGGAGTCGAGGGTCGCTCGGAGATGAGCAAGGACGAGCTCATCGATGCCCTGCGAAACCACTGAGGACCGGTCTCAACAACCCGAAAAACCTGTCTATCCGAGTCCAACGTGAACAGCTCGAAAAACACACACCCGAGGAGGGATTGTCATGGGACTGTTTGGTGAGAAGAAAGTGCGAGAGGTGATGAGCGAGCGCCCCCGTGCGATATCGCAGGGATTGACCGTCCGAGAGGCGGCAGAGGTGATGGAACTCGAAGACGTCGGCTCACTGCCGGTCGTCGAGGAACCTAGCCGGTTAATCGGAATCGTCACTGACCGGGATATCGTCGTTCGGGCCATTGCCAAGAAGCGGGATCCTCAAGAGGCCCGGGTCTTCGAGATCATGTCGACTGAACCAGTCACCGTCGAGCCCGAGGCAAAGCTCGATACCGCGGTAGAGCTGATGTCGCTCCACCAGGTGCGACGCATTCCTGTGTCCGTGGATGGTGAACTCGTCGGGATGCTTGCTCAGGCCGATATCGCGAGTGAAGCCGGACAGAAGAAAACCGGCGAGGTCGTCGAGGATATCTCTGAATCGGCGGAGGTACCGAGAATCTAACGACACACGCGAATCCGATCACCGGTCGCGAGCTAGAAAACGGCCTCTTGCGCTAGAACGGGGCTACTGCTCCGACACGGAGAAGACGACATGCTGCTCGTTCGCCTGAGCGTCGAGCAGCTTGTCGTTTAGATGGAGGAACGCGGCCTGTTCGAGGTAGACACGCACGTCGTCTTCCTCG
>CAYTCZ010000037.1:18221-26543 GCA_964436315.1 uncultured Gaiellales bacterium | reverse complement strand
ACGCTTGGCTGTTTGCCAGCCCGCTCCGCTGGGTAAAGCCCTGTCTGACAGTAACCCGACGTGAAAGGTCGTGAAGCGATGGCAACCTGCGAAGTCTGTGGAAACAGCTATGACAAGGCTTTCGCCGTCACAACGAGCGAAGGTGACCAACACACCTTCGACAGCTTCGAGTGTGCGATACATGCTCTCGCTCCGAGGTGTGAGCACTGTGACTGTCGCATCGTGGGCCACGGCGTGGAGAGCGACGGCTCAATGTTCTGCTGCGCGCATTGCGCGAAGGAAGAGGGGGTCCGCGGGGTGCAGGACCGGGCCGCCTAGAATCCGCGCACCCGCCGGGGATCCTCGTGTCCGGAGGATCCCATCGCGTCTTCCTCGAGCCGTCGCTCCGGCGGAGCATCCCGCTCCTCTTCCGTTAGGTCGTCGCGGACGTCCTCGGCCGACCAAGCGACCCGGAGAGGCCGCGAGGTGTTTCGTCTGAACCACGGTCCAAGCCGCATTGAGTCACTGATACCGGCGATGCTCGCTCTCAAGCGCGCAAGTAGGTTGATCGATTGATCGCGACGATGTTTCGTGGCGGCTTCGATGCGGTAGAGACAGAGGGACGTTGAACCGTCTCGTTCACATCTCCGATCCTCATTGTGGATCACCGCATTTCGTGACGGATCTGATGAACGCTGCGGTCCAGGAGATCGCAGACCTCGAGCCAGATGCGGTCATCTGCTCTGGCGATCTGACGGCGGATGGGTTCAGGCACGAATACGAGCAGGTCCACGAGTATCTCGCGCGCTTTGACTGCCCTCTTGTCGTGGTACCCGGCAACCACGACTCTCGCAACGTGGGATTTCTCCATTTCGAGGAGCTCTTCGCCGAGCGAAATCCCGCGATCACGATCGATGGGATCAGGATCGTAGGGATCGACTCCTCCGAACCCGATCTCGACCACGGGCGGGTCGGAAGAGGTCGCTACGGATGGATTCTCGAACAGTTCGCCGAGCCGGCGCGATTCTGCGTCTTCGTCCTCCATCACCATCTCCTCCCGGTCCCGGGAACCGGCCGAGAACGAAATGTCATCTACGACGCCGGCGATGCGATCGAGGTGCTGCAACACGCCGGTGTCAACCTCGTGCTCTCAGGACACAAGCATGTCCCTTACGCGTGGAGGCTGGAAAACCTCTTCATCGTGAATGCCGGGACCGTCTCGTCGCTGCGACTCCGTGGAAACACACGTCCCTGTTACAACCTGATCGAGGTCGAGGACGGAAATGTGACCGTGTGGCGAATGTATCCGGCCAGCCAACGCGAGCGGATGATCGACTTCGCGCTGGACACGCTCGAATTCCGCAAGTACACGCAGAAGATCGAGGGCGAGGTGACGAGCTACTGAGCCGGGCGCGTCGCGCAGTCGCCCTGATCGACGGCGAGCACTACCCGCCGGTCGTTCGGGATGCCTTCGAGGACGTTCCCTTCGATGTCGTGGGAAGCGTCGTTCTCGGCGGCTCCGAAAAGCTCCGGGGCGACGACGACTATCGTGTCCCAGTCTTTTCGAGTCTCGACGAGGCACTCGAAGCCAGCAATCCCGAGATCGTCATCGACCTTTCCGGCGAGCCAGTCGTTGATAACGCTCGACGGTTTCAGCTCGCAGCGGCAGTTCTCAGTGCTGGGTTGGTGTACGTCGGTGCAGACTTCAGACTCGAACCGGTTGAGTTTCATCCCTTCGAGGTCCCGTCCCTCGGCGTAATCGGCACGGGCAAGCGACTCGGCAAGACTGCCGTCGCCGGCCATATCGCACGTTTCCTCGCGGTGAAGTGCGACGTCATCGTCGTCGCAATGGGACGCGGGGGGCCACGTGAGCCGATGCTCATGAAGACGCCTCCGGGGCTCTCTGACCTTCTGGAGTTGTCCCGCAGCGGGTATCACGCTGCTTCCGACTATCTCGAGGACGCGGCCCTCGCACGCGTTGTGACAATCGGCTGTCGGCGCTGTGGCGAAGGATTGGCGGGCCAGCCGTTCATACCGAACGTGGTCGAGGGGGCGGCCCTGGCGGCGTCACTGGAGCCCGACCTTGTTCTCTTCGAGGGGAGCGGCGCTGCGATTCCTCCGATGGATTGTGACCGGTGGATCCTCACCGTCAGCGCCGCACAGGGACCGGAAGCCGTCGTCGAATATCTCGGCCCGTACCGACTACTCCTCTCGGATTTGGTGATCGCAACGATGTGCGAGGAGCCGTTCGCGTCGCGGCGTGACATCGAACGCTTGAGACGGGGCGCTGTTGGTATCAAAGACATTCCTCTGGTCGCGACCGTCCTGCGCCCGACCCCCGCTGAGCCGATTCGCGGTCGAAGAGTCGCGTACTTCTCGACGGCGCCCGATGCCATCCACGATCGACTCCGTGGACACCTCGAGGATGTTCACGGTGCGGAGATCGTTCTCGTCTCCGGCAATCTTGCCGATCGCGCTGCCTTGGAAGAGGACCTCGACTCTCCCGCTGCACGTGACGCGGACGTCTACCTGGTTGAACTCAAGGCGGCCGCGGTCGATGTCCTCGTGGAGACGGCGACAGCTCGCGGTGTGCCCGTGATCCTTTCAGACAACAGCGTCGTGTCCCTCGAGCACGAGCCGGACCTCGATGCGCTGCTTCTCGATCTTGCCCCTGTCCCAGAGATTGCCACGTCATGACGAGCAGAGTTCGAACCTCGGAGCCGGATGCGGGCACCGAGCTCCCGTTCTCCAAGGGTCTGCTGGCCCGGACGCTCATGGGGACGGGTCTCTCACCGGAACGATCGTATGAGCTCGCCCGTCTGATTGAGCAGTGCCTCGCCCGGAAGGTCGAACCGCAGAGCGCTTCAAGAGAGATGGTCGATGAAATCACTCTTCAGATTCTCGCCGAGCAGGAGGGTGCTGAAGCAGTCGAGCGGCTACGCGAGTTCCGGCTTCTTAGCGAGCGCGATGTCCCCCTCCTGCTGTTGGTGGGCGGCGCGACGGGCACTGGCAAATCGACGGTCGTCACGGAGGTTGCCCATCGCCTCGGAATTACCCGCGTGACCTCCACGGACTTCGTCCGCCAGACGATGCGCGCGTTCTTCTCATCGGAGTTCATGCCGACGATCCACCATTCGAGCTACGAGGCAGGACGCGGCGTGCAGCTCGCGGAAAGGGAAGACGCGGATCCAGATCTCTTTGGGTTCCTCGACCAGACCCGCAACGTACTCGTCGGTGTTCGGGCCGTGCTCGATCGTGCAATCGCCGAAGGGCACCCTATGGCGATCGAAGGCATCCACATCGTCCCTGGACTTCTACCGCTCGACATGGATGATGCCGTGATCTGCCAATGTATCCTGGCCATTCCGAGCGAGCATGAGCACGAGGAACACTTTTGGATTCGGAGTGTTGAGTCCGAAGGGCTTCGGCAGGCCGACAAGTACGTCGAGGCACTGCCGACGATCAGACTAATCCAAGAGTACCTCCTCGAGTGCGCCACTCAGAGCGGAGTGCCAGTCTTCGAGAACACGGAGATCGAGAACGCCGTCCAGAGGGTCATCGGTCTCGTGCTCGAGACAAGCCGAAAGGCAAAGAATGGTTCGGGCTAGTTGCGGGTTTTTAATGCTTGCGGGTAATGCGGTCGGCGAGCTGCTCTAGGTCGCGGTGCAGCTGATTCTGACCGCTGGACCATCCCATAGCCGACTCCCTACCCCAGTCGAGGATGACGCTGACTCTCGTGGTCTCATCGGACAGGCGCTCGAGGCGAACACTGCCCGAGCAACCCCGTTCGGACGTCGTCTCCCAGGAGATGCGTTGTTCTGCAACGGCAAACGAAACTCCACACGGGAGGACGCCGCTCACGTCTCAGCCCACCGCTCGACGACAAGCCGCTCCGACTGGTTCGACCCCTCGACTTGAACCTCACGGGACGCGCCACTCGAGTCCGTCTCTCGTCACGAGTCGATCACCCGTCGATACGGGCCTGAGAAGCTCCTGAAGTCTTCTTCGCATGGGAACCGTCGCCGCTTTTGAGCGCGTGACTGAACCACACTCCTGCCAGACCGAGATCGCGCCGAAGGGCATTGCGCAATCGGAGAAGGTCGACGTCGAGAGGTGAGTGTTGGAACCGAATAGAAGCGAACACGCTGGGTCGTGCGCCTAGGCGTCGGCCACGATCTTGAAGCCGATACCCCTTCCGACCATTTCGGCGTCGAGGATCGCGTCGTCGAGCTCCGTCGCGAGCTTGCCCTCCAGGAAAACGCGTGCGGCCTGCTCTTCGATTACCTGATCGCCCTCAGCCGGCGCCCGCACCGCATTCACTTTGATCTGCAGCTCCCCGGCGGAACCCTGCTCACCGACAAGACGCAGACCGGCGGTGTCATCGGGAAGTTCGGGAGAGTTCGCGACGATGCCCCGCACCGCCTCGGAAGCCGTTTTCGTGAGCGTCAGCATGAAACTGGGACCTCCTTCATTCGGGGTTGGACTCCGGGAGCTTCAAAGAATGGCTTCCGAAGCGTCGGCATATGAGGTTTCTATTCCCGCGCTGGCATCGAGTGAAACCTCCTCGGAAATACACCAACCCGCAGCGACGGCGCCTACACGCGAGTCTCGAGGTCCTCGTCCCGATTCGTGTTAGGCAAACAGCACAGATGGGTAGAAGAGCACCGTGGCGAGACTTTGGTATCCCTGCTCCCTCGGACTGCGCCGCGGCAAGGAGCCCAAAGACGTCGTGTGGGAGGTCCCGAGCCGGTGAGCAAAGCCAACACCATCGAGGCCGGCGGACGGACAGTCGAAGTATCGCGTGCAAGCAAGGTGCTCTTCCCCGAGGACGGAATCACAAAGGGCGAGCTCGTTGACTATTACGCGAGAGTCGTCGAGACGATGCTGCCACATACACAGGGGCGGCCACTCGCGCTCGAGCGCTATCCCGACGGAATCGGCGAGCCCGGCTTTTTTCAGAAGGACGCCCCGGAGTACTTTCCCGAGTGGCTCGAGCGCGTCGAGATCGAGACCGGTGACGGTTCGATCTCGCAGATTCTTGCCGAGGAGGCCGCCACCCTCGTCTATCTCGCCGACCAGGGGTGCATCACGTGTCACGCGTGGCTCAGCAAAGCCAAGGCGCTCCGCGTCCCGGATCGTGTCGTGCTCGACCTCGATCCTCCCGACGGTGCGCTCGAACTCGTTCGCAAGGCCGCACGTGCCGCTCGCTCGTTGCTCGAAGAGGTCGGACTCGAGCCGTTCCTCATGACGACGGGCTCCCGGGGCTTCCACGTCGTCGCCCCGATCGAGCCGGAGGCCGACTTCGATGAAGTGCGTCGATTCGTGCGCGACTTTGCCGGCCGGCTCGTTGCGCACGAGCCGGACTCCTTCACGATCGAGCCGCGGAAAGAGAAGCGGGAAGGCCGGCTCTTCCTCGACTATCTCCAGAATGCGTACGGGCAGACAGTGGTCGTCCCGTACGCCGTGAGAGCCCGACCTCGCGCGCCGGTTGCGACGCCGGTCGATTGGGAAGAACTCACAGGGCTCGATCCCGATGCGTACACGATGCGCAATTTGTTCCGCCGGCTGGGGCGGAAAGACGATCCCTGAAGAACATCGACAATCGTCGCCAATCACTCGCGGGCGCCCGCGAGGTGCTCGACGAGCTCCTCGCGGACGACGACTCGAGTTAGCATGGCTCGGTCGAGCAGGGATCGTCACCGGGTCTTCGTCACCGTCAGACTGGTCGTCGCAATACTCTCGAGTCTGGCTGCGGTACCCGAAGCTGCGAGCGCCGGCCTTCGAGAAGCTCCATGGGCTGAAGCGTGACGGCATCGTGCAGCCCGATGACTATGTGAAAATCCTGCAGGCGAAGCCACCGGCCCTCCCCTCAGACGGTCGGGTCACTACGTGTACGTGGACCTGTCGCGGCAAATTGTCTTCGACGTTCGAGATGATCGTGTGCGAAGCGTTGTTCCCGTCTCGAGCGACCCCCGCCGGCGTGCGCGATCTCCTCGAGGCCGTGCCGACGCGGTTAAGGTTGGCATTGGACCGGGCTCGGCATGTACGACGAGGCTCATTGCCGGCACCGGGGTTCCCCAGCTGACCTGCATCCTCGATTGCAGAGCCGCTGCCGACGAGCTGGGAGCGCCGCTCATTGCCGATGGGGGGATTCGTCGCCCTGCCGACGTCGCCAAGGCCATCGCCGCCGGTGCATCGACCGTCATGGTTGGAAACCTCCGGTCCGGCGCAGAGAAGAGCCCGGGAGAGGCAGTTTTCCGAGACGGTCGGCGCTACAAGGTCGCGGGTCTGCCCGAAGTTCTTCGTCCCAACCGAGTCGTGAGGAAGTCGAGAGGGCCAGGCCTTGGTGCGCCCCGGTCCCCGGCCAACGTGAGCCGGTGGAGCGAAGCAACCACAAGGAGCCTAGCGAGCCACACGCCCCGCGCGTCATGTGTAGCCCCACCTCGCTCTGGGTAGTTCAGTCTTATGAACACTCAGAAGCTTCTTCTCGTAATCACAGCGGACGTTGATCCATCCGTCGCACGAGCAGTGATCGATCGATATACGGCGGACGGGGATCGAATCAAGGTCGTTGCCACCGCCGATGTCTCGTTGCTGGATTGGCTCGCCACGGACGAGCGCGGGGCGCGCGCGGAGGCGGCTAACCGAGCAGAGCACGTCGCGTCGTCGGTCCGGCATGGTCGGGACGCGGAGGCGTCCGTCGGCGATCCCGATCCGCTCCAAGCGATCGAGGATGCCCTCGCGCTCTTCTCCGCGGATGAAATCGTCCTCATTTCGCGCCCCGAACCCGACGCGCACTGGCTGGAACAGCGAGCTTTTTCCGAGAAGCTCGAACAAGAGTTCGAGCTTCCAGTGAGGCACCACTTAGTTCCTGATCCCGAGGCACCAAAGGACGACTGACACAGGACGACTGATTGTCAGCGGCGCCCGCGCAGTTCTGGCGTAGTCAGTTGCGGCGTTTAGCGAGTCGCTTCGGGTGGAAGGACCTATGCGTGACTGATCTGACAGAGACCAGAGTGGACGACTTGATCAGCCTTGTAGAAGAGGAGGCCTGTATCGAGGGCAGCGAACTGGATCGGTTCGCTCAGCAGAACGACTTGACCGACGACGACGTCGAGGCTCCTTGTCGCGACCTGGAGGCGAGGGGAATCGAAATCAGCGAGGACCGTGGACGCGAAGCCAGATCAGCCACGTACGCGCATGGCGACTCGACGACCGGCACGACCGATTCGCTCCAGCTTTTCATCGACGAGGTTGGACGCTATTCGCTTCTGACCGCCGAAGAGGAGGTCGCTCTCGCCAAGCGCATAGAGCGCGGGGACCGGGAGGCCAAAGACCGGATGATCCACTCGAATCTGCGGCTCGTGATCTCGATAGCCAAGCGGTACCAGGCCCCGGGACTAACCCTGCTGGATCTCGTCCAGGAAGGCATATTCGGACTCATTCGAGCAGTCGAGAAATTCGACTGGCGACGGGGCTACAAGTTCTCGACGTACGCGACCTGGTGGATCCGGCAGGCCATCCAGCGTGGGATCGCCAACAAGTCGCGTGAGATCCGAATTCCCGTTCATGTCGCTGAGCGAGAGCGAAAGATTGCGAGCGCCGAAAGTCGGCTCGCGAATGAACTCGGCCGGCCTCCGCGAGAGGAGGAGCTCGCGGATGCGACTGGCCTGACCATCGAGCAGGTACACGAGATTCTCGGGGCTCCTCGGACTGTCACAAGCCTCGACCGACCTGTTTCAGAAGAGAGTGCAACAACCTTTGGGGAGTTGCTGCCGGGACAAGACGTCGTACCAGGCGAGCAGCTTGATCTGAGCTTTGAGGAGGAGGTCGTCCGTCGAGCGGTCGCTGCCTTGCCCGAGAAGCAGCGAAACGTGGTCGCTCTTCGGTTCGGGATCAACGGTGACCGTCAACCCCGTTCGCTTGCGGAGACGGGCAGGCGACTCAAGATGAGCCAGGAGCAGGTTCGACAGATCGAGATCGAAGCGCTCGAGCGCCTGTCGACGAAACGTGAGATCCGAGCCCTCCGTGAAGCAGCATGAAGAACAACTCGGCCGGCCGAGGTCAACAGAGGAAGACCGCTCTGCTCATTGCTTTCTCCGCTGTAACCGTTTTCGTCGTCTTCTCGTTCACCGGAGACTCCGCCGACCGGACCGGCACAGACAACGGTGCCAGTCGAGAGGTCGATCTCTCATAACTCGTCGAGCGGATCGAAGGCAATCCGGCCTCGATCAGCTCGCGATGACGCGGGGCGGACGCGCCGCTGAAGAGCTGGTCTTCGACGAGATCACGACTGGTGCAGCGGACGATCTCGAGAAGGTCACCGAGATCGCGCGGAAGATG
>CAYTCZ010000037.1:13445-18121 GCA_964436315.1 uncultured Gaiellales bacterium | reverse complement strand
CCAACGAACTCGTCTCGGCGGTCGCGGAATCACGATATACGGCGGCACAGCGGATACCTGACTCGCGTCAAGACGGCAGCGGACGGCAGCGACTTGCTACCGCTGTTCCGCCTCCTGTGCTGCCGTAGCCTCGGCTTCCCCTACAGAAGCGAGAACTGGCGCGATGGTATCGAGCGCGGTTATCTCAATAACCCGGCGAATCGGTGATTCCTCTGGCAAAACGAGCCGGAGAGCTTGATCTCGCTCTTTCAGACGGAGCGCGAGTTCGAAGAGCGATCGGATGCCGACGCTGTCGATGTACCGTAGCCCCGTCCCATCGACAATGAGGCCGCTCGAGGGCCGCTCGACGGCCGCAAGAAGCTCATCTCGAACGGCGGACGCGTTCGACAGGTCGATTTCTCCGGTTAGCTGGACAATTGCCAGCGAATCGCAACGCTGAATCCGAACGCGGACGAGTTCGCTCATGCTCTGGGCGCAGGCGACAGGCGTCGGCTCATGCGCACCGTCGTCCCCTCGGGACGAGCGTCGATGTCGAGAGAATCCATCAGTGCCTGACAAAGGATCAGCCCGAGGCCGCGATCAGGGGCCTCGGAAGGATTTCGCCACTGCCCGGAGTCCCTGACGAGGATCTCCACGACGTCCTCATCCCGATGAACACCGATCTCGATCTCACCATCGCCTAACGGATACGCATGTTCCACGACGTTCGTCAGAGCTTCGCCCAGCGACAGCGAGATCTCGTAGAGTTCGTGCCGATTGACACCCGAGGATTTGAGCGCGCCCTCGACGGCGTGTCGCGCTTTCGCGAGCGCCTGTGGTTCAGCGGGGACAGTGAACGACAGGCGATCCGCCGCAACTCCCTCGTATCTCAAGACCAGCAGTGCCACATCGTCCTCCGGACTTCCCGTCGGGACGAGATCCGCGACCAGCTGCGGAAGCGGTTCCGGAGACTCGAGCGCGCCCGAGGCGATGGTTCTTAGGAGTTCCGTCAGGCCGGCGTCGATGTTGCGGTCGCGACGCTCGACTAGCCCGTCGGTGTAGAGGAGGAGCGCTGAGCCAGGTTTGAGGCGGACCTCATCCTCCGGGCTCACGAACGACGGCCCGACGCCGAGCGGAGGCGAACGGCCACCCTCGAGGAACGCAGCTCTGTTGTCGGGATCGACAACGATCGCCGGCGGATGTCCGGCACTAACGTAACGCGTAGCTCCGTTTCTCGGATCAAGGAGCATGTAGACGAGCGTCGCCATGGCCCCCTGTCCCAGACCCAGCACGAGCTGGTTGAGCTCGGACAACACAACCCCCGGCCGTTCATCCTGCAGCGCGAGGACGCGGAGCGAGTTGCGAACCTGACCCATCACCGTCGCTGCCTCGATCCCATGTCCGACGACATCGCCGACGACGACAACGAGGCATCCGTCCGGAAGCTCGATGCAGTCGTACCAGTCTCCGCCGACAAGCGTTCGTTCGACAGCCGGGATGTAGTGAGCTGTAACCTGAACCCCGGGGATGTTAGGGAGCTCGGCGGGAAGGAAACTGCGTTGGAGCGAGACGGCAATGTCGTGCTCTCTCTGGTAGAGACGCGATCGCTCGAGCGCCTGGGCGCACTGATATGCGATGGCCTGGATGAACGACCGCTCCGTCTCGTCGAAAGTACGAGTCTGGTTAAACCCGAGCGACAAGATGCCGGTCGGGTTGTCGGGGCCGGCGAACAGCGGAACATACGCACCCGACTTGATCGACGAGGCCTGCCACCCATCGGCGACGGTCGGATAGCGATCGACGAGCTCCGAGAGACTCGTGAGCCAGAGTGGTTCTCCCGTCTCGATGACTCTTTGGGCCGGCTCGATCCCAGAGGGATCTTCGCTCGACGGGGCGAGGCCGCCGAGGCCCACCGAGGACACGATCTCGGGAGGAGCACCGTCTTCCCCACTCACGAGAAGTGAGCAAGCGCCTGCCTCGGTCGCGGTCGAGGCCTCCCGGACGACGACCTCGCCGATGTCTTCGGGCGTTAGTGCTTCTGAAAGCGCGGCAGTGATGTTCTGAAGTCGAGTAATACGGAGAGCCGCCTGCACGGCTGCTCGACGTGCTTCCTGCTCTGCTTCGTGGAGCCGCGCCTGCTCGCGCTCAGCTTGCTTGCGGTCGCTGATGTCGGTGACGAGAGCCACAACGCCCTCGGGCTCACCTGCCTCGTTGACGAAGCGAGCCGAAGAGATGGAGACATCGGCCATCGTGCCGTCCGCGCGGAGTCGACGAGTCTCGAGATCGCTCTCGTATTCTCCGGCCAGCACATGGGCCAACCGGTGCTGATATTCGCTCCGGAGTTCCGGTGGCACCCACGGCAGCGGTTCGCCCAAGAGCTCCTCTTCCTTCCACCCAAACGTACGCTCGGCTGCGGGGTTCCAGAGGGTCACATGGCCGTCTGTGTCGACGGCGACGACCGGGAGCGGCGATGAACTGAGAATCGTCAGAAGCCGTCGTTCGCTGCGATCCGCTCGCTCGCGGAGGGTCTGGAGCCGGCCAACGACGTGGGAGGTGAGTAAGGTCGCAATGATGAATGCGACAAGTGCTGTGATGCCGCTTGCGTCGACGTCGAACGAGTGGATTGGGGTTGTGAAGAAGTAGAGGAGCCCCAGAAAGGAGAGCGCAGCTGAGAGGAGTCCGGCCCAGAAGCCTCCCGCGGCCGTCGCCGTGATAACAGCGACGATGTACAGAGCCGCGGGCCCCGGCTCACCTTCCAGGCTCGTGATCGGGGCCAATGCCGTGACGACGCCGGCCGTCGCGACGGCGATGAGGGCTCCCCGGGGCGAGAGACGTTGCCGTGAAACAGCGAAAACGTCACGCCATTCTCTTTCCGGATGCTCGCTCACGGCCCTCTCTCGAATGGGGATCGGGTGACGAGGGGTGTCCAAGTCGACTCTAGCGCGAGCCGTCGGGCTAGCGCCATCGGATGGGAGCGCCGAGCTCTCGGTAGAGTGTCGCTTGCCGTGCGACCGTGCGAATTCGCATCGTGAGAGAGGAAGCCCGTGCGCACAACGAGGCCCTCTTCCGACAGATCAACGAGGAGATTTCAGCGGAATACGAACGCTCGGCCAGCGAACTCGACACCAGGCTCTATCTCTGTGAGTGCAGTGACAGCGAATGCGCAGAATCGGTCGAGCTCCGGACCGAAGAGTACGAGCGCGTCCGATCGCACCCGACGTGGTTCGTACTCAAGCCGGGGCACGGAGATCATGACATCGAGCGCGTCGTCGAGACCGACGATCGGTTTGTCATCGTCGATAAAATCGACGAAGCCGGGACAGTCGCCGAGGAGACAGATCCGCGCGACGAGTGAACAGCGGAGACATCCGGTCGCAACGACCAGGACGTGAGCTGTTTGGGCGTCGGGTCCCCTGGGTATACAGGAGACCGTGGAGAAACCCTCGCTGAGTACGCCACCCCTCGTTTTCCCCGAAGACCACAATCAGATCGTCGTGAACTTCGGTATGTACTCGGGTCGCGACGCGACTCCGGCCGAGATAACTCGACTAGGGCGTTCCCTGGTCGAATACTCCGACCCGATCGAGGTCGTCTCAGAGCATCGTTTTGAATTTGGAGAAAACGCCGAAGCCCTGGTTCACCAGCTTCGAATCCACGCAACGGCGACTGACTTTGACCTGGACGTGGCCGTTCCCCGGATCGAGGCCTGGGCCCGTGAATGCATACACGACCGGCAGCAAACGGTGGGCTCGGCGTAGGTCTCGAGATGTCCGTGCCCACCGTAGGGCTCCAGTCGTGGCGACCGTAAACCTGCCAGGGAGCGTCCGCTGACATAATCGGACGGTCGAGGAGAAGCTGTGACATTCCAAGTGACAAATCGGAAGCTCGATGAGAGCGTGTACGTCGTTTCCGTTGCCGGCGAGGCAGACCTCTACACGGCACCGGAGTTGAAACGGCAACTCATAGACGTGATCGGCGACGGAGCATCGAGCGTCGTCGTTGATCTGACTGATACGACATTCATCGATTCGACGATCCTCGGCGTTCTCGTTGGCGCGATGAAGAGAGTGCGAGGCCGCGGTGGCGACCTCCAGCTCGTGTGCATTGATCCGAATATCCGCCGGATCTTCGAGATCACCCTGCTCGACCGAGCCTTCACAATTTACGAGACGCAGGCTGAGGCACTCGTCGATCTCGGCCTCGTGAGTCCCGATTCCTGAGGGACGCTGCGGTGCTCGAGCTCGTGTCGCTGTAATGGACACGGGCTGTGGCACACGTTTCAGCACCGAGGCCATGGGGAACATGCGCACCAGATTGTGTAGACCGGCAATCAACCCCCGTTTTACCCGAGTAACCAGACCCGAAGTCCACCGCGTCTTACGAACGAACGCCGAGTTCCGCGGCGAGGCCGAACGAGGGGCGGGAGCGGGATGAGGCCGCCTACCGACGATTGGGACGCGGAATGGCGCTTGCTCGAGCCCCTCGCCGCCGACGCTCCAGAGGAGGTGCTTCCGGAGCTCGTCAGACTCGTTCGGCAGATGGCAAGCCGGGCAGGCCAGGCCCTCGACGAAGCGGCTGCGCAGCAGGGTGATGCTGCGGCGGCGGAGTTCCTGGTCGCTCAGCAGGTCTCTCGTTCAGTCGAGTGTGGGGCCGACGTGGATCCGGAAGCCCTGATGGCTGCCCTCACGGTCATCCGG
>CAYTCZ010000037.1:5446-13345 GCA_964436315.1 uncultured Gaiellales bacterium | reverse complement strand
TTGCTCACTGGTCGTTGATCTTGATCGGTCGAGACGCTTCGTCCGGGGGCGGCGGATGTCGTGGCTTAGGTGGCGGATCAGTCGGTTCGGGCTCTTTGACCGGATCAGGCTCAGGCAAATCCGCTTCGTCAGGCGGCGGCCACGGTTCAGGTATCTCGGGTCGTTCCATTGAGAATGGCATCTCACTGTCGCCTCTGATCAGCAATACGCCGATCTCCTTACTCAGAATCAGGTACGGGAACGCAGATCAAACGCTCCTCGACGTCGTCCTCCTCCACGCTCTCGACCCGCCACTGCTCGCCTTCGATTTCGATGTCGTCGCCTGCGACCACAAAAGCCGAGCCGCTATTGAACTCCGTCTCTGCCTCGCCTCCAGCGCGGAGAACTACTTTGTAATGGGGCATCAGAAACCTCCTCTCCTGATCCAGCGCGAGAATCGAGGCCGGGTCACAAGACACCTACCGGTTCGTGCGGCCGGACGAGAAGCCGCGCCGCTTGAGCGATGTGATGTGAGTCGATACCGGCCTGCGAGAGGAGTACGTTGGGCGGACCTGACCCCGGCATCTCCCGAACGGCCAGCTTTCTGATTCTTACCGGCAGCTCGCCGCTTGCGAAAACCTCGAGCACGGCATCGCCGAGTCCTCCCTCCGGCCAGTGATCCTCGACCGTCACGAGCCGGCCGTCGGTGACCTCAGCAGCTTCCAGCAATGTCGCAGCGTCAAGCGGCTTGATCGAGTAGAGATCGATGATCCGTGCCGAGATGTCCTCTTTCTCGAGCATGCGAGCGGCCTTGCGCGCCTCATAAACGGTGATACCCGCTGCGACGATCGCCACCGCATCTTCGGGAGAGGCTCCAAGAACGTGGCTTCCCCCGATGGAAAATTCTTCGTCGGGTTCGTAGAGGACTGGCGTCTCGGGCCGAGTCGTACGAAGGTAGGTAATTCCTCCGCGCTCGGCCATGGCCTCGACGAGGCGAGCAGTTTGATTCGCGTCAGAGGGACAGAGCACCGCACTGCCGTGAACCGCCCGGAACATGGCAAGGTCCTCGAGACCCATTTGCGAAGGTCCATCCGCTCCGATCGAGACTCCTGCATGCGAGCCGACGAGGCGTAGATCGGCCCGGCTAATCGCAGCCATCCGGATGAAGTCAGAGGCTCTCGTCAAGAAAGCGGCGAAGGTCGAGGCGAACGGGATCCACCCTCTACTCTGAATCCCAACTGCAGCGGCAACCAGCTGCTGCTCAGCGATGTACATCTCGAAGAAGCGTTCCGGACAGGCTTCCTTGAAGTACGCCGCACGGGTCGAGTCACTGACCTCGCCGTCGAGCGCCACGACGTTGCCGCGACTAGCTCCGATGGCGGCCAACGCCTTCCCGTATGCGGTTCGCGTTGCCACCTCGTCCCCAACGCTCCAGCAGGCGGACTCGTTTTGCGACCTTGGGGGTCGAGGAGGCGCCGGGGCCTGTCGTTCGCTCGGCCCGATGACTTCGACTCGCAAATCCCGTAGCCCTCCAAGTTCGTGGACCGCCTCCTCGGGATTCTCGAGGGGCTTCCCATGGAAGCCATGTCGGTTCTCAACCGCCGATACACCCTTTCCCTTCATCGTGCGCGCAACGACCACGACCGGACCACCTCTGTGAGCGGCGGCCGCCGCGAAGGCCTCGTCGATCGCGGCGACATCGTGTCCGTCGTCGAGCTCGATGGCCAGCCAATCCACTGCCTCGGCCCGTCGCACGTACGATCCGGTGTCCCAGCCGTGCATCGTCTCGCCGCGCTGGCCGAGTCTGTTGACGTCGATGATCGCGATCAGGTTGTCGAGGCGTTCGAAGGCAGCGTGTTCGAAGGCCTCCCACATCGACCCTTCGGCCATCTCGCTGTCTCCACAGAGCACCCAGATGTTGTAGTCGAGACAGTCGAGGTACTTGCCCGCAATCGCCATGCCGACTCCGATGGGAAGGCCCTGGCCGAGCGAGCCTGTGGCCACGTCCACCCAGGGAAGCGCTGGTGTTGGATGGCCTTCGAGGCGACTTCCAGAGGTTCGAAAGGTCAAGAGCTCGTCGTCGTCGATCGCCCCGACCGCCTTGTAGAGCGAGTAGAGGAGCGGGGAAGCGTGGCCCTTCGAGAAGATCAAGCGATCGTTGAGCCGGTTCTCAGGATTCTCGAAGTCGTAACGGAGGTATTTGGCGATCAGTACCGCCATGAGCTCTGCGGCTGACATTGACGACGTGGGATGTCCTGAGCCAGCCGCTGCACTCGCCCGTATCGAGTCGACACGGAGTTGCTGAGCGAGCTCTTCGAGCACCTCAACGTCGGCGTCGTGCGAAACGATCTTTGTCACAGGCGCTTTGACCCAATTCCGAGACTTGATGGAGACTGCTCTGAGCATCGCCGGAGCATGCTGAAGGTGCTCACGACGCGCCGTCCTCTACAATCCGCGTTCATCTACGCCTGGACGGGCTCGGGCACGGCACCGATCGTCCTCATCAGACTGAGGGCGTCCATCTGGGTCCAGCCTTCGACGATGCGGCCGCCGTTGTCGAATCGCAGGAATGTCATTCCCCCGATAGTCGCTTGACGACCAGTGGGCTCGAAGCCCATGAACTCACCCTCGTGTGTCCCTGTTGAGGCCCAACGAGTGGCGACGAGGTCGCCCTCCGCGACCATGTCCTCGATCGTGAACGTGATGTCCGGAAACCCACGGCGGAGCCGACCGATGAATTCCTTCGCGCCAGCAGGCCCCCTAAAGGGTTCTCCTAAGCCGCCGGGACGGCCGACAAAGTCGGGCGACAGGAATTCGTCCGCGAGATCGAACTTCCCCTGACTCCAGATATCGTCAAAGACCTTGCCTGCGCGCGCTCTATTCTCTTGCGTTGACACTGCCTTCCACCACCTCATTGGTTGTCTCGTCGGTAGTCATCCAAGCCTCCCTACCCACGTGGATCGGGGCGTAAACCTCCGCTCGGACCTACAGGACGAAGTACGCGCCGATTCCTCCTCCCAGGCGAGAGGAAGCCCTCGAAGCCCTGGCCTCACGAGAGGCCAGGTCCAGCAATGATGAGGAGATCTCAGCGCCTGCCTGCGCCGAGATCTCCCGAGGTATCAGCCGGGCTCAGACTACGGCGAGCGGTCTGCGTCTCGGACTCTCTCTAGACACGAGCCCGATCGTCGTCAACGGACCTCCCGGTTGGCGGGTCCGCATCGGCGCCAGAGTCCGTCCCTTGTGCGGATTCCGTTTCGTCTTCGCCGGATGCCGTAGCAGCTCCTGCCTCGCCGTAGGCATTCGCGACTGCGTGCTCGAGCTCATCCTTCGACATCGTCGATCGACCCTCGATGTCGAGTTCCTGAGCCTCGCTGTAGAGCGCCGCGTAGGTCATGTCCGCGGGGCGTTCAGAGGCTGCACCGTCTCCGGCAACTGGATCTTGTTCGAGCAGTACGACTCGCTCGCGCGGGCCGGACGTGTCGATAAGAAACGCAAGAATGAGTCCCAACCCGACTGCCAAGACCGGCGCGAATGACCCTAAGTCAGCGACAAAGCCGCCGATTCCAATGTCGTCGCTCCAGCCCTCGAGACGAGCCTGCTGCCATCCCGTTGCCGGCTGAGTAGCTAAATGAATCCAGCCGATGACGATGAACGACGGGATGAGTACGAGGAAGAAGACGCCGAGACTGAGCTTTGGCCAACCCCAGTTCGTCCAGCCCCCGACCACTTGTGAAATACCGAGTCCAAGCCCCGCACCCACGAGAAGGCCGCTCGCCGCCCAGAAACCGCCGGGCGATTCGAAGCTGAAGAGCGTGGCCAACCAGACCAAGAATCCGGCCGCGGCTATGCCAATAAGAGTCGCGCCACTTCTAACCGGATCAACTCGCATGAGAACGTCACCTCCATTCTTGACAGCAAGGGTCTACCCGGATCTCAGAGGCACGAAACCCCTCACGATTGTTGTTGAGCGGCGACCGTCGGCCCGAGTGCGCTCAAATGTCGAATCGGTCCCGGCTAATCGGCGGCGAATACCTCTGTGAGCGGTACTTCCTCTTGCGAGAGGCGGCCGCGATCCTTGACTTGCGCGCGGGCCCGAATCAGGTCGGCGACCTCTTCCTCGAGCTCTTGGTCCGCACCGCACGTCAGGGCGGCACAGAGCTGACCACGGACTACGTAGAAACCGGTCGTCCGCCCGTCTCGGATCGATCCCCGATGGATCAGCTCATCGTAGTCGCTCGTATCGCCGAACAGCTTCAGCGTGACGCCGAAGACCTCAGTGAAGAAAGACGAAACCCGATCGTATGAGTTGCTTCCGCCTGCCAGAATCTTCCCCAGAAGGCCTCCCTGGTAGTTCGCGTTCGACCAGTGCTCGATGCGTCGGTGGCGTCCGAAGATCGGGTCATAGAAGCGCGCGGCGTCCCCGACTGCATAGATATCGGCGACGTTCGTCTCGAAACGCTCGTTCACCACGATGCCGTCGTCGATCTCAATACCGCTTCGCTCGAGGAACGAGACCTCGGGATCGACACCCACTCCGACCACGGCAAGACTGGCCGGGATCTGCCTCCCTTCAGAGGTGATGATTCCTGAGAGCCGTCCGTTCCCTTGGAACTCGACGACGTCTTCGGAGAGCATCAGGTTCACTCCACGGTCGCGATAGAGCTCAACGAGGAAATCGGAGACCGCCGGCGAGCCGAGCCCCTCGAAGAGGCCGTTTCCCCGGTGAATGAGCGTGACGTCGAGACCGTCCCGTCGGAGTGACGCTGCAACCTCCATGCCAATGAAGCCGGCGCCGACCGTCACGGCGCTCTCTGCTTTCTTCGCGACCTCACGGATCCGAGTCGAGTCGGCGAGCGTTCGCAGCGTGAAGACGCCGTCGAGCTGAGCGCCGGGAACAGTCAACTCGCGTGGCGCAGCTCCCGTGGCGAGCACGAGCTTTCCGTAGCCGAACGTCTCCCCGGCAGCCGTCTCGAGTTGGTGTTCCTCTACTCCTATCCGAACGACGCCGGTCTCGAGGAGCACCTCAACCCCCTGCTCACGATAGAAGTCCTCGGACTCGACAAAGACCTCCTCGCTTTCCTGCTCTCCACGCAGATAGCCCTTCGAGAGGGGCGGCCGATGGTACGGAAGCACCGCATCCCGAGACAGCAAGCCAATCGTCCCATCACCTCCCGCCTCGCGATATGCGGCAATTCCGCGGGCCGAGGCGAGACCGCCACCAACAATCGCCACGTCGTACCTCGTCACTGTCCCTCCACTGGTCGTTTGTGCGGTACACCTCCAAGACGCTACGCCGCCCGGTCGCGTTCTTGCATGAAGCATGTATTCATGCAACAACCCGATCAGGCATCTCGCCTCAGTCGGATCGCAGGCCGAGAGCCGCGTTGCAGACGAGCGCTCGGTTACGTGCGTTCTGACTCCTCCCCCTCTTCCGGCACGATGAGGACGTCGCATTCGGCTCTGCGGGTCACGGCATCACTAACGCTGCCGAAGATGAGGCGCTCGAAGAAACCGAGATCGCGCGCTCCCGTCACAATGAGCTCAGCACCCTCGCCGTCCGCGGCATTCACAATTGCGTGCCCCGGTTGGCCTATCGTCGTCACGTATTCAGCGTGCTGGCCACGGTTGTCAAGATATCGCTCCGCGTCACTTTGAAATGCCTGGCATGTGCGCTCGAGATCCTCGGCGTGAGCAATAGCTCCAGGTGTCGCGGCCACAACACTCACAGGAGCGATGCAGATGACAACGAGTTGCGAGCCCATGGCCTCGGCAAGATCGGCGCCACGGGCAAGCGCTTGGTCCCCGGATTCAGAACCGTCATACGCAACTGCGATCTTCGTCCATATCTTCCCCATCGCGACCTCACATGTTCGATACCCGGAGCACTTGACAGCTAAACCCTGTCTCGAGAGGGCTCGCCCTGGGGTATTGACCACGATGGGCCCCTCTGAGACCGCTGAGGTCAGGCTCACCTCAGAGCAAAACTGAACCGGGGCCGGGAGGCCCCAGAGGTCCGCAGACTTCAGACATCCGTCGTCAAGTACTTGACGAAGCGTGCAGTAGTTCCGCCGCCGACGCTTGAGCCGCCTATCGTGAACTCGTCTGAGAGCATCTTGATCAACGCAAGCCCGAGGCCGCCTTCGTCGCTAATTCCCGTCGGAGCCGAGGTCACTTTGTCCTCGTCTTGACTGATACCAGGACCGGTGCCGGCGTCGCGAACCTCGATCGCGATACGGTCGTCGTAGAGTTCGAAACTGACCTCGACGTGACCCGAGCGCTCGTCATAGGCATGTCGCACGGAGTTCGAACAGGCCTCGGTCAGGATGAGTTTGAGATCTGCGACATCCTCCGGAGCAATCGGTCGGAAACGCGCGATCCCCGTGATCGCGAGCCGACCGAGCGAGACATATTCGGCTCGAGCGGGAAAAGAGAGCTCGATCTCGTGTACCTCAGCCATCCCGGCCCGCCGAGTCCCTGACTTCGAGCACTGTCGCGCCGATTTGACCGGACATCTTCTCCAACGCCCTTCGCAACAGGCGCGAAACGTGCATCTGAGAGATTCCGACCCGCTGAGCGATCTGAGACTGGGTCAGCTCGGCATAGAAGCGGAGGTGGACGATCTCGCGCTCGCGCTCATCCAGCACCTCGAATCCTTCCGCGATCAAGACGCGGTCCTCCGCAGTCGCGTAGCCTGCGTCAGCGTCTCCCAGCCGCGACAAGGGATCCACCCCGGCTCCTTCATAGTTCTCCGGTGGAGCCGACAGGGACGTGGCCCGGTACCCGGTCGCGCTCTCAAGCGCTTCGAGAATCTCCTCCTCGTCAGCGTTCGCTGCCTGAGCCAGTTCTGAGATGGTCGGAGAGCGCCCGTATTTCGAGGACAACTCATCGAGCAGCTCATAGACGCGAAGACTGAGTTCCTGGAGCCGTCTGGGCACCCGAACCGCCCAGCCCTTGTCGCGAAAGTGTCGCTTGATCTCGCCAACAATGTAGGGAACTGCGTAGGTTGGCAGACGAACTCCACGGTCCAAGTCGAAGCGATCGATTGCGTTGATGAGGCCAATGGTCCCCACTTGAACGAGGTCGTCGAGCTCTTCTCCTCGATTTGCATACCTCCTCGCGAGAGCTCGGACGAGTGACACGTAGGACTCGATGAGCTCTCTACGCGCCGTTTCATCACCGTCGAGGTGATAGGCACGGAGGAGAGCAACGTCAGAGCGCTCATCTCTCATCCGACACCCGATCGCTGAGGGAGTCGAACTGCGCGCAGAGGCTGTTCTCCTCGACGCGAAGCTCTGCTCCCAGCGCTCGGAGGACCCGTGCGAGACCGATAGCAGTGTCCGAACCATCAGCGTGATCGGATAAGGCGACCGTCGCCTCGAGGTCTGACTCGCCGATTGCCACCTCCAAATCAATTCTCGAGGACCCCTGGGACGCTTCGGCGAGCAGCGCCTCGATGCCGAGCTGGACGTCTTCGATCTTCTCGTAGGAGAGGCCCATCCGCGCTCCGATACCGCCTGCCGTCAGTCGCGCGACGACGAAGAACCTCGGATCCGCCGGCAGGCCGAGCGTGACGATGTCTCGTGCCGGTTCTGCGCGCTTCACTGACTCGTCTGCTTCACCGACTGGCTCGATCGCGGCCTCCTCGCATCACGCGCTCCCTTCGAGCACGGGCACATCAAGCTCGTATCCACAGATCCGGGTTTCTGACGCAGCGAGCTCAGGTCTCAGCTTAGTCAAGGCGCGGTGCTGTAGATGTCGGTGAAGGTCTATGAAGCCCGGCAGCCTGCAAAGCACCAGCGTGAATCGTCGGCCTCCTCAACTCATCGAAGATGTCGGCTCGGCGAAGTACGGGACTCGCTCGCGGGTGGTCGCGAAGCTGTCGAGGCGGTCGATGACCATTGCCCAGTCAAACGCACAGCG
>CAYTCZ010000037.1:0-5346 GCA_964436315.1 uncultured Gaiellales bacterium | reverse complement strand
GCCCGTCCTGACTCGTGAGGGCACGATAGATGGTGCTCGGAGCGGCGTCGATCGTCTTCTCAAGGTGTATGTCTGGCACATGGACTCCTTTCCTCGCTTCAGGTCCTCAATCAGGCTCTGTGTTGGACTGCTCGGAGCCCCGCGTGATCGCAATCTCGCCACCCGACGTTCCTAGGTCAGCCGGCGCGATCCTGAGCGCCGGCTGGAGCCATCCGAGCAAGCCGCGTCGAACGTGATACTCGAGGACCTTCCCATCGTCGTCGACGATGACCTGCCGAATCTTGCCGAGCTTCCGGCCGTGGCTCGTGAGCAGCGAGCGCCCTTGAAATTCGAGCCCTCTCCTGATCAGAGCCAGCGCTTCCTCGTCGCGTGCCGCGATCTTGAGCGAATCGAGATCCTCGATCGCCAACGTGTCGCTGTCGAACGAGCGAATGTTGCCTGCATGGACGATCACTGAAGTGTCCGGCAACGCCCCGCGGGTCAGCACAATAACGGACACTTCGTGGCGCTCGGGATCAATGAGAACGTCAACGGGCCGGCCGACCTCTCGGCCCTCCGCGATGGTTACGGCGTCACGCCGACGAATAGCCTTGAGTCTGCTCGGCACGAGACCGCCTTGTTCGAGGGATGGCCATCATGGCGACAAGGGTCTACCCGGACTCCGCGTTTCCAAACATCGTGGTCTGCGCCATCGCACCAGCCGATCGAGACGACGGATCGTCCAGACGGAGGGCATCATCGCGATGATGTTTGACCCCAGGCAGAGACGGGTATTCCTCCATCCCCCAATGAGGCTGGATCGGAGGAGGGGCTATGAGATCAAGTGGATCATGGGCGCGGTGGCTCGTTTTTACGGTGAGTGCGGTTGCGGCGTTGGCGGTGTCCGTGCCCTCAGCGCTTGCCGAAATCACTCCGACCCGGGATGCGGAGGCCCTTGCCCAGGCGATCGCTGACCGCCCGGGGATCGTCGCTGGAGCAAGTTTCGTTCACATTCCGCCCTCGGGCGACCCGACAGCGATCTCGACGACCCCACTAGGCGAATTCCCCACGAGCGGAGATAGCTACGTCATCCTCAGCTCAGGGAATGCCGCGATTGCGGACTTTCCCGATACGGCGGGCGATTCGGGGGCTGAGAATGCTCCGGTGGGAACACCACCCGTCCGGGGCGCGCGAGACGTCACGACGCTCAAGATCGACCTTGACGTTCCTCAGAACGTCAGTTGTCTCTCAATCCGTTTCCGCTTCTACTCTGAGGAGTTTCCTGAATGGGTAGGGGACGAGTTCAACGATGCCTTCATTGCTGAACTCGATCAGTCGACCTGGGATGCCTCGGGCGGTGCTTCTCCGAGGATCACCGCACCGGACAACTTCGCGTTCGATACGCGAGCTAATCCTGTCACCGTAAACGGCATCGGTGATCCGGCCGTTGCGCCCGCCTTCTCTGCAGGAACGACGTACGATGCGGCGAGCCGTCGACTGCGAGCCTCGACTCCCGTGACGCCGGGCCCGCACTCGCTCTATCTTTCCATCTTCGATCAGGGAGACCGAATCTATGACTCGGCGGTCTTTGTTGATCGCCTCCAGCTCAGCAACCTGAACCCCTGTACGCGCGGCGCGGCAGCCGATCTCTCGCCGGGCGTACCAGCAGGCGCACAGACCCTCCCGAATGGTCGCGTGTCAATCCCGGTCGAGAGTGTCTTCACCCCGGCCCGACTCATCGTGGCTCACGTAAAGGCAAGGCCCGCAATTCTGCGGTCCCGTGATCCATTCACGTTCCGAGTGCGGGTCACTGACAACCGCGGCTTCCTCGTCCGCAACGCAACGGTGTTTGTCCGCTCTGTGCCAGCCAGCCGTCTGCGGCCGGTGCAGGAGGTCGAAACCAACAACAGAGGGATTGCGACCTTCACGCTGAGACCTACACAGGCGCTGCCGCTCCGCAAGGGTGCACTTCTCACGCTCTTCGCTCGCGCTCGCAAGGAGGGAGCGACGAAGCTTGCCTCGGTTACGGGTCGACGACTCGTCGCCGTACGACTCGGCCCGCCCGGCGGCGGGCAGTGAATGCCGAGCGAGCCACGTAGCGACGAGATGAACGAGAGCCTCGGAGCGTCCCAAGAAGCTCAGCAGCCTGATCCCGATTCCCTTTACCTGATCGAACGGGTAACGACCACGCCCGCTCAGGCCGAAGCCGCTGAACCTGCAATCGGTCTCACGCTGACCTTCGCAGAGGGGGGTCGTCTCAACGCCCTCCTCATGCCCGAGACGGCGCGCGCGTTCGCCGAGGCGCTTGCAGCCGCGCTCGATGCGATCGAGGAGGGGAACGCCACGCCGAGTCCTTCGCGGACGAAAGCCGCATCCAAGGCACGCAGATGATCCCTTCGCTGCATATCCGTGGTCGCGCGCGAAGGACGACTGATGACGACGTCGGGCTCAGCTCGGCCCAGTTTCGAGCACTCCCGCCAGAGGTGCGGACAAAGCTCAGTCACGGTCGCCGGCGAGTCAGACTGCGACGGGAGCCGGGCCACCAAGCAGCCGCACCTCGATCCGCGCAGGAACTTCTCGCCGAGGCGGCAGAGGCGAGGGGACTCTCGGTTTCGGAGTGGCTCGCACTCCTCGGCGACCCACCGCGGGAGATCTTTCGGGAGAAGGGTGCCGATGCCTACTTGCTCAGCTTCCAGTTCTACCTCGAGCGGCAGGAGCCAGTCCCGGGCCAGGACCGGAGGCTCATCCAACTAATCGCCGAACGGGACGCGGGCTCCTCCGAGCCTAGTGAAGTTGACGCGTTCGTCAGGAGAGCCTACGACTGGGCGCGCTTCGAGGCCGCCTTCGCGATGCCCCACGGCACAATCGTCCAGCCCGAGCGTCGGGAGCTGGTCGCTCTCCTTCGCCGAGCCCGCATCGGCCGGCCGCTGAGAAGGGCCTACGAGGAGGTCTCGGCGCTTGCCGGGATCGTCGATTCCGAACTCGAGCACCTGATTCCGATCGAGGATCTGGAACTGCGCGAACGAATGGACGTCGTCCGCCGGCAGGAAGAAGCGCCGTTCATCGCCGAGGCGCGGGAGGCGCTCGCAGATGACGTCTACCGCGAAGAGCTTCAGGACAAGCACGGACTCGATCAGGTCGAGGCGCTCGTGCGCGCCGATCTCGCCGATCTACTCGGGTGGCTGAACCGTCTTCGGGCGTGGGGGATTGCCATCGCGATCAGACGTCAGTTTCGTCGGCAGGATCCCCGTCAGGCCAGGGCCTTGCTTTCGTGAGAGTGTGCCTGGCACCCGCTGTTCGCGAGACGAGACCGGCCACCGGTCTCGAGAGAGACGTCCCGCCCATCCGGGGACGCTCGCTCTGGTTGAGCGCTTCTTCATGAAACTCCACACCCAACGCTCACACCGATCTGGTCGAATGGCCGAGGATGGGTAGGCGAGAGGTCGTCTTCCATCAAGTCTTCTGTCGCAGAGGGCGGGATCCGGAGCACGCGATGAGATCCCGCCCTCCGTGGCAGCGCATCCTCCGCCGGCGGTTCCGAGCCGCGCCGGGCACAGCCCGGTTGAGCACGCATGAACGGGAACGACGCTGACAAGCACAACGAGGATTCTGCCCGGGAATCCCGCCTCGGACGTCTTCTCGCTGAGGCCAAGGGCTTCGCGGTGGTGGGGAGTGATGGCGAAGCGATCGGCACACTCGCTTACCTGCGGTACGAGCGCTTCGCGGATCGCCCCGACGAGGTCGTAATCCGCCGGCGTGGTGTCCGGAGGCGAGAAATCGCTGTCCCGTTCCAGAGCGTGGCCTCGATCGATCTCGACCAGCGGCTGGTCATCCTCGACATCCCAGCCCAGGCTGCCAGCGGTCCCTCGAGTAGCGCCTGGCGGCTCTGACGAGCCGCGATTGAGGCTTCTAAGGGCGGATGCGGTCTAACCGTCGGTCAGCGCCTCGCTGGTGTACTCACCCAGGGGGTTCCAAAGCAGAAAACCACGGGCCCCGGCGTCACGCGCAGCCCTAATCTGAGCTTGCACTTCGGGAAGCGCGTACGTCCTCCCGAGCGAGAAATCCTGGAGCCAGGGGATGACGAGCGCATCGCGGTCTTCGAGCGCCTCTTCGAAGTCGGCGAGCGTACCCTGCACGGTCTCGTACGGCGCTGCGCTCGGCTGGTCAAGCCCGAGTTCTCCGGGACGGTAGTGGGACGGGTAGGCCATCGCGTAGAGAGAATCGACAAACCGTGCCATCCGTCGCGGGTTCTGCCCGACGCCGAGATCGCGCGTCGCGGAGAGTCCGAAGACTGCTGCCGAGACCCTCACGCCGTACGGCTCGAGCCGCGATTTCGCGTAGCGGAGGAAACGGGCAATCGTGCGCTCCTTGCGCTCCTTGACTTTACCCGGGTAGACGGCATTGGCAATATCGCCGTCGCTCGGAAAACGGACGTAGTCGAACATGATCTCGTCGAAGCCGGCCTGAGCTGCCGCCTCGGCTACATCGACGTTGTAGCGCCAGACCCGCTCGTCGTACGGGTTCGTCCAACCGAGGCCTCTCGCGTCCTTCCAAATTTCGCCACCCGGCGTCTGGATCGCAAGCTTCGGACGCTTGTCCGCGAGGACCGGATCCTCGAAGACGACCACGCGACCGATCAGGTAGACGCCTGCGGCCTTGATCTTCTCGACCGCGGTAGACGCGTCGTAGAAGGCTCGCGCCGCCCCGATCCGTTCGGCGAGTCGAACGCGAGGGGCCAGGAAGCCGACGTTGCCCTCCTCGTCCTTCACGTCGAGCTCGAGCGCGGTGAGTCCGGCAGTCGTGAGTTCGAGGAACTCGTCGATCTTCCCAGGGAGCGAGGCAAGCCCGAGAGTTACGTGCACCCCTCGCACTTCGGGCGGCAGGGGTGTCGGTGTCGGGGGCAGTACAGCTTCGTCGAGTGGCGGACCCTCCTCGAGCCCGGCCGGCGGCGCCGCTGGCGTCGCCTGGACTGGCGACGGCATCTCGGCCTCGGTCTCGTCGCCGCTGAAGGAGCGGATACCAAGCGTCAAGCCTGCCGCAACAAGCACGACCAGGCCGAGGGATGCCAGCCGAACCAACAAACGCCGGCGTCGCTCGCGGCGTCGCCGCTCGTGGAACTTCTCGTTCCGTTCGACCTTGAGGTCGATCATCGCAGACCTCAGACTGTAGTGCTGTTTGGCCTTCCAAGCGGAGTCACTCTCGACCGCTGTCTCCTGCAAGCAACCGGCCCATGTGGCGTTGAAGAGTGTACTTAACTCTCGGCCAGTTGCCCGGTGGTCAAATTGTGGTCAAGTAGCAGCGGCGTACGACGTTGTTAGGACCCGGGACATCTGAGACAGATCGTTCTCGGCACATCTGAGACGTTCG
>CAYTCZ010000036.1:0-32211 GCA_964436315.1 uncultured Gaiellales bacterium | reverse complement strand
TATCACCTATTCTCGGTTGACATCGAGGAAGCCGCATACGTGCGCTTCGACGACGACGTCGTCGAGCGGTGGCACTGGAGTCCCGCGGCCGGCCTCCGAAAAGACGTCCAGCCGAACGAGTAGCTTCCGTACGTCGAGCGCTACGGCGAGCGGTTCCGGTTGCAGCTACGTGTCGCCGCCGGGCTTCTTCTCGATAAGTTCAATCCTGTAGTCATCGGGATCGCGCACGAAGCAGAGGCGTGACCCGCCGTCGCGAACGGTGTACGGCGGTCGCTCCGGCTCGATGCCATGTTCACTGAGTCGCGCCAGGGTGCCGTCGAGATCGTCGACGCTCAGCGCAACGTGGCCGTAGGCAGTACCGAGGTCGTAGCTGTCGACCCCGAAGTTGTACGTGAGCTCGAGTTCCGGCCGATCCTCGCCGGGGACACCCATGAAGATGTTGACGGCCTCGTCTCGGATGGGCAACTCACGGCGCTTCTCGAGACCGAGCGCCTCATAGAACGCGACCGATTTATCGGGGTCGGTTATCCGGTAGCAGGTGTGAATCAACTCCATCGGCTACTCCTGTCGCAGTGGGCGCCTTCAGCATAAGCCGTTGAGATGGGGTCAGGTCTCTGATGTTGCAGCTGCGGCAGCTGCAACATCAGAGACCTGACCCCGCGGTTAGCGGTCGAATGAGCCAGGCCAATTGACCGGGTCGTCCTCCGGCAGTCCGAGATCCTCCCGAACGAGTCCAAAGAGCACGCCATCGTTCCACTGGTCGCGGCGCCAATACGCCTTGCGCTTTCTTCCCTCCAGAACGAAACCGGCGCGCTCGAAGAGTCGGAGCCCACGCTCGTTGAAGCCGTAAACCTCGAGTTGCACGCGGTGGTAGCCGGCTGTCTGAAGGAGGTGCAGGCCGAGCGCGCGTACCGCCGATTCGCCGAGACCGCGCCCTCGATGTTCGGGGTCGACCATGATGCCGTAGAGACTGGCAATCCGGCTGCGCTGATTTGCGACCTCGAATGCGGCTGCACCCACCGGCCGCCAATCGCCGTCCTCCTCCACCTCGATGACGAGCCGACCAACTTCGTTGGGAGTCTCGATTGACCGCTGAATCTCAGCCGTCAGGACCTCAGCCCGCCATGGCGAGATGGCCGCCAGAAATGGGTACACGTCCTCGTTCGCGGCGAGCTTCGTGAGGTAGTCGGCGTCCTCGAGCTCGGCTCGACGTAGCCGGCAACCCTCTCCTTCGATGACCTCACGGGTCATGGTTCGACCGTCGCCGGCGAGACCATTGTGGAGAACGAGGACTCGCGCGACAGGACGAGATCGGAGACGCCGGCGCGATGGCGCGAGACACGGCTGCAGGCTACCGAAGCCTTCGTCAGCTTTTGAGCGGTGACCACCCACCGAGAACCGCCCCGGCTTCCGCATCCGTCGTTAGAGTGCGAGCTGTCCTTTGAGTTCGGTCGCCGAACAGCAGCTCCACCGCGTGCTGGGGCTCACAGATCCCGAGTTCGAGCGGATCCAGGATCTGCTGGACCGGACTCCGAATGACTTCGAGCTCGCGGTCTTCTCGCTCCTCTGGTCGGAGCACTGTGGCTACAAGCATTCGGCGCTCCTGCTGAAGCGGTTCCCGACGACGGGGCCGTCCGTACTCGAGGGCCCCGGCGAGAACGCTGGCGTAATCAGTGTCGGAGACGGGCTGGCCGTCGCCTTCAAGGTCGAGAGCCACAACCATCCTTCTGCCGTCGAACCGTTCCAAGGAGCGGCGACTGGAGTTGGCGGCATTCTCCGCGATGTGGTCGCGATGGGAGCGAGACCGATCGCACTTCTTGACGGACTGCGGTTCGGCTGCCCCGACTGGAGGTTCTGGCGAGCGGTCGAAGGAATCGGTCACTACGGCAACTGTGTCGGCGTCCCGACGGTGGGCGGCGATACGGCGTTCGATTCGACCTACGATGAGAACCCGCTCGTCAACGCGATGTGCGTCGGCGTTTTGCCCGTGGAGCAGCTCATGCGCGCGAAGGCCACCGGGCCCGGCAACCTCGTCGTCCTCTACGGGGCGACGACCGGTCGCGACGGAATCGGCGGAGCGAGCGTGCTTGCGAGTCAAGAGCTCTCCGAGGGGGGCGAGAGCAAACGGCCAAGCGTTCAGATCGGCGATCCGTTCACCGGGAAGAAACTGATCGAAACGAGCCTCGAGCTCATCGACCGAGGACTCGTGCGCTCCGTTCAGGATCTGGGAGCGGCTGGACTTGCCTCTTCACTGTCCGAGATGGCGGCCGGAGGCGAGGTGGGTATTGCCGTCGAACTCGATCGCGTTCCGCTGCGCGAAGCCGACCTCGAGCCGGTCGAGATTATGATTTCCGAGAGTCAGGAGCGCATGGTCGCCGTCGTCGAGCCGAGTCGACTTGCCGATGTGCAGAGCGTCTGTGACCGCTGGGAGCTTCCCTGTGCGGCGATCGGAGAAGTCACCGACAACGGAATCTTGCGCGCCGACTTCCGGGGCGAGACGGTCGGCTCCATCCCCGTCCCGCATTTAACGAGCGAGGCGCCCCGCTACCGCGTCGTTGTGCGACCGAGGAATCCCGAGGCGCCGACCGACCACCGATCCCGGAAAGCGAGTGGCGAGCAACTGCTCGAACTAGTCCGGGCGCCAAATATCGCGAGTCGACACCCGGTCTTCGAACGGTACGACCATCTCGTCGGCGCACGAACCGTGAGACGACCCGGGCTCGATTGCGCCGTGCTGCGCCTCAATGGTGCGCGCGGCCTCGCCGTGTCGCTCGACGCGGCCGGCCGAATAGCTCGTCTCGAGCCACGAACCGGCGGCTCGCTCGTCGTGCTCGAGGCGGCAAGAAACGTCGCCTGTGCCGGCGGCCGTCCGCTTGCGATAACCGACTGTCTCAACTTTGGAAATCCCGAGAAGCCCGAGATTGCCTGGGAACTCTCGGAGGTCATCGAGGGGATGGCGCTGGGCTGTGAAATGCTCGACGTCCCGGTTGTGTCCGGGAACGTCTCCCTCTACAACGAGACCGACGGCCGACCGATCGATCCCACACCCACAGTCGGCTGCGTCGGTGTCGTCGACGACCTGGGCTGCATCCCCTCCACCTGGCGTGAGGGCGATGTCGTACTCGTTGCCGGCGCCGGTGAAGTGTCGCTGGACGGTTCTGAGTATCAGGCGACCTTCCTCGGCGGACCTGCCGGAAAACCGCCGCCCCTCGACCTCGAGGCCGAGACAGGGCTGATTCGATTTCTGACTCGGTCGGCCCCCCTTGTTACCGCCGCGCACGACGCGTCCGAAGGAGGGATTGCCGTCGCGCTCGTCGAACTGGCGCTGCACTCCGGCCTCGGCGCAGACATCGATCTCGGCACCGACGCGACAGACTGGTTCGGAGAAGTGGGTGGTCGCGCAATCATCAGCTGCAGGCCCGAAGCGGTACCGCGGCTTGCCGGCATATCCCTGCGCGAGATCGGCGTGGTCCGAGGTCAAGAGCTCCTTGGGCTCCAGCTCGACGAGTTCGCAAACGCGTACCATGAGGGACTCAACGAATAGTGGCCTTCACCGAGCATCTCCCATCTCTCTGGCCCTCCACGCAGCGGAGCGGTGATTGACGTGTGTGGCGTCTTTGGCATCTACGCCCCCGAGCGTGACGTCGCACGCATTTCGTACTTCGGTCTCTTCGCTCTCCAGCACCGGGGACAGGAATCGGCAGGAATTGCGGTTTCAGATGCGGGGCGCGTCACCGCGCTCCGGGACATGGGCCTCGTAACGCAGGTCTTCACCGAGCAGAAGCTCCGTGGGCTGCGAGGCACCGCCGCGATCGGTCACACACGCTACTCGACAACTGGCTCGACGCACTGGGCAAATGCGCAGCCGATCGTGCAGCACGGGTCCAGACGTACCGTCGCCCTCGGTCACAACGGCAACCTGACCAATACCAACGAGCTGCGCGATGAGCTCACCTCGCTCGGAACCCAGCTCTCGTCAACGACAGATACCGAAGTCATCGCAGCACTCGTGGCTCGGGATGAACGACCGCTGGCCGAGGCCGTTCGAGGGGCTATGGCCAAGATCGAAGGAGCTTTCTCAGCCGTACTCCTTTCGGAAGGCAAGCTCATCGGGTTCCGTGATCCGAACGGCATCCGGCCCCTTGCCATCGGCAAACTGGACGACGATTTCGTCCTCGCCTCGGAAACGTGCGCTTTCGACCTCATCGGCGCAGAGCTCGTTCGAGAAGTTGAACCGGGCGAGTTGGTCGTCATCGACGAGTCCGGTCTCCATGCCGAACAAGCGGTCGAAGTGCGAAACGGCGGCGCTCTGTGCATTTTCGAGTTCATCTATTTCGCCCGACCGGACTCGTCGATGAGAGGCGTCGAGCTCCATCGCGCTCGCATCCGGATGGGCGAGCGATTGGCGGAGGAGGCTCCGGCAGACGCCGACCTCGTCATCGGAATCCCGGATTCCGGCACGCCCGCGGCTATTGGGTTCTCGCGCGCTACCGACATTCCGTATAGCGACGGACTGATCAAGAACCGCTACGTCGGAAGGACGTTCATCCAGCCCGACCAGAGTCTGCGGGAACACGGAATCCGGATGAAGTTCAATCCGCTCGCCGAAGTCGCGGGCAAGCGCGTTGTCCTCGTCGACGACTCGATCGTTCGAGGATCCACGACCCGCCAGTTGGTGTCGGTTTTGTTCGAGGCCGGAGCTGAAGAAGTGCACGTGCGCATCTCCTCTCCCCCGATCGTGTCCCCTTGCTTCTACGGAGTGGACATGGCCAGCGAGGACGAGCTCGTTGCCGCGAGTCGCACCGTCGAGGAGGTGCGGGAGGAGATCGGCGCGACGACGCTGGCGTATCTCTCTCTCGAGGGGCTCCAACTCGCCGCCCGACGGCCGTCGGACGCATTCTGCCGCGCATGCCTCACTCGGAAGTACCCGACGACGATTCCAGAGGACCTTCGGTTGGCCAAGCTTCGCTTCGAGGCGGCGCCGGCTTGATGGAAGATCGGGACTTGATCCCGAACCACTCGGTGTGAGGATGAGCACACGCGCCGGGGTTGATCTGGGCGGGACCAAGATCCAGACGGTCATCGTCGACCCGGAGAGCAACGTCCTTGGCCAGTCGCGGCGACCAACGCCGCGGGACGGCGGCCCGCCAGCCGTTGGGAACGCCATCGCTGAGGCCCTTCGCGAGGCCATGCGTGAGGCGGACGTCGAGCCGATCGACTTGGTCGGCATTGGCGTCGGCTCCCCGGGGGCCGTCGACTCAGAAGCAGGGACCGTCGAGGGCGCTCGGAACCTCCCGGACTGGATCGATCCGTTCCCGCTTGGGCCGTTTCTGAGCGAAGAACTCGGACCGCCAGTCGCACTCGGAAACGACGTGGGCGTGGCCGTCGAGGGCGAGGCAGTTCTTGGCGTCGGGCGCGAGTTTTCGTCCTTCGTCGGCGTCTTCTGGGGAACTGGGGTTGGCGGCGGAGTCGTCCTCGACCGCAAACGGTGGCTCGGGCGAGGAGCGGCTGGCGAGATAGGCCACGTCGTTGTCAAGAAAGATGGGGCTCGTTGCGGCTGCGGTAGACGCGGCTGCCTCGAGGCGTATGCCGGGCGGGCCGCGATGGAGGCGGAGGCCCGCCGGCAGGTCGAAAAGGGGAAGCACACGAAGCTGTTCAAAATCATGGAGGAGCGCGGCCGCGACCGCCTGACGAGCGGCGTATGGGCTCGTGCCCTGCGAGCTGACGATCGCATGGCGGTCAGACTGATCGACCGGGCGGTCGAGGCTTTGGGCGTAGGGGTCGCCTCGGTCGCCAATCTCCTTGACGTCGAGGCGATCGTGATCGGCGGTGGACTAGGGCTTCGGCTCGGCCAGCCGTACGTCGACCGGATCTCGGCGGCGATGCGCTCGCAGTTGTTTCTCGAGGAGCGCGCCCCGGCAATGCGGCTCGCGGCGCTGGGAGACCTCGGTGGGGCCATCGGCGCCGCCCTTCTCGTAAGTGGGGCGACAGCCGATAAGGAGGCACTCGCGGTTCCCCACGAACCGAGCTAGGAGACCGTCGACACCTCGAGGACGCACCGCTTGGTGTGAGCGTGCAAGAACACTAGTCGACGCTACGCCCCCTGATGAACTCACAGACCACACAGACGTGGGTACGGCAGTCGACGCCCTCAGCCCGCTCCGAGACACGAGCCGAAGACGGCGGATTCTCAAAATCGTTGCTTGGCTTGGCAGCTTCGCCCTGCTCGTACTGGTGTTGCAGCTCCTGGGAGCGGGCATCGTCGGCTGGCTCGACGATCTCTGGGATCAAATCACCGTGATCTCGTCCGGATACGTCGTTGGCGGCGTCGTTCTCCAGATCATTCAGACGACGGCCAACGGAATCGCGTACTACGGCATCCTGAGCTACGGCTACCCCGACAGCCGTGTCGGCGTCTGGCCGATTGTCACCGCCCACGCGGTCGGAGTCGCGATGAACTCGTTCCTGCCGGCTACATCGGGACGTTCGTCACGCTACTGATGTTCCTCGCGATCATTCCGGGAGCGACATTCCCAGGAATCAAGGAATCGCGTGGCAAGAGCGGTCGAGACAGCGCGGACGACGCACGCGAGCGACCACAGTAAGCTAGGCAGCCGATGCGCGAGACCTGCCGGGAGGCTATTGATACCGCGATCCGCCGCGGTGCCGAATACGCCGATGCTCGAGCGCTTTGCCGTCGAACTCAGCAGGTCTCGACGAAAAATGGAGAGGTCAACTCGGTCTCCGACGGCGAGAGCGAGGGCATCGGCGTACGGGTGCTCGTCAACGGTTCCTGGGGCTTTTCTTGCGATCGCCGGCTGACGAAGGCGGGCGCGCAGGACTCCGCGGCACGGGCGGTGAGCTTCGCCAAGGCGAGCGCGTTCGAGGCGAACGATCGGCAGACGCGACTCGCGCCGATCTCGGTCACGAGCGGCGAGTATCAGACGCCGATCGAGCGCGATCCGTTCGAGGTGCCTCTTGCAGAGAAGGTTGAACTCTGTCTTCGTGCCGAAGCGGCAATGGCACACGAAGACGTCGATACGACAGAGGCAGCGGTCCGGGCGCGCCGCGAGGAGCAGGCGCTCGAGACGTCCGACGGAGTAAGCGTCTTCCAGGTCTTCATTGAGTGCGGAGGCGGAATCGACGCGCTCGCAGTCGGAGACGGCCGACTTCAGATCAGGAGCTATCCGAGCGCCCACGGCGGCACGAGCGCGCAGGCCGGCTGGGAGTTTGTTGAGGAACTCGCTCTGGAGCGGGAGGCGCCTCGAGTGTCCGAACAGGCCGCGGCTCTCCTTCGAGCCGACCCGTGTCCCGCGACCACGACGACCATCGTTCTCGACTCAGAGCAGATGATGCTCCAGGTTCATGAATCGGTGGGACACCCGACCGAACTTGATCGGATCTACGGGACGGAGGCCTCCTACGCAGGCACCAGTTTTCTCGCTGCCGAGAATCTAGGATCGCTTCGGTACGGCTCGGAACTCATGAACATCACGGCCGATCCGACGACGCCGGGCGGCCTTGGCAGCTTCGCGTTCGACGACGAGGGAGTCCCGGCCGAACGGCATGCCGTTGTCGACGGCGGGGTCCTCACCAACTTCCTCAGCTCGAGGGAGACTGCAGCGCAGCTCGGCCAAGGCGGCGGCGGATCGATGCGCGCCGACGGATGGAGCCGCATGCCACTGGTTCGCATGACGAATCTCCATCTTGAGCCTGGCCAGGGTTCGCTCGAAGACCTCATCGGCGAGGTTGACGAGGGCATCTACTTCGAGACGAACAAGAGCTGGTCGATCGACGATAAACGGCTTAACTTCCAGTTCGGCACGCAGGCCGCCTGGGAGATCACCAAGGGGCGGCTTGGTCGAATGCTGCGCGATGCAACTTATACGGGCATCACCCCGGACTTTTGGGCGAAGTTGGACGCCGTGGGCGGGCCTGAGGAATGGAGGCTGTACGGAGTGACGAACTGCGGTAAGGGACAGCCAGGGCAGGTTGCTCACGTCTCGCACGGCACCGCTCCGGCTCGTTTTCGCGATGTACAGGTTGGACTCGGGTCGTGAAGGCTGTTCCAGTGTTCGAGTTTTGACGCCGCTAGGCTCACCAATCGGTCCGCGGCGGTGCACACCCGTGCCCTTTTCAGCGATAAGCTGGAAGTGGAGGGAGGTCAGCGGCGGCCCCGGCGAGTCTGGGAGCCGGGTCGGGGTTTGATGAGTCGCGCTCTCGAACTTGCCGACCAGGCGTGGCGACTCGCCGAGGGCGACGAAACGGATGCTGTCGCCCAGACCGAGCAATCAGGGCTCGTCCGCTTCGCGAACTCCACCGTTCACCAACCGACACTGATCAATGACGAATCCGTCACGGTGCGAGTCGTTCGAGACGGGCGAGTCGGAGCAGCGTTCACGAACCGGACAGATCGCGAAGGCCTACGGTCAGCTGCCAAGCGAGCGGCCGAGGCGGCAGACAATTCTCCGAAGGATCCCAGCTGGCCCGGGTTGCCTGCGTCGGCCGAGGTTCCTCGCGTCGAAGGCTTCGACCTCGAAACCGCGAGGCTCAGTCCCGCTGACCAAGCTGAGCGTGCATGGACCACAATAAAAGCGGCGCCCGACTACGGTCTCTTCGGGTACTTCACGAGTGGCACCACAGAACTCGCCGTTGCCTCCAGCACCGGCCTCGCCGTCGAGCAGCAGATGACCGATGCGACGGCACTCGCTCTTGCGGCGAGCGATGGCCAATCGGGGTACGCAGAAGCGTCGTCCCACCGCGCCGGAGACCTCAGTCCGGAGACCGTCGGCCGCGAGGCTGCCAACAAGGCTCAGCGCACGTCTGGCGCAACCACATTGGAGCCGGGGACGTACCGCGCATTTCTGGAGCCCTACGCGTTTTCTGAGCTCCTCTTCTACTTCGGATTCACTTCGCTCGGAGGTCTCGCACTCCTCGAAGGTCGCAGCAACTTCGCCGACCGGCTCGGAGAGAGACTGTTCCATCCAAGCTTTTCGCTCTACGACGACGGTGGCGACCCGCGCGGTTTCGCCAAAGCCTTCGATTTCGAGGGAGTTCCGAAGCAGCCGGTCACGATCGTCGAGGCCGGTGTGGCCCGGGACGTCGTCTGGGACCGTCGGACTGCTCTCCGTGCCGAGCGCGAGGAGGGCTCAACGGGACACGCGCTGCCGGCCGCAACTCAGGCCTCCGGCCCGATCCCGTTCAATCTCTCCGTTCCTGGCGGCGAGGCGAATTGGGACGACCTCGTGGCACTGGTCGACGACGGGATCTACATCACCCGACTCCACTACCTCGGGATCGTGGAGCCGCGCTCGGGCACCTTCACCGGAATGACCCGCGATGGGACGTTTCGTATCCGGGCAGGGAAGGTTGCGGAGCCGCTCGTCAACCTCCGGTTCACGACCTCATTCCCGGAACTGCTGAAGCAGCTTCTTGGGCTCTCGGCGGGCGTGACGCTCGTGAATCGGAACGACTTCTACGGAGCGAGATTCCCGTCCGGAACCATCGTCCCTGCCGTAGCGACACGGGCATTCGCGATCGTCGGGGTTGGATCGAGTCCGGGCCTCTAACGACGCGCCGAAACTACAAGAGGTACCAGAGAGCGATCGAGTTGACGCCGAACAGGAATGCGACAACCACGGTGAGACGGGTGAGGTTCCGCTCGACGATGTGCTGGCCTCCTTGGGAAGTCGGCGTAAAGCCAAGACCGCCGAAGCCCGTATCCCGCCCAGAGTGCATCAGGATAAGCACCATCAGGAACACGGAGAGCAGAACCTGCAGGATGGCTGAAAGGGCGAGCACGGGTTCAGAATAGCGGCTGGCGGCATCTCCACCCGACCGGCTCCCAGCCGACGTTGCCGGCGCCGCGGCGCCTACCGGTCGCGCCGGGTGATCTCGAGGCCACGGTCGACACCGACGTGCTCGACCTGAAGGGTCGTGTGCTCGATCCCAAATTGGTCGGTCAACATCCGCTCGAGTTCGAGCCTCACCCGATGACAGTCGCCGTCAGACTCAACGAGGACATGCGCGGACAGCGCCGGAAAGCCACTCGTCACGGTCCAGATGTGCAGGTCGTGCGTGTCAACGACTCCCGGATGGTTCGCGATCGCACGACCAACCGCTGTCGGAGGAGCGGATTGGGGCGCCCCCTCGAGAAAGATCTTGGTCGTTTCGCGAAGGAGCGTGTACGCACCCCAGAACAGAAGGCCCGCGACGACGAGCGAGGCAAGTGGATCGAACCGATTCCACCCCGTCAGTAGGATCAAAAGCGCTGCGATCCCGGTCCCGATGAAGGCGGCAACGTCGGCCGCGACATGGAGATACGCGGCCCTGATGTTGAGACTTTGTCCTTGCGCGCGGGAGAGGAGAATGACGATGGCGATGCTGACAACGAGACCGACGAGTGCAACCCAGCCGACCAGCGCTGCATCAACCTCGAGGGGGTCGATAAGCCGCTTCACGGCCTCGTACACAATCCAGATGCCCAGCACGCCCAAGATCACCCCGTTCAGCTGAGCAGCGAGGATTTCGATCCGCCCTAACCCGTAGGTCCATCGCCCGCGCGGGGGCTTCGACGCTACCCAGGCGGCAGCTGCCGCAAGGCCAAGCGCCACGGCATCTGTGAGCATGTGTCCGGCGTCAGCGAGCAGCGTGAGTGAGTTCGCGACCACGCCGACAACGAGCTCGGCGCCCATCGTCACGAGGATGAGCCCAAGTGAGAGAAGAAGAAGTCGCCGGTTTCTTACACCCGCGAGTCCGTGATGGTGGTGTCCGTGACTGTCGCTGGTACCCGATCGACCCACGCGTTACCCTTCGGCGGCAAGCAGGTCAGCAATGCGTCGAGCCTGCACTCGAACGTCGTGCTGCTCGGCAATCTTTCTGGCGAGCGGATTTGGCGACTGGAGCTCAGCTGCCCGAGCGAGACCAGCCGCGATCGAGGAGACGTTGCCCGGATCAACGAGCACGCCGGCAGCCGGAGTGACGAATTCGGGCGGTCCCCCGATGCGGGTGGCCACCACCGAGCGCTCGCTAGCCATCGCCTCGAGCAACGCTTGGCCGAACGGCTCGATCAGACTCGGCTGGCAGAGGACGTCGCACGCCGAAACCCAGGAGGCGACTTCGGTTTGCGGCACGCGACCGACGACTCTCACGCCGGGTGTGCTCTCGACGGCATGGCGAAGGGGTCCGTCACCAACGAACACCAGTGAGCCGCGGTCGAAGTCGCGATAGGCCCGCGCCAGGCGGACGACGTTCTTGCGTTCGTCAAGCGTGCCGACGCAGAGAAACCGCGGACCTTCACTGTTCCACCCAAGCTCAGCTCGGAGTGGTTCCGGATCGCGGCCCTGGAAACGCTCCAGGTCCACGCCACAATCGACAACCGAGATTCGGCCCGCCAACTCAGGGATTTTGGTCTCGAGCTCCTGTCGCAAGAAGCTCGACACCGCGATCACCTCTTGCGAACGACGAGCCGCGAGTTTGGTCGTCCACCCCACGCCTCGAACTGACCCGATGTTCCGCACATCTTGACCATGCGCGGTTAGAACGAGTCGCGCGCCAGAAATCGCTGACGCTAGCGCGGCTACGGCTCCGCTTGGGACGAGAAAGTGCGCGTACACGACGTCGGGCCGAAATCTCCTCGCTTCACTGATCGCGTCGACACCCAGGCCCGCATACTTGAGCCGACCACCGCGACGATGATCGATCACGGCGCGCGAGACTTCGTGGCCGAAAGAGACGATCTCCTCCTCGAGCCGCTTGACGAAAACGCCGAGGTCCGGGGCCGCTGGGCCGGGGTACATCTGTGAGACGAGCAGGATCCTCACAAAACGAGCGTAGCGCGACAGGAGCCCGTCTCAGGGCCGCACGCGGGAGGGTGAGGTCAGAATCCAGCTGATCAGGCGGCGCGTCTCAGTCGGCGCGACTCGCGCTCTAGACGTTCCTCGGTCCGGGCCCTGGCAATGATGAGATCTGGCTCGCCAAACCTCAACCGCGCCTGAGCCGTGCGGGCCTCCATCCAGAGCTCCTCGATACGCGCCGAGAGCCGCTCAGCCTGCTCAGCAAGCTCTAAGTCGTGCTGCTCGGACAGGCGATTCCAGAGCTCGGAACGCTCTTCGATCGTCTCGTCCAGTTCTTGTCGAATCTCCTTCGGATCTCGCATGGCGTCTCTTAATACGAACGAGGCGCCAGATCCGATCATTCCATTCGCCCAAAGATGCTGCGCATTTCCGGCGCCAGGGCCTGCGTCCCTCGTTTGCGGCAATCCGGCGAAGTCTTTCTGGTCTGTCTGGCTAGTCTTGCGGCACGCAGACCACGCCGGAGTAGCTCAGCTGGCCAGAGCAAGCGCCTTGTAAGCGCTAGGTCGCGGGTTCGAGTCCCGCCTCCGGCTTTAGCCTGTCGAGGGCGCGCAAGCGTTTTCGACAGTTTTGAGCAAGCGCCTTGTAGCGCGAGGCCCTTTCGGCGGTGTTGCCGCGCTCCCGCGCGCGAAAAGCGAGCCAGCGTTTCCGGCGTTACAGCCCGCCTCCGGCTTCACGGCAGACGCCCGCCCGTTCCTAGTCCAGAACCCGGCGATCCCGTTGGTGGAGCAGAACCTTTCGTTTCACCCGTTGAAGCGCGTTGTCAATTGTCTTCGTGTCACATCCCAGCTCCTCGGCCATCTCCTCGTATGAGAGCCCTTCGAGGTAGAGGCGAAGGGCATCACTTTCGAGCTTGGAGAGGCCGGTCCCGAGCGAAAACACGAGACTCTGCAGCTCTTCTGTCGAGATGACGCAGATCGCCGGATCGTCAACACTCGGCCCGGAAAGTGCGTCACCGACCGTGCACTCACCGTCGTCCTGACCGGTCGGGGTCTGCGAGAACGACACATACGTGTTCAGTGGCGAGTGTTTGAATCGCGTGGCAGCTTTGATCGCCGTAATGATCTGGCGCGTGATGCAGAGTTCGGCGAAGCTCCGGAACGACGTCTCCTTGTCGGAGCGAAAGTCGCGCACAGCCTTGTAGAGACCGACGAGGCCCTCCTGAATGAGATCCTCGGGATCGCCACCGGCCAAGAAGTACGAGCTGGCCTTGAGTCGAACGAAGCCTGTGTAGCGGCGTATCAGGGCCTCGAGCGCAGAGTCATCGCCGTTACGAGCTTTGATGACGAGGCGCAGGTCATCGACCTCACGCTGCGTCCTTTCCTGCGTGCGAGGCGCACGGGCCGTTGCGGTCTGACGGCTGATCATCCCTCCGTTCCTCCTGAGCGGGAGCGTACGAACGGGGTGAAAGTCTGTCCCTCAAACTCTCACCCTCTACTTGAGGCTACTTGAGGTTTGGGAGAATAGCAGTCGCCGCCTGAAAGTTCAATCCATCCCCCGGCGAAGTCGTTCGAGCCGCTCACGGGTGGTGGCGTCAAGCGACTCCGCAATCCGCGTCGACTGGGTGGCATTCGGGCTTTCCTCGGGCTTTCCTCCTAGCTCAGCCATGAACTCGTTCGCCTTCCGATGGCGGACGTTCTGGCCGGTCGTACCGCGAATCTCGCGGTCGGACGTCACGACGAAAACGTCATGAGTATCTCGCCGCTCGGCCGCCAACCGCTCGATGAGATGGTCTGCCGATGCCGCGAATCGAACTCCAAGCGGGCCAAACTCGGACTCGTCACCGTGTCCATCGAAGACGACGACGCCTCTCGCACCCTTGTACGCGAGGTAGCTGGCGAGGTCATCGATGAGCTCCTGCCGCTCTCGAATCTCAGCCGCATTCATCAGGTTGTAGCCATCGAACAGGTAGAACGCGCGTTTCTGAGGATCGGCCACCGAAGCCTGGTCACCTCTTGATCGAAACCGACGCCCGCGCGCCGGATCTTTGTCGGACGACCTCGAACAAGGCCACTCCAGCAGCCACTCCAACGTTGAGCGATTCGACGTGTCCGGCGAGCGGAATCGCAAACGCATCGTCACACACCCGGCGCACCGAGGGCCGAATACCGGTGCCCTCAGCCCCGAGCACCAGAGCAAGTCCACCCGTCAGATCGGCCTCCCACATCGTCTTGTCGGCATCCGGTTCCGTGGCCCACACCCAAAGCTCGGAACCTTTGACCTCTTCGAGGTAGCGCGCGAGATTCACAACGAGGGCGATCGAGACATGCTCGACCGACCCGGCCGAGGCTTTGCATACGGCCGCCGTCACCCGTGCAGAGTTTCGCTCGGGAACCACGATTCCCGACGCCCCGGCCGCCTCAGCAACGCGGCAAGCCGCGCCAAGGTTCTGTGGATCGGTGACTTGATCGAGGCAGACGACGAGGGGGTTCGGACCGGACGCAACTTCCCACGCGTCCGCGTAGGTATAAGGGCCGCAGAACGCCACAACGCCCTGATGATCACGGCTTCCCGCAAGCGACGTGAGCGCCGATTCTTTCTTGACTTGCACCCGAAGCCCCGGAGCCTCGCGGAGCCACGATTCGGCTGCAAGAGCACGCTCGGTGGCGAGGAGCTCGTGAACCTCGCGACGTTCTGACCGAAGTGCCTCCCGTACCGGTCGGCGTCCAAAGACGATCTCCCTGCTCATGTCAAGACTTTGGCACGAGGCGATAGCCCGGTTCCTCAGACACGTCTTGAACCTCCCAGCCGAGGGTGTCGATCTCGCTGCGGAGTCGATCCGCCTCCTCGAAATCCTTACCCTGCCGCGCAGCTTTACGGAGTTCAGCAACCCGAATGACGTCTGGCGGGGCAGACTCGAGAGAGCGGTCCATAGCCAGGCCGAACAACTCGAGCCCTCTGCCCAGGAGATCAGTACGACCGCCGCGTCGCCACTCGTGGAGGATCGCCAATGCAGTCGGCGTGTTGAAGTCGTCGTCCAGCGTGACCGCAAGATCGTCCCAGGATGGGCCGCCGCTGCGCTCCTCCGCCACTCGATAGGCAGTTCGGAACTCGGCGGCCTGTGCGCTCGCGGCCTCCATCGCCTCGTCCGAGTACTCGAGCGGGCTCCGATAGTGCGCGGTGAGGAAGAAGACCAGAATCGCTTCTCTCCCCCACGTGTCGAGGGCTTCCCGAAGCGACACGATGTTGCCGACGGACTTGGACATCTTCTCTTCGCGTAGCTCGAGCATCCCGTTGTGCGCCCAGAGCCGCGCGAACTCTCGTCCTGCCCCTCGCGATTGTGCAATCTCGTTCTCGTGGTGCGGAAAGCGCAGATCGAGCCCGCCACCGTGAATCGCAAACGACGGTCCCAGATGTTTCTCAGCCATCGCCGAGCACTCGATGTGCCAGCCGGGCCGACCGCGACCCCAGGGAGAGTCCCACGCCGTGTCCTCCGTCGGTTTCGTCGCCTTCCATAGCGAGAAGTCGCGGGGGTCCTCTTTTAGATCAGAAGGCTCTTGGCTGATCATGTCGTCAAGATTCGCGCCGGACAGAATCCCGTAGTCCGGGAATTCCGAGACACGGAAATAGACGTCGCCTTGCGACTCATACGCAAGCCCTCGATCGACGAGCTCACCGATGAGCCCGATGATCTCGTCGAGCGTCTCGGTCGCAAGCGGCTCGACATCTGGCCGCCCGAGACCCAGATCTTCTGTGTCTTGGAGGTACCAAGCAGTTGCCTGGCGAGCCAAGTCGCCGCTAGCAATGCCCTGAGCTCGCGCAGCGTCGTAGATCTTGTCGTTGATATCCGTGATGTTCTCGACGAGCTTGACCTCGTACCCTTGAAACTCGAGCCACCGCTTCAGCCACATCGAGATCACGTATGGGCGAGCATTCCCGATGTGGATCCGCTGGTAGACGGTCGGGCCACAGAAGTACACCCCGACGGGCCCGGGCTCTGCCGGCAGGTCCTCCTTCTGCCGGGACAGCGCGTTGTAGAGCTTCAACAAACCTCACTCATTCCGTCGATCGGGAGCGTTAGAAAGCGAGTCTTGAGGATTTCGCCTGTAGCGCCGGCAAGAGCCGATACAGCGTATCGGCGTCCGCGGCGCCACCGTAATCGAGCACGCTTTCAGCACCGTCGCGCATTCAGAGAGCGGCGTCAATTCGCCTGAGCGCCTCGTCGCGTGGCAGCGCAAAGAGCACCGTCCAAAGTTCCGGACCCTGCTTTGCCCCCGTGAGCGCGACCCGTAGAGACCGGAGATTTCCGCCGACCGCTTTCAACTCACGGACGATCTCTCTCGCTTGCTGCTCGCTCAAATCCGCGTTCACTCTCTCGCGGAACTCGCGGAAACGGACAAGCGTTTCGGCCGAGTCCGTCGCCCCCGAGAGTTCGGGCCGATTGAGTATCGAATCGGCAAAAGTTCTCGCCTCAACAAGATCTCGCGCCCCACGGAGTGCCGGTACAAGGGCGATGGGCACCCCGACGCGCGCGGCAAGCTCGTCATCCGGGAGTCCTTCGATGACGTCGACCGACAGACGTCGCAGCCGCTTTTCGTCGAAATGGACGTCTCCTCTCGGAAGATCGAGTTCTTCCAAATAGCGACGAACGGCTTCGGAAGGAATTCCTTGGTCACGCAGATCGCCGATCGACGCAGCGCCATGACGTTTCGAGAGCTTCTTGCCGTCGAGGCCGACCAGAAGCCCGTGGTGGATGTACTCGGGGGGTGACCCTCCGAGAGCCTTGGTCAGACTCTCGTGGAGCTCCGCGTTCGGAAGATGGTCCTTGCCCCGGATGACGTGCGTGATGTGGAGATCGAGATCGTCGACGACAGAGGCGAGATGGTAGGTGGCGGTTCCATCAGCCCTGAGGAGCGTCGGACGGTGACCCAAAACCAACCGAATAGCACCATCGTCTTCGGAGGCAAACCCGCCTTCAAGCAGATCCCTTGCCGAGCTCCGATACAGCTCTTGGCGTTCGCTCTGGCGGATCGGCCCCTCTTCGTACGCGATTCCGAGCCACTCGAGATCCGACTCAATCCCAGCCTCGGTTGTTCGGTCGCTTCGAGCTGCATCGGTATCGTCGATCCGTAGAACCATCACGCCGGCGCGCTTGTCCGCATACCTTCGATTCGCCACAGCGGTCAAGGCACTTCCCACGTGAATCGAGCCAGTCGGACTTGGCGCGAAACGAACCCTCACCATCGCTTGCCCAACGTTACACCGGCCCTCGCCCCCAGCCCGACAAACACGAGCGCGCATGCCGCCAAAGTAGACTCGGACCGACGTGGAGGAGGCGCTACTCGCCTGGTACGCAGAGAAAAGGCGCGATCTCCCCTGGCGCAGAACTCGCGATCCGTACGCAATCCTCGTCTCCGAGATCATGCTCCAGCAGACGCAAGTCGACCGCGTCCTGCCTCGCTATGTCGCATGGATTGAGAGGTGGCCAGATGTCGAATCGCTCGCGAGCGAGGCAAGAGCCCGCGTCATCCAGGAATGGCAGGGTCTCGGCTACAACCGACGAGCGATCCACCTCCACGAGGCATCGCGTCATATCGCCGCCCGGGGCTGGCCTGAAGATTTGACGGAACTGCCAGGTGTGGGACGCTACACAGCTGACGCCATCGCCCGATTCGCACACGACGAGTGGGTCCTTCCGGTAGACACCAATGTGCGCCGCGTTCTGGAGCGCACGGGCGGCCAGTTCAGCCCCGCCTCAGCACAGGCGCTCATGGATCTCGGTGCCACGGTCTGCCTCGCTCGAGTTCCCCGTTGCTCCTCGTGTCCCCTCGCCTCTGAATGCCTCTCGGCGGGCTCACGTTATCCGGCGAAGCGCCGGCAAGGGCCGTTCGAGGGATCGTTCAGGCAACGGCGCGCCGATGTGCTCCGCGCCGTCACCCGAGCTCCAGGCGGTTGTAACACCAACGACCTTGACGACGAGGCCGTCGCGGCGCTCGTCCGCGACGGCCTCGTCGTGGTCTCCGGCAACAGAGTCGCCTTGCCGGAGGAGGAGGAAGCGGGTCGGACTTCTCGACGGTAATCATGGCTACCGCACCACTCCAACCGTAGACGGCGGGGTCAGTGCACCGCGATTCTTGATTCCGAGCCGGTTCTGCTTGGCCTTCGTCCGCACCGTGTAGGTGGCGCTGACGCCCGAGGCAATCGGGCCACCTTTCCCGGTTTTTGGGCTCCGCACGCCCTTGACCTTCTTGAGCAACTCTTCCGCCGGTGCGTTGTTCGCGTCCTCGGCGATCGCTGCTACGACATGAGTTGCGGCGTCGCCGACGCTCCAGACATCGGCATTGCCGCTGTGAACGACGAGAAGCGGCGCTGATAAGGGCTGTGAACCCGGAGCACCGGCTCCCGCCGGCGTCAGATTCGTGATGACCACCTGATCACACCCCCAGCTCCGGCGAGCGCCGGCGTCACGGCGAGAGCTACCAGCGCCATGACGCCGAGACTGAGGATCAGAAAACGCTTCATCGGAGACGGGTAGCGCGAGGCCGCCGCGTCCATCGCGGCGGCCTCGGGAAGTGCCAATGAGCTTGGGCTAAGCGTTGAGAATCTCCCGGCGAGCCAGGACGCGCTCGATCAACGGAGGCATGCCGAGTTCGCGCGCAATCACGAGTGACTCTTCCTGAAGTCGGGCCGCTTTCTCTCGGTCGTCGCCGGCAGCGTGTTGGAGCAGGGCCTCGGCATAGTCGGAGGCTGTCCAGGCGTATTCCGCCCGGTAGCCGGCACGATTGCAGAAGGCGAGAGCATCCTGGAAATGGTTTACAGCCGTCTCGATTCGGTCGAGCGTAAGTGCAAGCAGCCCCAACAGCCGATCTGCTGAGATGGGCATGAGAGGAATGGTGCTTCCTCGCTGCGACTCGAGCGCCGCGTAGAAGCTCTCGGCGGCCTCGGTCTGCTCGCGTTGTACGGCCAGGAGCGCAAGCCCGCTCTGCGCAGGGACTCGAAATACAGGTAGGAGGGGAAGCGCGAGGAGCTTCTGCGCTAGGGCCTCGGCGAGCTGGTTGCGCTCGTCGAGGCCGCTGATACGGCCAAGGAGCGGGATGAAGGCGATCGCGAGCGCGTGCTCGCCGAGCGGTCCTGGTGGCGGAAACTGCTCCGCCGCCTCTTGCATGCGGTCGAGGTACACAGCCCCATCCTGGAATTCACCAACTTGATACTCCACCAGTGCCCGAGGCCCGAGAACGCGGGCATCACTGGGTTGACCGGCGAGAGCAAGATCACCGACATCACGGGCGCCCGGCCAGTCTCCCTCAAGCGCAGAGAGTCCGGCGAGCGCAGAGCCGGCGGTGGCAAGCCACCAGCGGTCGCGGAAGCGTTCGGCGGTGTCGAGCGCGGATGCAGCATACGAGCGGGCCTCTTTGGATTTTCCGGCGGCCGTAAGTACCCGACTCATAGGGAGACTCGCGACCATGTGGCTGCGCTCATCTCCAGCCTGCCTGGCGAACTCCGTCAGCCGTGAGCACGTCTTCAAGCATTGATCCAACTCCAGGTTCGTCCATTCGAGCTGCGTGGTGGCAGCGAGCGCGCTTCGCGCCAGGGCAGGGTTGCCTAACTGCTCCGAGATCACCAGCGCACGATCGAGGGCACGCCGGGCTCCGTCGTAGTCGGCCTCGACCGTGTTCAGGAACCATCCGTGCGTGATGAGGAGACGTCCCTCCGCGGCGGTATCCGGGTCGACGAACTCGAGCGCCCGTTTCACCATTTCTCCGAACTCCGTCTGACTAAGGGACCACGACGGCAAAACAGGATGTGTGGCAACCTCGATGGCCCGATCGAGTTCACCAGCTTCGACGTAGTGGTTGAACGCACGCGTCATATTCGCCACCGCTCGGCCGAGATCGTGTGCGCGGAGCGCCTCAAGCTGAGCCCGACCGAGTCCGAAGCGGAGCTCAGCGGATTCGGCATCCTCGGGTTGCCCCTCCTTTGCCGAGAGGGCCCGCTCAAAATGCCCGGCGGCTTCCTCATACGCACGGGCCGCCAGTGCTCGCTCGCCGGCAACCTGTGAGTAGTGCACGAGCTTGTCGGACCCGAGGAGTGACTCGGCCTCAGCGTAGTGGTGGGCGAGTTCCGCTGCGTGGGCCTCCGCATCGGCGCCGTAGAGCTCCTCGAGTGTCGGTGCGATCTGGGCATGGAGGCGCACCCGTCGAGTCGTCGAGAGCTCGTCTTCCAGGACGTCCTGGATCAGCGCATGGGTAAATTGGTAGCGCTCAGCGGCACGCGGAAGTTCCTCGACCACTCGTGCGGCAAGCGCCTCCTCAAGTACCTCAAGTAGGCGCTCGTCAGAAAGGTCTTCGATCAGCCGGCTGAGCTCTCCGAAGCCGAACTCCCTGCCGATCACAGCCGCGACCGTAAGCACATCGTTGCAGCGCTCGGAGAGGCGGTCGAGTCGCCTGCCGATCACCTGCCGGATTCCCTCCGGGATACCGACGCTCCAGCGTTCGCCTCTTGCAAGGCGCTCGGGTGTAAGCGTGCCTTCCTGCACCAACAGGCGTACAACCTCGGTGACAAAGAGCGGGTTCCCCTCCGTCTGCATGTGTACGGCCTCGACGAGCTCGGACGGGGGCACAATGCCCGAGGTCGCCTCGATGAAGCGTCCCACGTCGGCCTCACCGAGACCGCGCAAGAGGATCCGTTCGCCGAGATGCTCCCGCGTCAACTCGGCGAGGGTCTGCGATAGCGGATGGCGGCGGGAGAGTTCGACGTCGCGGTAGGTTCCGAGGATCAGCAGTCGTGCTCCGGCCAGTTCGCGGGCAACGAACTCGAGCAACGCCAGCGAGTCGTTGTCCGCCCAGTGCAGGTCGTCGAAGAAGAGTACGAGCGGCTGACTCGAAGAGGCACTCCTCAGGAACGCCGTGATTGCATCGAAGAGGCGAAAGCGTGCTTGCTTGGGATCCTCGAGCGCGGGTGGTGGTCCAACGTCGGGGAGGCGTTGACGAACATCGGAAACGAGCTCCGCGATCTCGGCCGCACCGGTCCCCATCTCTGAGCGCAGCTGCTCAGGCTCACATTCACGCACATAGGAGCGGATCACCTGCACCCAGGGCCAGTAGGGCGGTGCCCCCTCGCCCTCGTAGCAGCGCCCTGAGAGCACCTGGGCGCGACGAAGACGCGCGTAGGTCGCAAGCTCGAGTGCCGTCCGCGTCTTGCCGATCCCCGGCTCCCCGGCCAGCATCGCCAGTCGTCCCTGGCCCGATAGCCCGTCCTCTAGAGCAGCCTTGAGCTCACTCATCTCCTTTTGCCGTCCCACGAAGACACCGGCGGCAAGACGGTCGAGCGAGGGTTCTTCCTCTGCTCGGGATTCAGTCTCCTCGCCGACAGCGTCAACGTCGATCGCTTCGAGCGCCCGGAGAACGTCGGCCGCAGTCTCGGGTCGCTCGGACGGATCCTTGGCGAGTAGGCGCATGATTAGCGCTTCGAGCGAGCGTGGACAGTCCGCGTTATGCCAGGTAGGCGCAACCGGCGGCGTGTTGATGTGCTGGGAAATGATCGCGACCGACTCGTCGCCGACGAACGGTGGTCGCCCGGTGACGAGCTCGTAGAGCATCGCGCCGAGCGAGTAGAGGTCGGAACGCCGACTCACTTCGCCGCCGAGAGCCTGCTCGGGGGGCATATAGGCTACCGTGCCGACCATCAGGCCCTCGGCCGTAAGGCGTGAGCGGTCCTGGGCGAGTGCAAGCCCGAAATCACCGATCTTCGCTACGCCGTCCTCCGTCAGCCAGATGTTGCCGGGCTTGAGGTCGCGATGGACGAGTTGCTTTGCATGCGCGAACTCGAGGCCCTCGCAAATCTCCTTCGCGATCTCGATGGCTTTCTCGAGGGGAACGTGGTCGGGAGCCTGTTCGATCAGACCTTCGACGTCCCCGCCCTCCATCAGCTCGGTGACCATGAACGGTTGGTCTCCCTCCTCGCCCAGGTCGAAGACGGTGACGATATGCGGGTGGGAGCCGAGTCGTCCCATCGCCTGAGCCTCGCGGGCGACGCGGGTTCGTGCGGTCTCGTCGAGACCCTCGGTCTTGATCAGGGCGAAGGCGACGCCACGATCTAGGACGCTGTCGCGTGCGAGGTAGACCTTCTTCTTTCCGCCCTCACCGAGAAATTTCGTGACCGAGTACCGACCACCGGCAAAGGATTCTGGTTCTTGTGTAGGGGTGGGCCCGGACTTCTCTTGTGAAGGGAGCGGGGCAGCTCCGGCGGTCATCAGCTGACCGCACTCACCGCAGTAGCGCTCTCCAGGTTCGTTCCGTGTCCCGCACGCGGTGCATACGAAGCCGAGCTCGGTGCCGCAGTCAGAGCAGAACTTCCGGCCCGGTCGGTTCTCGTGCCCGCAGGACGGACAGGACGTCACCGGCATCGAATGGTTCGGGTGAAAGGAGAGACAGTGGACATCCCGTTCGCACCGGCCTCAATGAGACAAGAATAACTTGCCGTTGCAGCGCAGGGCTGGCGGCCAAAGCAGTGGCACCACCTGTGACCGTTGGAGGACGGTTGTAAGACGCTCTTAAGAAGTGAGCTGCACAATTCAGGGGTGAGCACCGTTCTCGTTGTCGATGACGAGCCGATCGTCCGCGAAGTTGTTGTCCGTTATCTCGAGCGTGAGGGCTACAAGACGCTCGAGGCGGGCGATGGCAATCTTGCGCGCAGCCTGATCGAGCGACACGCCCCGAGTCTCGTCGTTCTCGACGTGATGCTCCCGGGGACCGATGGGCTCGAGCTCTGTCGCTGGATCCGTGGGAATTCCGACCTGCCGGTGATCATGCTGACCGCTCGCGGCGAGGAAGCGGATCGGATCGTGGGGCTCGAGCTCGGCGCTGACGACTACGTCACGAAGCCGTTCTCGCCGCGCGAGCTGACGGCTCGCGTCAGGACTGTGCTCCGGCGGGTGAGCCCGGCCGCGGCGACCAGCGAACGGCTCGAATTTGATCGCCTTACGATCGACCCCGCCACTCGAGAGGTCGCGAAGGACGGAGATGTTCTCCGGCTCACGGTCAAGGAATTCGACCTGCTTCGGTTTCTCGCCAGTCATCCTCGGCAGGTCTTCTCGCGCGATCAGCTGATGGATCGCGTTTGGGGCTATGAAGCAGCGCTAGACACCGGCACCGTGACCGTTCATGTGAGGCGACTCCGCGAGAAGATCGAGGACGACCCATCACATCCCCGCTATCTCCAGACCGTCTGGGGAGTCGGATACAGGTTCATGCCGTGATCACGTTTGCGATCATCGTCGCCCTCGCAACCCTCGGTGCCGGCCTCGCGGCCGCCGTCGTGATCCGAAGGCTGCCGACGCTCCGGCTCGAGCTCGTCGGCCTCAGCCTTCTGGCGGTCTTCCTCCCACTTGCCGCGGTGTTGCTCTCCGGTGTCGTGATGTTCAACTCGGGACACGATCTGACAATTCTCGCCGTGGCCGCAGCATCGTCCGCGGCGGCAATCATCGCGGCGCTCGCCCTCGCCCGGTGGATCCATGGCTCGCTCGATCAGCTCGGCAACTCGGCGAGGGAATTCGCCCACGGAGATCTGACGGCGCGAGCGCCAGAGGAGGGTCCAAAGGAAGTCGTCGAGCTCGCCCGGTCCTTCAACCAGATGGGGACGAGCATCGAGCAGCTGTTCGACGCCCGGCAGGAACTCGTCGCGTGGGCAAGTCACGACCTCCGGACGCCGCTGGCCTCGATTCAGGCGATGCTCGAGGCGCTGGAAGACGGCCTCGCCGAGCCTGATCAGTACCTCCCCGCAATCCAGAGTCAGGTTGAAAAAATGAGTGGTCTCGTCGACGACCTCTTCGAACTCGCGCGCATCGACGCCGGCGTACTCACATTCGAGTTAGCCGCGGCGCCGCTCCCGGGAATGGTCGAGTCGTGCATACGCGGGCTCGAAGCCGAGGCTCATGCCCGTCACATCACGCTCAAGGCCCAGATCAATGACGACGTGCCCCCAGTCATGTGCGCTCCCGACAAGGTCGAGCGGGTCTTGTACAACCTGCTGACGAACGCGCTTCGCCACACCCCCTCCGATGGTGCCGTCGGAATCGTCGTCGAGCCCCGCGCCGCGGAGGTCTGCGTGAGCGTCGAGGACACAGGCGAGGGTTTCCCGGCTGACTCACTTCGTCGGGTGTTCGACCGATTCTGGCGCGGCGATCCGGCCCGCTCGAGCGGAGGCGGAGCCGGACTCGGTCTGGCAATCGCAAGTGGACTGGTCGAGGCGCAGGGTGGCCGCATCTGGGCCGAGAATCGACCCGAAGGCGGAGCGCGGATTTCCTTCACGCTTCCAGCCGCAAGCTAGGCGAACTCGAAGCAGCAACTCTCGTGCCGAGTAGTACCTCGCAGGGTGCAACCCGCGGTCACCCTGTATCGTCTTACTCCCCGTGAAGAGCAACGGAAATGAACGGAGAAGGGTCGTGGTCACTGGCATCGGCATGATCACGCCGCTCGGTCACGACCGAGAATCCACGTGGCAAGGCATCATCGAAGGTCGAAGCGGAGCGGGCCCGATCACGTTGTTCGATCCGAGCGACCTTCGCGTTCGCTTTGCATGTGAGGTCAAGGACTTTGATCCGACCGTGGCCCTTGACAAGAAGGCTGCGCGCCGCACGGATCGCTTCTCCCACTTCGCGATCGTCGCGGCACGTGAAGCGATTGCTGACGCAGAACTCGATATTCAGGCTCACGAGGCTCCGGAGCGAGTCGGCGTCTCGGTAGCTTCGGCAATGGGCGGGCTCGAGACGCTGGGCAACGGCTTTCAACATCTCACCAAGGAGGGTCCGGACAGGATGAGCCCGTTCGTCGTCTCGGCGCTCATCCCGAACATGGCGGCCGCGGTTGTGTCGATCGAGCTCGGCACCCAGGGGCCCGCCGCCGCGTCCTGCACGGCGTGCGCCGCATCCGCGTTCGCGATCGGAGATGCCGCGATGTACATTCGCGACGGCCGGGCCGACATCATGCTCGCGGGCGGCTCCGAGGCCACTATCACACCGATCGGCATCGCAGGATTCGCCGCGATGAGGGCCATGTCGACTCGAAACGACGACCCAGAGAAGGCGTGCCGACCGTTCGACAAGAACCGCGACGGTATCGTCATGGGAGAGGGCGCCGGGATTCTCGTCCTCGAAGAACTCGAGCACGCGAGATCGCGCGGCGCGAGGATCTACGCCGAGCTCCTCGGCTACGGCCTGACCGCCGATGCCTGGCACGTCACCGCCCTTGACGAGAGCGGACGGCAGCCGGGTAGAGCCCTTCAGATCGCATTGGATGAGGCCGGTCTCGAGCCAGGTGAGATCGGCTACCTGAACGCACACGCAACCTCGACTCCACAGGGTGACGCGGCCGAGACGACCGTCCTCAAGCTGGTCTTCGGCGAAGACGGCGCAAAGAAGCTCCCGGTCTCTTCGACGAAATCCATGACCGGCCACATGCTCGGCGCCGCCGGCGCCGTCGAGGCCGGCTTCACGATTCTGGCGATGTGTGACAACGTGCTTCCGCCGACGATCAACTTCGAGACCGCCGATCCTGACTGCGATCTCGACTTCATCCCGAATGAGGCCCGTCCCGCAGAGGTGAAGTACGCGCTCTCGAACGGGTTCGGATTCGGCGGCCATAACGCAAGCCTCGTGTTCGGCCGATGGGACGAATCCGACAGCCGCCGAGCCTCCTAGCTACACGTCGTCCGAACCGCCCTGGCGAAGCAGCGCGACGGCGTGGGCGGCAAGGCCCTCACCGCGTCCGGTAAACCCGAGCTGGTCAGTCGTTGTGGCCCGAACGGTGATGCGGTCGGCATCGACTCCCATCGCCTTGGCCAGCTTGGTGGCCATCTCGTTACGCACCGAGGCAATGCGGGGCTCTTCGCCGATCAAAACGCAATCCGCGTTGACGAGCTCGTAGCCACGGCTAACGACCTGCTCGTAGGCGTGCTCGAGGAGCATCAGAGAAGAGGCCCCGAGCCAGGTGTCTTCGCCTGAGGGAAAGAGTTGACCAATGTCGCCGAGACCGGCCGCGCCCAGAACCGCGTCCACCATCGCGTGTGAGATCACGTCACCATCCGAGTGCCCGACGAGGCCAGGCTGATTCGGAAACTCGACTCCAGCAAGCACCAGCGGAGTGCCCTCCTTGAGGGCGTGAGCATCGACTCCGATTCCGACTCTGTACTCACCCACAGGGTCTCCTTTGGCTCAAAACGCGAAACTGGTGGCGCAAGAGACTAGCCGAGTGGCTCCTGCCGGGCTTGGCGTCCCTCGAAGACGGTCACGGTCTCGTAACCGCGCTCCTTGGCAAGACCAAGCGCTTGGTCGAAGTCATGTCCTACTAGGTGCGAGACGTGCGCGTCTGATGCAAGCGTGATCGGGACACCGTGTGCGCGGAACGCGCGCAGCAGGTCCGTAGAGGGATAGATCTCGGCAACCGGTTTCCGAAGTCCGGCGGTCGAGATCTCGACTGCGACGCCGGTCCTGGAAACAGTCGCAGCCGAACCCTCATAGATCTCGGCGAGCTCTGAAGGGTCGATTCCGTCGCCGAAGATCTTGACGAGATCTGGATGCGCGAGGACGTCGACAAGTTGGCTCTCGGCGAGTTCACAGAGCAGATCGAAGTAGCGGTGCCAGACTTCTTCGGGATCAAGACTGTCCCAGATGCCGGGTCGCATGTCGACCGCCTCACCGTCGATGAGATGGACGGAGCCGAGCAGGAAGTCCCACGGATAGCTGCCAAGGATCCTCCGCATCTGCTCTTCGGTACCAGGTAGAAACTCCACCTCGAGCCCGAGTTTGACCCCGAGGCCTTGGCGCCTTGCATCGAGAATCGCCCCGCAGTAGGTGTCGAGGTCGTACGTCGTGCGGCCTTCTTGATACGGATGCTCGAGCAGTTCGGCGAACTCCTTGAAGTAGTAGAGGTGCTCGGTGAAGCCGATCTCGTCTAGTCCTCGCTGGTCAGCTGCCTCCACGTACCTCTCCACCGCGGCGACCGTGAATTCGGGCGGGCCTTCAGGGCCATCGCTGGGACCGCGCAAGTGCATGTGATAGTCGACGATCACGGATGGTTGCCACCCGCCATCAGAGCCTCGACCAAGGCGAGCTCGACGGAAGTCGTTACCTTGATCAGCCGCTCGTCACCAGGCACGAGCCGGATCCGGCCTCCGGAAGCCTCGACCAGACCCGCGCAGTCCGTTGCACCCTCCAACGGGCCGTCAACTGCTCCACGCAAAACGTCTGCGACGAATGCCTGCGGTGTCTGGACGACGTAAAGGTCGCTTCGGTCGACCGTCTCGACGACTGCCTCACCCCTTCCCCGCTTCACCGTGTCCGTGAGGCCGAGCGCCGGCACCGCGCCGTCCCATCCTTCTTCAAGAGCGCGCACGAGTCGATCAACTAGCTCACACGACACGAGCGGGCGAGCCGCATCGTGAACGAGAATCAAGGATGCTGCGTGAGCAACCTCGTGGACGCCCGCGCGAACTGACTCCGCACGCGTTTGCCCGCCCGGCACGCACGTAGCCACCTTACTCGCGCTCAGCTCCTCCGCGAGCAGGACGGCGGGCTCTTCCCAGCCCTCAGGCGCGACGATCACGATGTCCTCGATCCACTCGCAGTTCTCGAGCCGCTCGAGGCTCTCGGCGAGAAGGGGCCTCCCGGCAAGATTCGCGAATGCCTTCGGTCTGTCGGCTCCGAGTCGTTGGCCCTTGCCCGCGGCGACGAGTACGACCCAGACGCTCACTCGGGAAGCACCACGAACCTTCCACCGTCTTCGACGAAGATCTCGAGGCTGAGGGAGTGATCCGACCGCGTGAACTGCTCTAACACGGTGCCGCGGATTTCGTCCGCCAATCGCCTTGGAAGAGCAACGAAAACGGCTGATTGCGGTACCGCGTAAACAGCTTGGCCAATTTGATCAGTAATAGGTCGTCGTAATTCATCGCTAATTAACCTTGTAGCATCGTACCCATCGCCGGTAGACGAACCACACAGTTCTTGCTCGCAACGGAGCCCCGGAGTTCGATCAACCAAGTTCTTCAATGCAATTTCATTGATTTCATCGAGTTCCTCTTCCCAGCGATCGACATCACCAGGGGTGATCACTCTAAACGAATCCTCTTCGTCAGCCACGTAAATGATGCCGAGGTTTCCTGCGAAATCCCGCCTCAGCAGCTCATCCGGTGGTCGCCGCAGCTGAAAGGGAGCCTTGAGAACCGGCATGAGGAGGTCTTGGATCTCGACGAACTCTCGGTCGCTCGCGGCTACCGAGAGGGTCGCGAGTATTCGCTCCGCCGCTACACCCACGAGCTCGTCCCGCCGCTCGGGTTCCTTGCTCACCTCTGCGGCTACCACCTGCGCGAACGACTGCTCAAGTGAGCAGCGGGTCGGCCGCTTACCTCGGTGGCTTCTGGCTCCTCTCCACCGCAGCCGGCGAGACCAGGACGATGCCAAAGATGCCGACGAGCAGCGCGAGGCGGGAAGGCTGCAGAATAGGATGCCTTCCCGCGACGCCGTCAGTCTCGGTACTTGCTAAGTCCCAGATAGAACCGGCTCACCAACGCTCACATCTGTGAGCACGTCATCGAGCCATTCCGCAGCCTCGTCCTCGTTGAGGCCCTTCGCATACATGAGTTCGCTCGCCAGGATCTTCTTCGCCTTGACGTACATCTGCTTCTCGCCGGTCGAGAGGCCCTTCTCCTGATCCCGCAGGGAGAGGTTCCGCACGACCTCCGCCAGCTCGAAGACATCGCCAGTCTTCATCTTGTCGCGATTGTGCTTGAAACGTCGGTTCCAGTTCTTCGGCATCTTCGTGCCGCTTCCATGGAGAACTTCCAAGACACGCTCGACGGTCTCTTCGTCGATTACCTTGCGGAGTCCCACGCGCTCCGCGTTCTCAGACGGCACATTCACCGTCATGTCGTTATGAAGGATCTGGATGGTGAGGTACTCCCTCTTCTCACCCAGGACCGTCTTCGTCTCCTTCTTCACGACGGTGCCTGCGCCATGGTGGGGATAGACGACCTTTTCGCCGACTTCGTACAAGCTCCCTCCTCCTGAAGACCTAAAAAGCCAAAAACGCCTGCGGAACATGGCTATTTTAGCGAATTCGTGAAAAAAGATCCAACTTTCCAGGCGTTTTTGCCATCAACTGGCCCAAAATCTAGTCGCTTGTGACATCCTGAACTGGTTGCTACGACCTGCGCTGCGTCTGCCTGTCGCCACCCGGGCTGATCGACCCAATTCACGAACCGATCTAGTTGGTGAATCAGTTCCTCCGGCTGGTTCCGGGGTCGCTACATCTGCAGGTAGCGATCAACGAGATTGTGCTCCTGGAGTCGGCGTAAGCCCTCGCGAATCTCGCGCGCACGCACCGAGCCAACGCCCTCAACTGCTTCCAACTCGCGGTGGGAAGCGCGGACAACATCTTCGAGCGTGCTGAAGTCGTGAACCACGCGCCTGATGACGCCGTCGGGAAGTCGAGGAATGCGCGACAAAACGCGATAGCCGCGCGGCGCAACGGACAGGTCTAGCGGGTTGGTATCACGCGGATAGCCCAGCGTCTCGGCAAGTTCTTCGAAGTCCAAGAGCTCTTGGTACGTGAGGCTCGCCAAGCGCTCGAGCGCCGCGATGCTCGCGGCGGACTCACCGGTCAGCTCGTAGTCATTGACGACCGCCGCTTTCTCGCGCGGCACGTCCTCCATGAGCTCGTCGAGCTGCATGCGGATGAGCCGTCCTTCCTCGCCTAACTCGACGCAATTCCGCTCGATCTCGGCCGCGACGCGAGAGGTCATATCGGCGCGTTGGAGCACGACCAAGACGTCGTCGAGCATGACCGCGTTCTGGAACTCGAGGGCCGTGAGACGCGTGAGTCCTTGATCCAGGCGCTGACGATACGTCTCGAGCGTGCTGAGGGCCTGGTTGGTTCGGGCGAGCACATCGGAGATCTCACCTAGCTGATAGCGCTGATCCCCGGCGAACAGCGTGACCGTCTCTCGCTGCTGAGAGATCGAGACCACGAGTGCTCCCGTCTGTTTCGCGACCCGCTCCGCAGTCCGGTGCCGGGTGCCGGTCTCATCAGAGGAGATCGTCGGGTCCGGCATCAGCTGGACGTTCGCATAGACGATCTTCGTGATACCCGAGTTCACGATGATCGCTCCGTCCATCTTGGCCAACTCGTAGAGATGTTGGGCGGTAAACGGCATGTCGACTCTCATGCCACCAGAGAAGAGGAAGGAGAGGGCACTCGGCTCACCGATGACAAGAAGAGCGCCGAGTTCGGCTCGGATGATGTCGTCGATGCCCGAACGCAGTGGAGTCCCAGGTGCTACCTGACGAAGGGCCGAGAGCAGAGCCCTACTCTCCCGAGGATCCTCCAGCATCGAGTCCTACCGTTATCGCCTGGCGAAGCGTCGGAGATGGGACGACATCAACCGACAGTCTGCCATTTTCGGGCTCAAGCTCGGCCGTGATCGCCTCCCGAAAGCCGAGTTTCTCGACCTCGCCGAGGCGCCTGGCGGACTGGCTCGCAACCCGCAACCTTCCCGTCAATCCGACCTCACCGAAGCAGACGACACCCTGGCGGACAATCTGCCCACGCGCCGCAGACGCGATCGCCATAGCGATGCCAAGATCAGCTCCGGGTTCATCGATTCGAACGCCCCCGGCGACGTTGACAAAGACGTCCGCCTGACCGAGCGGGATGCCGCCATGGCGCCCGAGCACGGCAACGATCATCGCTAGACGTTTCTGATCGACGCCTGTCGCGACGCGACGCGGCATCGCGAGATCAGTAGGAGAAACCAGGGCCTGAATCTCGAGCAGAAGCGGTCGTGTGCCCTCGAGCGCACACGTAACGGCGGATCCCGCCTGACCCTCGTCCTGGCGGCCGAACACTTCCGACGGGTCGGCGACACCTACGAGTCCGTGGGACGTCATTTCGAAGACACCGATCTCGTTTGTAGAACCGAAACGATTCTTGACCGAACGGAGAACGCGGTGCGATCGGTATCGGTCGCCCTCGAACTGGAGAACGCAGTCAACGAGGTGCTCCAGGACCCGCGGACCTGCGACGGAGCCGTCCTTGGTCACGTGTCCCACGATCAGCGTCGCAATTCCCCGCTCCTTGGCGACTCGCAGAAGCCGGCCGGTCGCCTCGCGCACCTGTGCAACCGAGCCCGGCGCGGAGTCCAGATCAGGTGTTGAAAGAGTCTGAACCGAATCGATGACGCACACACCGGGCGCCTCTCGGTCGAGCACGGCACAGATCTCATCGAGATTCGTCTCAGGGAGAATCAAGACATCGCCGGGACCACCGAGCCGATCTGCGCGTAACCTCACCTGCGCAGCGGACTCCTCTCCGGTCACGAGCACCGTTTTCGTCTGCTCGCTCAGCGTTCTGAGAGCCATGAGCAGAAGCGTCGACTTCCCAATCCCGGGATCCCCGGAGATCAGTACAAGTGAGGACGGGACGAGGCCGCCGCCGAGCACCCGATCAAGTTCTCCGATGCCGGTGGGGATCCGCTCGGCATCGGCCGTATCGATGTCGACGAGCTTGAGGAGTGGTGCCCCTTGTACGGCCGGGCTGAGGCGAACCGGGCCCGCGCGCTCCTCGACAAACGTGCCCCACTCACCGCAGGCCGGGCACCGGCCCAGCCACTTCCCGGTGACGTGGCCGCACTCCGAGCAGCTGTGTTGGACGGCGGGCTTCGCCATCCTCTGATTCTAGGAGCGTCATCCGACACCAACCTCACGAGGACCGACACCGGATCGAACAACTCTGAGACGAAGGACAACAAATGGGTCAGGTCTCTCGTGTTGCAGGTCACCTGCAACACGAGAGACCTGACCCCATTCTCCTACTCGGTCTCGGGTTCGTCGACAGGGTCGGACTCAGCCTCGGCCGCCGGCTCCTCCGGCGGGACCGTCACCTTCTCCGGCTCGGGCGGCTCGCCCTCGACTACCCGAATGTCCACTTCCTCGTCGTCGTCGTCTTTTCGGTCGATGACGATCGTGGAGCCTGGCGCCAGAGAACGACCGAGCACGAAGTCAGCAAGCGGATCCTCGATGTAATGCTGGATTGCGCGACGGAGTGGTCGGGCGCCCATGGCCGGGTCGTAACCCTTCTCGACGAGCAAATCCTTGGCCTCGCTCGTGAGCTCGATGGCGACATGATGCTCGCCCATCTGTTCGCGGACCCGCTTGAGGAGCAGGTCGACAATGACCTTGATCTCTTCCTTCGCGAGCTTGTGGAAGACGATGACCTCGTCGATGCGGTTGAGGAGCTCGGGCCGGAAGACCTTCTTGAGCTCGCTCATGATGCGCGACTTCATCTCGTCGTACGTCAGACCGCCCTCGTCCTCCATCGAGAAGCCCATCGACTGGTTCTTCGAGATGGTCGCCGCGCCGATGTTCGAG
>CAYTCZ010000035.1:0-32406 GCA_964436315.1 uncultured Gaiellales bacterium | reverse complement strand
AGATAGACCAGCAGGACGATGATGATCAGCGGGAAGAGTGCGCTACGGAAGAACCGATTCACGGCAAAGAAAGAGCTCGCTACGGGTGTGTTCGGTTCTCGAGCGCGGAAGGTTTAGCCCGCGGCTAGCGATACGAGGGGTGAGGCAAGTTTCAGCCCGTGTCGACGACCTGGCGGGCTAGCTCATCCTGAAGGACCCCGACGTAAGGCAGGTTTCTGTACCTCTCGGCGAAGTCGAGCCCGTAACCGATTACGAACCTGTTCGGGATCTCAAATCCGATGTAGCGGCACTGGACATCGCTCTGGCGCCGCTCTGGTTTGGTCAAGAGGGCACAGACGTCGAGCGAAGCCGGCTCCCGAGCTTCGAGCGTCCGGAGCAGGTACGAGAGCGTCAGGCCCGAGTCGATGATGTCTTCCACAACGAGAACATTCCGTCCTTCGATCGAAAGATCGAGGTCTTTGAGGATCCGGACAACGCCGGACGAATCAATTCCAGCGCCGTAGCTCGAGACCGCCATGAAATCGACCTCACAGGGGATCTCGATCGCGCGCATCAGATCCGCCATGAAGAAGATGGCTCCCTTGAGAACGCCGATCAGCAGAAGGTCTTGACCTCGGTAGTCGTCCGAGATTTCCGAGCCGAGCTCCGCGATTCTCGCGTTGAGTGCATCTTCGTCGATCAAGATCTCTCCGACCGCCGCGTGCAACTCGTTGACGCGACTCATTCCGCTCGCTCCTCGATCACGGCATCCTCCCAACCGGGCGCCGTAGCAATGCCCGGTACCACCACGACTTCATCTCCACGAACGACGAGCGGCCAAGCCTCCCGCTCGGATCGTGGAATCTTTGCATCGACGAAGAGATCCTGAACGCTCTTCCGGCGTCCGGCAAGTCGGTCGCCTGATCGCCAGCCACGAACTCTCAGACCACCGCGTCGAGCGCGAAGTCTCCAACGGCCCCATTCAACCGCCGCATCGAGGGCTACAGGACCTCGCTCGAGCCAGACGTTGTCGTACTCCCGCACGATCATCCGGCCTCTTCCCAGGTCAAGCCGCATCGAGCCGTCACGTGAATCGAGCAACTCCCTAACCGCCCGCTCGATCGGACGCGGTAGTCGAGCCGGCTCCTCCAGCGAGGCCAGGATGTTCTTCTCAGCGGCGGGATGAAGTGTCCGCAAAGCTGGGACGACCTCGCCTCGAAGCACTCCACGAACCGTTTCGGGATTGGACGAGTCAATTCGAAACTCGAGACCGACGGCCTGGCAATAGCCCTCGGTCTCGTCGCGCCAGACCTCGAGGAGGGGCCGCACGATGCCGTCCTCCCGCTCGCGCCTGATTCCTGTGGTCGTGCCACTCGTGGCGAGCCGGTAGAGAATCGTCTCGACCTGGTCGGAGGCTGTATGGCCTGTCGCTCTGAGTCGGTCGGTGGCGAACGAGTACCGCAGCTCGCGCAGTTCTGCCTCTGAGCTCCCCTGCGCCTCCACGACCTCGGCACCTAGCTGCTCGGCACAGAACCGAGCGTCGTGCTCTGACTCTTCGTCTCGGAGCTTGTGATTCACATGCAAGGCACCCACTGCGTAGCCAAGCGCGGAGAGGGCGTGCCAGAGACACGTCGAGTCCGGACCGCCCGATACAAGGCACGTGATCTCTCCGCCGGGCGGGATTAGGTCATCCCGACGGATGCCGGCTTCGACTCTGGCTTGAAACTCTCCAGGATCCACGAAGAGATTCTAGGTCGTCACGCCAGGAGGTCTCTAGGGAAAAATCAGCGACCTGTACATGATTGTGCGGTGCATGCCGATCGACTCGTAGAGGGCGAGCGCGGCGGCGTTATCTGGTCGCACGAAGAGACAGACGGCAGGAGTGGTCTTCAAGAGTTCGATGCAGAGGTCCGAGAGAGCGCGACGCGCATGGCCCTGACCGCGAAACTCGGGGTCGACCCAGACCTGTTGAAGTTGGACAGCATTCTCGGTCCAAGCAGACGCCTCGGCCTTGAACAAGATGTGGTCGTCCTCGGTCCAAATCCAGCTGCGGCCCTGCTCGACCTGGGCCCTGGTTCGCCATTCGGATAGCGCGGGATCCCTCGCGTGGGCATCGATCCCGACTTCTTCTCGGTAGGCCGCCGCACACGCGGGAACGAGGAGAGGAAGGTCATCGAGCCTCGCCGATCGAAGACCGGTCTCCCCTGAAGGAGGAGGATGTTCCAAGACGTAAACGGGCTGTCCCGGCCGGTCGTCGAGCGGGTCGGGAAACTTCGGTCTTACGGCGTCCCAGAGTTCGGTGACAGCTCGTTCCTCCCCGACGATCATTTGAGCAGCGCCACGAGCAGCAGCCTTAGAGAAACCTGCAGCCTCGCTCCCCGACGGGACGATGTTTGCGCCGATGTGGCACACAGCGAGAAGCGCGCCGTCATCCTCGAGTGCGACGAATCGACCAAGCCCCCGGCGAGCGACGTCCTCGAGGAAGACTCGCTCGACCGGCTCCTCGCGACAGAACTCGAGAATGCGCGCAAGGTCCGGCTGCCTCACGAGACGTGTCATGCCGAGACGATAGTAAGAGCCTATCCCGGCAGCTGCAGCACCCCCGGCTGGCGGCTGAGACACGGCGCATCTCGCCGCGATCGCCCTCGCACATATCGCTGTCGATATGCGCTTCGGTCGATCCCGCCGTGCTGCTTGTCTCATCCATCCCCGACCGCACCGCACCCGCCGGGATAGGCTCTAAGGTCTCCCTCATGCCAATACACATTCGTGCAGAGCCAGGAGATTACGCAGAGGCATGCCTTGTCCCAGGCGATCCACTTCGGGCGAAATACATCGCCGAGAACTTCCTCGATGACGCTGAAGAAAAGAACGCCGAACGCGGGATGCTCGGCTACACCGGGACCTTCCGGGGTCAACCCGTTTCCGTCCAGGCATCGGGTATGGGCTGCCCATCTGCCGCAATCGTTTACGAAGAACTCGTCCAGCTCGGTGTGAAGCGTCTCTTCCGCGTCGGCACCTGCGGCGGACTCCAGCCGGACCTGAAGCTCGGAGACTTGATCATTGCGATGTCAGCCGTTCCGTCTGACCAGACGACATTCCGCTACACGAACGGAGAGCCTCACTCTCCGACCTCGAGCTGGAGCCTTGTGCACGGTGCGGTCCACGCCGCGAAAGACCTGGGTAAGCCGGTCCGTGTCGGCCCCGTGGTCTCGAGCGACGTCTTCTACGATCCGGACCCGACTCGGGCACAGAGATGGTCCGATCGGGGAGTCCTCGCGGTCGAGATGGAAGCCGCGGTGCTGTTTACGGTGGCCGCCTTGCGAAACGTCGACGCCGGCTGTCTGCTGACCGTCTCCGACGTCTTCGTCGAAAGCGAATTCGTGCGAATCTCCGATGACGATCTCCGGGCCGCTGTGAACCAGATGACGGAACTTGCCCTTACGGCGATCGCTCGAGAGCACTAGGTCATGTCCGCGAGGGAGGTCGTCTTCGTCGTCAATCCGGCCTCCGCAAACGGCTCGACTGGCCGGCGCTGGCCCGAGATCTCGCGGACCGCAGCCGAGGTTGGGCTTCAGGGTCGAACCCAGCTGAGCCGACGACGGGGCGAGATCACCGATCTCACCTACGAAGCCGCCCAGTCCGGAGCAGACCTGATCGTCGCGGTTGGCGGAGACGGAACGGTGAACGAAGCAGTCAACGGCCTTATGCGCGCCGACCCGGACGAGCGGCCGGACCTCGCTGTCATCCCTCGAGGGACGGGAACCGACTTCGTGCGAACGTTCAAGATTCCAACCAACGTCAACAAAGCAGCCGACATCGCGGTGAGCGGATCGCAGACGACGCTGGATGTTGGCAAAGTCTCGTACCGGACCTGGGACGGCTCCACCCAGGAGGCATACTTCGCGAACGCCGGCGGAGCCGGAATCAGTGGCGCAATCGCGAAACGCGCGAACGCGACGAGCAAGGTCCTTGGCGGGAAGCTTTCGTTCCTCTGGGCGGTTCTTGCCGTGTACTCGGGGTGGGCGCCCGACGAAATCGAGGTCGACCTCGACGGCCAATCGCGACGGGCGACGATGCTCGAGGTCTTAGTGACGAACGCCCAATACGTCGCAGGCGGCATGTGGGTCGCTCCAGACGCCGATCCGGGAGACGGAATACTCGACGTCATCCTGGTTGGCGACCTGACGACAAAGGAGCTACTTCCGATTCTCGCCAAGGTGTATCGGGGAAAGCACTTCCCGAATCCCAAGCTCGAATTGGTGCGCGCGAAGCGGATCAGAGTGCAGGGTGCAGCGCCTCTCCCGATCCAGCTCGACGGAGAGCAGCCGGGAACTACCCCGGCCGTGTTCGAGGTCGTTCCCGGAGCAATCCGGCTCCGAGCCGGGAGTTAGGAGCGGCTTTCTTCAGTCGAGTTCCGCTGCGGATGGATCACCGCGTGAGGCGTTAGCGGCTCCCTCAATGTCACTGAGTCTCCGTTCGAGCTCGTCGACCCGTGCCCGGAGCTCAACGACGCTTTCGCCACTGCCTTGATCGAGCTGAGCGCGCGCCCCGCGTGCCGCTTCGGTAAGCCGTTCTCTAACGGCGAGCAACGAGTCGATCGCCTCTATCAGGCGACGATCGGTCGCCAAATCGTCGAGCACGCGGTTCACGGCTTCGTGGCCCCGGGAAGCGAGCTCGGCGAGGACGTCCACTCCGGGCTCACTCTCGTCCGGAACGGCGGGCGCCTGCGGTTCCGGGCTCGGGCCGGACGCCCCGACGCCGGTCGTTTCGGCCTCGCCGTGGCCTGTCCGGTCGTCCTCCATGACCCGAGCCTACCGCTTCGTACGGCCTCACGGGACCATCAAGCCCAGAAGCGGCGCGCAGCGCGCTTCTGGGGTGCACTCGCGACGTTTGATTGGATTTTCCGATCAAACGTCTAGCTTGGGTTGCTCGGAGCGGGAACTTCGTTCGCCCTGGCTCGACGGCGATAACCGACAACGCCGAGTGCAAGTACAGCTCCCACCAAGAGGAGAATGGGCGCCGCGGTAGCGACTCCAACGAATGTGGCAGAGGCTACGCGGATGAAGCCGCGAGCTCCGTCACCCCATGCCTCGAGCACTCCCCAGCCGTCGTCGCCGCGCTCGGTGGCTGCGACGGGGGATTCTTCATGGATCTCCATCGAAATCGTTGCGAAGCTCGCCTGGTCATCGAGATGACGAATCCGGCCACGCACTTGCTCGAGTTCAAGTTGCACCGTGTTCAGCTGCGATTGCACGGTCAGCGCCTCGGCGACGTTCTCGGCCCTCTCGAGGAACGTCAGCAACTGCGCCTCGACCGCCTCTAGATGCCTGGCTCGCGACTCGAGATCGACGAACTCGGCTGAGACGTCCTGTCCGCTTTCCTCCCGCGCCTCGACCGTTCCCAAACTCGCGATTCGAGTCATCGCGTCGTCGTAACTTCGCTCCGGGACGCGCACGACAAGAGTGCCTCGCACGACTTCCGATTCCTCTTGGTGACTTGTGGTTGAACTCGTCACGAAGCCTCCGAACCCAGAGGCCACGGTCCGCGCCCGACTCACGACTTCCTCAAAACGTCCTTCCGGAACAGCAAGCGCCAGAAACGCCGTCTTGATTACGCGTGGACCGGTCACCGGGAGTGTCGAGTCGCCGCTCGAAACGGCCACGGCTTCCGCCGCTGCAGATGCCTCGGCCGACGCGGCGTCGTCGGTAGCCGGAGCCTCCCTCGGAGCCAGCTCTGCCACCGCTTTCCCAGCCACCGCCTGCCCTTTGGAGGCGGAACCCCCCGAATCATCCCCGTCTCCGGAACCGCTGCAGCCGGCGGTCGCAAAGACCAACCCGAGGACCCCCAGGGCTACTACGAATGCCAAACGTCTTGCCGTCATGTCCGTCTCCTTCTGTTGTCGTTGCTTCGACTGTCGAAGGACTGGCAAAGTTCCCGCCTCAATGGAGGGATTTCGTTTTGAAGTAGAGCTCGACGCTCGGTTCTCCGAAACCGACGCCCAGGGCGTCGTCCACCACGCCGTCTACGTCGAATGGCTCGAGGTCGCCCGGATCGCCTACATCGCGCAATACCCGGGTGGGTACAAAGGCCTCGTCGAGTCCGGCGTCGACGTGACGACGACCGAGGTCTACGTCCGCTACCGGCTACCCGTTACATTCGGCGACCAACTGACTATCCACGTTCGGACGTCGGATCTGCGCGGGGCCCGGTTTCGGTTCGAGTACGTTGTGACGCGCGACGAGCAAGTCGTGGCCGAGGGTTGGACGGCCCACGCCTGCATCGACGCAAAGACACTGCGACCGACCAGGATTCCGGAGGGCCTCCGAGCGAAGATCGGAGAGATCGAGAGCGGCGCCGACCACTAGTGGTTGCGCGCGCAGGATCTAAGGCTCGACCGGCTGCGTCTCCGGATCGGTGGCCGGACCGGCCGCAGGTTCCGGGACGGCGGTCCCCTCTTCGGTCGAACTCGCTCCCGAGTCGGGCACGCTGGGCCGAGGGCCGGCCTCTTCCTCTTCGACGGCCGGTAGCGGTTCCTCATCGACGGGCTTCGTCCCGACAATGACCACTCTCGGCTCAGACAGATACTCCGTCGTCCATGTCTCGGCCCGCAAGATCGCGTCGTTTTCGTAGACGGTCCGAATCACGGTCACCCTCGTCGCGGGCGCGCCCTCTTCCTTGACGATCTCGGTGCCTTCCGCAAGGTCTGGATCGAGAGTCTTCTCTTCCTTGACGGGTCCGATTTCCTCGAGTTCCCCGGACTCGCTGACCACTCGGCGACCCGTGTCGGGCCCGAGAATCGTGATCTGGATCCCGGCCTCGTCGTAACCGGTCTTGAGTAACAAGGAGCCGTCGGTGTCATTTCGGAACCTCAGGTCGAGATTCGGGTAGTTGACCGTCGCATCTCTGCCGAGCTGATACCGGCTGATGTAGAGCGCATGTGGATGACGCTCGACGATCGGGAGACCGGCCTCCCACGCCGCGTTGAACATCGTCGTCGCTACCTGTGACACCCCACCCCCGACATCGTCCTCGTACGTGTCTCCAACGATGACGGGCGCGATGCGGAAACCGCGCTCCTCGGTTCGTGGACCGACGACGTCGTTGAACGAGAACGTCTCGCCCGGAGCTATGAGGACTCCGTCGAGCATCGAGACCGCGAGCTGGAGGTTGTGGATGCGGTCCGCCGAACCCGCGTACAGCGTCGTGTAGCTCGATAGCCGTCGCTCGATGCCCATGGCCGTCGCCTGCTCGGTCGTCAGTTCGGGGGCCTGCCGGGCGAGGACGAGCTCCGCCTGCCGGTCGGTCGGACTCAGCGCGGCGCTCAGGACCGCTGCCGCGGTGGCCTCTCGGTCGAGCGCGACGCCGTCAACGGCCGCCTGAACCTGCACGATGTTGCCCGTCACCACGAACTCCGCATCTGCCGGGTCACGCTTCACTCGTGCCGCAAGCCGATCGAAGAACTCGTCGAGCTGGGGCCCGCCCACTCCTAACTCGATCGCGCCGTCAGAGGGCAGGACCAGGTATGTGGCCATTCTCCTCGGTCGAATTCTCCAGCCCGTCTCGCCGTCCGTAAGCCGGACTGAAGTGGAAAGTGCCGTCCGCGCGTTCGCAAGCGCGGGCTCGAGATCCGCCTCCGTCACCGTCGGCTCAGACGCGATTACCGGGAGCACCACCGGCTCACGAGAGAATGACTGGAGAGCGTCCAGGACGAGCGGGCGCGCGGCCTGCTGGTCGAGAACCCGGCCCACCTCGGGTGGCACGATCTCGGGCCTCGTTCCGTTGAGAGCGATCGAGGCTTCTCGCGCCGGCTGATCGACGGAGCCCGCGATCTCGCCGAGTTTGTAGTCCACGCCATCCGCGTACGCCTCAGCCTGAACCGTCGGCTCATAGCCGAAGAACCGGATCTGGAGGCGCTTCAAACCTCGAAACGGTAGTGCCCCGTCACCTGCTGCCCGGGCATCCTCCACGACAGCTCCCCAATCTGTTCGGACGTCCAGCGACTTCGGAGTTACCGGGAAGCTCCGACCGGCGACGTTGAACTCGACCGGTACCTCACCGTACCGTGCGGCCTCGGCCTCCAGCTTGGCCTGGGCTTCTGCCGGGGCAAGACCGCCGATGTCGACCCCCATGACGGTGGCCCCAGCTGGGATTCGCTCGGTCGATCCGGCGAAGCCAACGCCAAGTATGAGAGCGAGCACGAGAAGTCCCGCGACGAACCAGAGGGCCCAGCGCCACAGTCGGCGGGCAGCGCGCGGCGAAGCCTGCCGTTTTCGGGCAGACCGAGGAGAGCGGGCTGCATCTGCCTCCGCACGGGACATCGGCGAATCGCCGAGTCTAGCGGAAAATGCGGCGGCATTTTCCGCTACGTTGCGCGAGCGCCGACGTAGACTTCTTGCCATGGATTTCGACCTAACGCCCGAGCAGAAAGAGGTTCAGGACACCGTTCGGCAGTTCGTGGATGATCGCGTCCTCCCGAACGCAATCGAGAACGACATCAACCACCACCTCGACATGTCGGTTATCGAGGGAATGGCGGAGTTGGGATTGCTCGGCATCGTCATCCCGGAGGAATACGGGGGTGCTGGGCTGGACTTCGTCGCCGAGGCGCTCTCATGCGAAGAGATCGAGCGTGGCGAGTCGGCGTTCCGAACGCTGATCTCAGTGCACGTCGGTCTGAACTCGCTTTCTCTCCTCCAGTACGGCACCGAGGAGCAGAAGCAGCGATACCTGACGCCGCAGGCGCGCGGCGAGAAGCTGGCGTGCTTCGGTCTCACCGAACCTGCCGCTGGATCCGACGTCGCCGGGATGAAGTCCACGGCCGAACGGCGCGGTGACGTCTATGTCCTGAACGGGCAGAAGAATTGGATTTCGTACGCCTCGGTGTCCGACCATGCGCTGGTCGTGGCGAAGACCGACCCGGATGCAGGTCACCGCGGCATGACGGCGTTCATCGTCGAAACCGCCTGGCCAGGCGTCTCCACCGCCGAGATGGAGAACAAGCTCGGAATCTGGGCTGGCTCCACAGGCGAGCTCTTTTTTGACAACGTCGAAATCCCGGCCGAGAACGTTCTCGGCGAGGAGGGTCAGGGCTTCGAGGTCGCCATGTACTCGCTCGACCAGGGGCGCTTCACGGTGGCCGCAGGGGCTTGTGGCGTCATTCGCGCCTGTCTCGAGCGATCCGTCGAATACGCGAACGAACGTGAGACGTTTGGAAAACCGATCGGCAAGAACCAGTTCGTCCAGGACATGATCGCGGAGATGGTTCTTGGGTACGAGACCTCCAAGTTGCTGGTCATGCAGGCGGCATGGCTCAAGAACCAGGGAGTCCGAAACACCCGCGAGACGAGCCTCGCAAAGTGGCATGCGACCGAAAGTGCCTTCCAGGCCGCCAACCTCGCAATTCAGGTGCACGGCTCGTACGGCTACTCCGCCGAGTACGGGATCGAACGGTACTTCCGAAACGCGCGGGCGCCGATCATCTACGAGGGAACGACGCAGATCCACAAGATGATGCAGGCCGAACATGCCCTGGGTTATCGACGGCTGAACGGTCGGGAAGGGGACGTCTCCCCGCTCGCGTCCTGGGTCCCGGCTCTCCTCGCACGCTAGCCGACGGGTTCGAACTGGCTCATGGGAGTCGATTTGCGACCATGTTCGGCAACCGTCGCATCAAGACTTGGCCCGGACCGTGCTCAGCCGCTCCCTCGTTCTCGGTGCGGCGATCGCTCTTCTCGCGTTCGCCGGCGCCCTCACGACCCCAGCTGAAGGCGCGCCACCGCGCGAGGGCGTCTTCGTTCTCGGTCACTCCCTGGGCGGCGTCGGAATCGGGGTGAAGAAGGCGCGCATCTTCCGTGAGTGGGGCTCAAAGCACGGCGTCTGCCGCAACTGTCGGCATACGACCTGGTACTTCAACTCACGCCCGTTCGCTCCCCATGGAACAGGCGTTGTTCTCGCAGCCGGACGAGCGGTTCATGTCTTCACCGTTTGGCAGCCGAACGGCTGGCGTTCCGCGGAGGGGGTTGAACTCGGCGCGCCGGCAAGTGCCGTTGTCGAACAGTACGGCCCTCTCAGCGAACGCTCCTGCACCGGCTACGAGGCGCTTGTGACCCGAGGGCCCGGCCCTCGCTCTGTCTTCTACATCTGGAAGGACGAGCTTTGGGGATTCGGACTCACGAGCCCCGGCGTTCCTCCCTGTCTCTAGAGGCGTTCAGCCGGCAGCATGACCCCTGTCGTATTCCTCCTCCGCGTCGGAAAGCTGGGCAACGAGCGGGATCGCCGCGAGAACAGGAATCGCTACCACAGGCCAAACGATCGCGAAACCATCCGTTGACTGAAGGATCGGGCTGAAGATGTCGATCGCGGCTCCCGCGACCAGCGGGCCGATGATCAAGCCGAACCCCTTCGTCGTCGTCGCGAGTCCGGTCACGGAGCCGTGATGCTGATCGGGCATGACCTTGAACAACAGTGCCCACGCGAGGGTCATCACCGTTCCGCCCGCCACCGCAACGAGGAAGATCGGAAGGAGGAACCAGTGACTCCACCCGGTTCCGAATCCGGCCAAAAGAAGTCCGATACCGTAGACAACCGAGGCGCCGAGAATAACCTTTGCGATGCCAAACTGGTCGCCGAACTTTCCGGATACAGCGGCAGCGACCGTGTATCCGGCGGCAACAACGGCCAGTACGGCGGATGAGACCCAGAATGGCTGGTCGAGGCCGACCACGATATAGAGAACGACAAAAGCACGCATCCCGGCGAACGTCGCCTCCCAGGCCGTGTTCGCAAGGAGGAAGCGTCGCACGTTCCGTTCGCGTCGGACGATCGTCCACGGCGCGGTGAGAGCCTCTCGGAAGTTCTGGTATTCCCGTTTTAGGGTCCGCCGCTCCCGCACGAGCAGGACGACCGCGCCGCACGACAGGACCGTGATCCACGCCGCGACGAGGAACGGAAACGGGGCCCACACCCCGAGCAGAAGCCCGCCGATCACCAGCGCACCTCCGATCGCGGCACCTCGGAAAACGTGCTGAACGCCCTGGGCCCGGCCGAAGACGTAGCCAGGGAGAAGGTCGGGATACAAGCCTCGGTACGGTGGCTCGTAGATGTAGTAGGCGAAGAAGAATCCAAAGAGTGCAAGCGCCGCTGCCGCCAGATTGTCCATGAACGCGACAAGCGTGAGCGTCACTCCCATCGGGAGGAGCGCAAGCAGCATGAACGGTCGCCGGCGACCGAGCTCCGTACGCGTCGCGTCACTCATCGGCCCGATCATCAGTGGCACGAAGATCGCAAACAGCCCCTCGACCGAGAGAACGAGCCCGATAAGCGTGGTCGACGGCGTGTACTCGTCGAGGACCGCGGGAACGTACGCGGCGACGGTCGTGATTGACCAGGCAAGCCCAAACGCCCCGACACCCAGCACGAGCGTGAGCCCTCGAACCGACCGCACGCGGTCCTCAGCCGAGGTGACGAGCCGAAGTGCCGGCCGCCCGGACATCAGCGGCGTCTCACCGGTCGCTCCGGCGCTCGGTTGCGGCGCGCGCGTGCATCCTGGTTAAAGAATGCGAGAGCAGACCGTTTCGGTCCTCGAACGAACGGGTGGATTTCGTCGTCTCTGAGGTAGGCTCGGAGTCAAATCGCCCCGCCACACCGTCGATTAGACCATGGGGCAGACGCTTCCGGATTCTGGACCTGCGCTTTAGCGTAGGCCGAGTGCTGCCGGCAACTGGAGTAGATCGGTGAGCTTCCCGGGGTGGTCGTATCGTCCTTCGCGGTCGAGCAGGATTGCGCGCATTCCTACGGCCTCGGCGCCTTCGACGTCGTCTACGACCGTGTCCCCAACCATTACCGCATCTTCCGGCACGACTTCGAGCAGTTCGAGCGCCGCCCGGAAGATGGTGGGCGATGGCTTGACCTTCCCGTGTGTCCCCGAGGAAACCCACGCATCAACGTCAAGTGAGAAGTGCCGTATGAAGGAGTCGAGGTCTCGGCTGGTGTTCGAGACGAGGCCGATCTTGAGTCCGTGACGGCGAAGTTCGCCGAACACCGGAATCGTGTCCTCGTAGAGCTCGAAGTTGTCCGCATGTTCCCATGCATGCACGATCTCGCGTGCAGCTTCCGCCACGGATGCTCCCTTTCCACCCATCCCCCGGACGATGTCCTCCGTAAACCGCACCCAGATCTCCTCGTCGTGGTCAAGCTCCGGGTGATGCTGAAGATCTTCGATCGCCTCTGCTCGAGCTTCCGCATAAAGCGTGGGGTCGAGACTGAGCCCGAAGCGCTCACCGGCGCGTCTGTAGCCGGTCGGCCCGAGCAGTGGCCCGGGCTTCGAGATCGTGAAGTCAACGTCGAAGAGGACGGCCTCGACGATCATGAGTTGGTCTCGATCGCTACTCAGACCTCAGCGGGCCACCGGTAGGCAGTAGGCTGGCGATTCGCCAACGAGGGAAGGCTCTGACGGACGCCCTCGACTCGGCTCCGATCGATCTCTGCCGAGATCACCGTGTCCTCATCTGGCGCTGCCGCGAGCACGACCCCCCACGGGTCGATGATCATCGAACGCCCGTAGCTGGCTTTCCCGTCCTCGTGGACTCCCCAGGCATTCGCAGCCGCGATATAGCACTGGTTTTCGATCGCTCGCGCCCGGAGGAGTATTTCCCAGTGGTCTTTCCCCGTGTAGAGCGTGAAGGCCGCCGGAACGGTGATCAGTTCGGCTCCCCCGAGAGCGAGGATCCGAAAGAGCTCAGGGAACCGCAGGTCGTAACAGACCGTCAGGCCGACATTCCAGCCTTCGAGATCGGCAGCCACCGTCTCATCGCCAGCTTCCTGGGCCTCCGATTCCCGATAGACGTGCCCGCCAACCTCGACGTCGAACATGTGGATCTTCCGGTATGTCGCGACGATCTCGCCATCAGGATCGAATACGAGCGACGTATTCGGGAGCTTCTCCCGGCCGTCGCGTTGCTCCGTAATCGACCCTCCGACGAGGGTGATGCTGTGTCGAGACGCCCATTCCCGCATCGCCTCGACCGTCTCGCCGCCGTCGATCGGCTCGGCGTTCGCCCGAAGGGTCTCGACCGTGCCGATCGCATTCCACTTTTCTGGCAGGAGTACGATGTCGGCGCCTGTCGCCGCAGCACGCGCAACGAGGCCCTCGGCTTTCTCGATGTTCTCCGCCTTGATCGGGGACGGACACAGTTGCACGCAGGCAATCCGGAGCCGATCGGCCATGAAAATAGGATATCCGAGCCCCCCAGAGAACCCGCAGATCTGTTCGTCGGCGAGCATTCCTCTCCAGAGGAGAGGAGTCGGGGTGCCCGGATTTGAACCGGCGACCTCGCCGACCCGAACGGCGCGCGCTACCAGACTGCGCCACACCCCGAGGCTCGAATACCTTACCTCCTCGTGAGCGCACGCCGAGACGACATCATCGCGTTCGCGGACGAGTTGCTCGACGTGACCTCGTATCCCGACTTCGGACCCGTCGGCCTGCAGGTCGTCGGGGCAGACGAGGTCGCGAAGATCGTCTGTGGTGTCTCGGCATCCCAAGAGCTGTTTCGACTCGCCTCCAAGGCGGGAGCCGACCTCGTGCTCGTCCACCACGGCCTCTTCTGGGATCGGGACCCGCGCATAGTCGGACCGGTGATGAAGGGTCGCCTCGAGGCTCTCTTCGAAGACGACCTCTCACTCGTCGCCTACCACTTGGCACTGGACGCCCATCCTGAGATCGGCAACAACGCACTCCTCGCGAAGAAGATCGGGATCGGGGAAACCGGTCGGTTCTCGGACGTCGGACTAGGGGGTAGCCTCGAGAAGAGCCAGCCGATCGCGGCGCTGGCGGAACGCATCGCGACCGCGCTCGGGCGAGAACCCCTGGTCTTCGAGTCCGGGCCGGACTCAATCGAGCAGGTCGCAGTCTGCTCCGGCGGAGCCGCCGGCCTGATCCACGACGCTGCAGCCGAGGGCTACGACTGCTTCGTCACCGGGGAGCCGGCGGAACCTACGAAGCATGCTGCCAGCGAGCTCGGAATTCACTTCGTCGCCGGAGGCCACTATGCGACCGAGACGCTCGGGGTGCAGGCTCTCGGCGAGCGGATCGCGGACGCCTTCGACATCGAGTGGGAGTTCATCGACCTCCCGAATCCCGTCTAGCGATCTCTTTCGGACTCCAAGAATTCCTCAATCACGCCTGATCGAGGAACTCCTCGATCAGGTCGGCGCATTCCTCCGGCCGTTCGCCGATCAGCAGGTGTCCGCAGGCCGGAAGCGTCCGGAGAGGCGCTCGCAACCGGCGCGCGTACTCGAACCCGTCCGTGAGCGGAGTCATACGGTCTCGCGAACCCCAGAGCAGAAGCACCTTCTGTGGGACGTCCGAGAGTTTCGCCCGCGGATCGGCGCCGATGAGGGCCTCGCAGGCGGTCGCCGTGTCGGTGGAGTGCGCAGGTCCCTCGAGGAAGCCGGCGACGGCCCGATCTGACAGGCCTGCGGCATCCTCGGCCCCCCAGCCCGCAAACGCGAGTCGCCGTAGGAGCAGGCTCGACGGAATCCGCTCGCGGTGGCGCGCGACCAACTTCGAAAGGTTGAGGAGTCCGGACAATCGGAGGCCGGCCTGCGCCCAGCGATGATTCGTGGTGATCCCACCGGCTGTCGCCAGGACAAGGGCGCTAATTCGCTCCGGCCAGCGGGTCGCCAGAACGAGAGCAACGTCAGATCCCATCGAATGCCCAACGACCGCACCCGGGAGCACCCCCTGAGCCTCTGCAAGCTCGGCGACGAGATCCGCGAGGCTCTTTAACCCGTTCGGGAGGGGTCTCGGCTCCGAGTGTCCATGACCTGGAAGGTCGGGAATCAGAACGCGACGATGGCGGGCAAGCAGCGGAGCGAGGTCTGCCCAGTTTGCAGCCGCTCCGCCAAGTCCGTGGATGAGCAGGACTCCGGGTCCGTCACCGCCGACGTAGAAGTGAACCCGAGATTCGCCGAGGGCCCGAGTTTCCTCCGAAAAGTCCGGAAAGAGCATTGCCTCCGACACCACGACCACTTATTCTTCAAGTATGCGTTGTAGGGGAGTGTTCGGCCTTTGAGGACCGTCCTGCAGCCGCGCCCGAACGCAATCGAGCCCGCCCGCGTTTCGTTGGCGGGTTTTTTCGTGTCACGAATCGCGCGAAAGGAGACTCAGTGGCCAATCATCTAACGCCCGAAGAGCTTGCGAAGGAACTGGACCTTACGCGAGAGCAGGTAATCGAGGTCTGCGTCGAGGAGTCGGTTCCCATCTACCAAGGCAGAATCGACAAGACGCTCTTTCGGGCACAGCTTGAGGCATTGGCCGCCGAGAAAGCTGCCTAAGAACGTCCACGCACTCGCTTCCAAGAACTAGCTGCCCGCAGCCGCGCGTTTCTGCGTTTTGCGCTTCTTCTTCGCTGGTTTCGTCTGTGCCTCGGCAACGGACTGCTTGAGTGCGTCCATGAGGTCGATGACGGGTGCGGGAGCAACTGGCTCCGGCTCGCCGATCTCCTCACCGGCCAGCTTGGCCTCGAGCATCGCTCTGACGTCACGCCGATGCTCGTTCTCGTAGTCCGTCGGGTCAAAGCTCCCCGTCAGGCTCTCGATTAGCTGGGAAGCCATCGCCAGTTCCGCGTCAGACACCTCGGTTTCGGCAACTGCTTCCTCGATCTCGTCGCGGCTGCGGATGTCCTCTGCGTAGAACAACGTCTCGATGGCGAGCGCGTTGCCCAGCGGCCGGATCAAGGACAGGTTTTCCTTGCCCCACAGTACGAACTTGCCGATTGCCGCCATGTTCGCGTCCTGCATGGCACGAAGGAGAAGAACGTACGGGCGCCGCTGTGCTTCTGCCGCTGCGGGAGCGAGATAGTAGGTGCGGTCGAAGTACAGCGGATCGACTTCGGCGACCGGGACGAAACGGATGATGTCGATCGATTGCGATCGACGAACGGCGACCGCTTCCAGATCCGAGTCTTCAACAACGACGAACTGTCCTTTCGCGAATTCCCAGCCTTTGACGAGTTCGTCTTGCTCGAGATCTTTGCCGTCGCTCGGCCGATATCGCTTCTGCTTGATCGGTGTGAGAGTCTCGCGATCAAGCGTGCGAAAAGCAACGTCTTGCCGTTGCTGCGCAACGACAAGCCCGATCGGGATGTTGACGAGTCCGAAGTTGATCGAGCCGTTCCAGATTGTTCTCATAGCGGATCCTCAAAGGGTAATGCAGCTCTCGAGTGCTTTCTCCGTGAGCCGACGTTCCCCTTCAGAGTTCGGGGTCAGAGCGCCGCGACGACTAGAGACGGCGGGCGCCGACGAACCCGACGTCGTACCAGGGATCGCTCAGGCTCGAGATCTTCACAACGTCTCCGGTCCGCGGAGAGTGGATGAACTGGCCGCCACCGATGTAAATGCCGTTGTGGCTCAGGCCGCGGAAGAAAACGAGGTCGCCGGCCTGAAGCTCTGATCGCGAGACGGCGCTGCCCATCTGGAACTGGGAAACGGTGTAGTGGGGCAATGCAACGCCTACCTGGGCGTAGACGAACATCGTGAACCCAGAGCAGTCGAACCCGGTCGCTGGTGAGGCACCGCCCCACCTGTACGGAGTGCCGAGATACTGCATCGCGATGCCCACAACTCCTCCGTACTGAGAAGGCGGTGGTGGCGGCGCACTGGACTCGGCCGGCTGACTGACCGGAGTGGCGGTGCCGGGGGAGGACGTACTTCCGGCACTCGATTGCGCCGTCTGCGCCGCGGCTGCCGCCGCTGCGGCCTCCTCTTGTTCGCGCTCGAGCCGAGCGGCAGCCAGCCGGCGCAGCTGCTCTTGTCGGCGAGCCTCCGCCGCCTCGAGCTCGACGATCTGATCCTCGATGGAGCTGTAGAGCGCCTGGCGTTCAACCAGCTTGGACTCGATTTGATCCTTGACGCGTTTCTGGCGTCTGAGGAGATTCCCCTGTTTCGCCTCGGCACGTTTGAGCTTCTGCGCACGGCGCTTCTCTTCGGCCCGAAAAAGCTTGATCTCGGTGAGAATCCGTACGTCCTCGTCGGACACCCGATCGACTGTGTCGACGCGATCCAGGAAGTCGGTGAGACTCGTCGCCCCGAGCAGGAACTCGATGTAGGAGCTCTCACCTTCCGTATAAAGCGTCACGAGGCGGTCTTCGATCGCGTTCTCGAGCTTCTTGAGATTGGCCCGGGTGATCTTCAGATGTCGCTTGCTGACGCCGCGCTCAGCCCGAATCGCACCGAGCTTGAGTTCGATCCCGTTGTATCGATCGATCGCCAGGTCGAGTTCAGCGTCAATCTCACGAATCTGATTGAGGACGTACTGCGCCTCCGCGCGCTTCGCATCAATCTCGGGGGTCGCCGACGCCGTCCCGGCGAAGGTCGCAACGGCCAATACAAGGAGCAGTAGGACGCCGAGACACAACGTCCGGTGTGTCACGGCCCCACCACCAGGACTGGCAGGCACGCACGCGAGAGGGCGGCCGCGGTCACAAGCTCGGGATAGTAACAAGGATCGCGGATAGGGCGCAATGGGGGAAAGAGGCACCTCCTTGAGCCAAATATCACGCTCTTTGCGCACCGAACCGCCTCCGCACAAAGTCAGGCAGCTTGCGGTGTGTTGTGCCCTCGTCACCGCCTCGGAACAGGTGGTAGGCTCGAACGTTCGTGCGAGTTCCTCCGCGACGGCTGCTGGGTCGGTTTGGCCCGCTCCGAACGGCAGCGGTCTGCCTGGCCGCGTGCCTGGCGCTGCTCGTGGTCGCCGGTGCCCGTGCCGATGACCCGGAGACACTTCGAGGCCAGGCTGAGGTCCTCGAGGAACAGAATCAAACGCTTGTGGCGCTCGAGGAGAACGCGCTTCTCGAGTTGTTCGCACTTGAGTCCGATCTGGCGAACGCTGAGCAACGAGCAAGCACTCTGACGGACAGACTCGCGGCCCTGGAGGAGGAGCGCGCCAGCGCAAAGGCACAGCACGCCGCCGCAGAGAAGGCCCGAAACAGCGCCCAGCAACAGCTCGCTGATCAACTGACGGCTCTCTACGTTCAGGGAGATATCGATCCGCTCGAGATCCTCCTGGGTTCGGAATCCCTGACTGACGCAATCTCGGCAATCGACGAGATCAACCGACTCGCGGAGCTGAACGATGACATCATCCGCGACGCGCAGGAGACCGAAGCAACCCTGCAGCGAGCGCTTCAGAAGCTCAAAGAGAAGCGACAGAACGTGAAAGCGGCGGCAGAAGAGGTCGATCAGGCTATGGCGTCGCTCGCCGCGCAGAAGCTCGAACGCTCAGCCTATATCGAGACGCTTGCCGCCGATCGGGCACTGAACGACCTACGGATCGCCGAACTCGTCGCCGACGCGGCAGCGGCAGAACAGCGTGCGCAGGAACTAAACGCCGCGGCTGCAGCTCGGGCCGCAAACGAGGTCGTCCCAGCGTCCGCGGCGGCCCAGCAGGAATCAGCCCCGTCGAGCGGATCGACGTCGCCCTCGCCTCCCAGCCCACCTCCGGCGGCGGCGAGGAACGGACTCGAGCCGGGGATGACACTGGTGGTGGACGCCGTTGCCTACTCACTTACCGGTTACACCGCGTCGGGCACGCCGGTCGGCCTGGGCGTGGTCGCGGTTGATCCCTCGGTAATCCCGCTCGGCACGCGCATGTTCATACCGGGTTACGGAGAGGGGATCGCGGCAGACACCGGTAGCGCGATCATCGGGAACATCATCGATCTCTGGTTCCCTACGTACGGCCAGGCTGCCAGCTGGGGCAGAAAGACCGTCACAATCACCATTCGATAAGCAGACCATCCGCGGAACGAGAAAAAGCGGCTCGGTTCCAGCACGCACGGCCTCTACACTCTCTGGCGTTCGCTCAACCGGGATGTGCGGCCCGCCGAGGTGTCAAGCGTCGAAAACAGCATTCAACTTCCGCTGAACGAGGACGATACGCGCGTCGTGATCGTTGATGATCACGACTTGTTTCGTACCGGTCTGCGGAATCTCCTGGAAGAGAAAGGCGTTCGCGTGGTCGGCGAGGCCGCCGACGGGGAATCCGCCTTGAAGCTCGTCGGTCGACTCGCCCCGGACGTCGTGATTATGGATCTCAACATGCCGGGTATTTCCGGGGTCGAGACAACGAGCAAGCTCTCGGCCCGCGCGCCGCTGACGCGCGTCGTTGTACTCACGATCTCTGACGAAGACGACGACGTCATCGGCGCGGTGCTCGCCGGTGCGTGCGGCTATCTCCTGAAAGACGCGACGATTGAGGATCTCATCACCGGGGTTCGGGCCGCAGCGCGTGGCGAAGCCCTCATTTCACCTCAGATTGCGACCAAGCTGCTGCAGCGTCTTCGCGCCCACTCCGCGTCGGCGGACGCCGCCGAGATGATCCGTGCAGAACTCTCGGACCGCGAAATCGAAGTCCTCAAGCTCATCGCAAACGGGAAAGAGAACGCTGAGATCGCGGCGGATCTCTTCATCAGCCCAAAGACAGTGAAGAATCACATCTCGAACATCCTGATGAAGCTCCAGATCGAAAACCGGATCCAGGCGGCCGTGTACGCGGTTCGGAGCGGCATCGTGTAAACCAGTCCCTGTGGACGGCTCAGGCCCTCAGCCACTGCACAGGCTCGCGACGGCGATCGTGCGGGAAAGGTCAGAGACCACAACGCGACGAAAGTACGGCGGTGAGCGGGCTATCCTCGACCAGTCGGATTCGGGATGAATAGATCGAAGCTCACGGTCGTCTGCTCGGCGATCCTCGTCGCGCTTGCGTTCGCGCTGGTCGCTTCGCCCGCGCTCGCGAGTGCGTCGGCGGCGCCACTCGAGAAGCGCCTCGAGCGCGCGCTTCGCGCGAAGGGCGTTTCCCCATCAAACACCGGCGTGCTTGTTCTCGACCTCAGGACCGGCAGAACCGTGTTCGAGCAGAATGCAGCCCGCTCGTTCATCCCTGCTTCCACGGAGAAGCTCCCCGTTGCCCTCGCCGCGCTGGTCAAGCTCGGCGGCACGATGCGAATCAAAACCGCGGTGCTCGGCTCGGGAAGTCGATCAGGGGCTACCTGGAAAGGTGATTTGTACCTCAAGGGATACGGTGATCCGACGCTCCGCCGATCCGACCTGACCGAACTAGCGCGCCAAGTCCGTGCGCGCGGAATCCGAAGGATCACCGGACGGATCCGAGGGGATGAGACGTACTTCGACCTCAAACGCATTGCGCCCGGCTGGAAATCGTCTTTCTACCTCATCGAGTCGCCACCCATCTCGGCCCTCGTTTTCGACCGCGCGTGGGTGAACGGACGGATGAGGACCGATCCAGCTTTGGCTACTGCTCGCGCATTCCGCGCTGAACTCAAGAAAGCAGGTGTCGCGGTCGCTGCCAAGGCTCGGAAGGGCAAGACACCGCGGAACTCGGTGCGGCTCGCCACGGTTTCGTCCGAGCCGGTCACAACGATCGTCCGTGACATGAACCGAGAAAGCGACAACTTCAGAGCTGAGATGCTGCTCAAGGTCATTGGTGCGAAAGCCGGATCGGGTGGTACGACTGCGGCAGGCTCGAAGGTAGTACGAGGAGTGCTTCGCGAGTACGGCGTCCCGCTGAACGGCGTCCGGATCGCTGACGGCTCAGGCCTGTCGCAACTCGATCGCCTCACACCGAGGGCTCTGGCGGCACTGTTGCTCGCGGTTTGGCGGGATTTCGACGTACGGCTCGCTTTTGTGAACTCCTTGGCGATCGCTGGCGTGAACGGAACCCTCGAACAGCGCCTCGTCAAGCCTCCGGCAAAGGGCCGTGTGAAGGCCAAGACTGGAACGACAAGTCTCTCGTCGAGCCTCGCTGGCTACGTAAGCTCGAGATACGCGTTCGCGATCCTGATGAATGGCGATCCGATTCCGTGGTGGACGGCACGCAAGGGGCAGGATCGATTCGTGCGACTACTCGCCGCTCAGTAACGCCTCCAGCCCCGCCTCATCGAGTACTTCGACTCCAAGGCTTTGCGCCTTTTCGAGCTTCGAACCTGGGTTTGCTCCGGTGATCAAGGCAGTCGTCTTGCGGGACACTGAACTCGACACTCGCGCACCGCGGTCTTGCAGAGCCGCGGTCGCCTCCTCTCGCGTAAAACCCTCGAGGGTCCCACTCACGACAAAGGTCTTTCCGGCCAACGGCCCGTCGCTCGGTAGCTCGCTCTTCTGCGTTTCGAACTGAAGACCGAGGGCCCGGAGCTCGCCGACGAGCGCGCGGTTCTGATCGTCGGCAAACCAATCCGCGATCGCCTCGGCCCGATCAGGGCCAACTCCCTCAACCTCTTCAATCGCCTCCTGCCCCGCCTCCATCAGGCGATCGACCGAGCCGAAATATTGAGCCAGCGCCGAAGCGGTGACGAACCCGACTTGCGGGATGTTGAGTCCGAAAAGAATGCGCGAGAACGGCCGGTCCTTTGAACGTTCGATTGCCTCGATCACGTTCGACGCAGACCGCTCTTGGAAGCCGTCGAGCTCCACGAGCTGCTCCTTGGTGAGCCGGTACAGATCCGGCATCGAGGTAACCAATCCTTCCGCCCACAGCCTCCGGATGAACTGCTCGCCGACTCCCTCGATATCCATGACTCCTTGGCTCACCCAGTGAACCAGGGTTTCCAATCCCCTCGACTCGCATCGCCCGTTCGGGCAGCGGTGCATCGCCTCGCCCTCAGGCTTGACGACGGGAGTGCCGCAGACCGGGCAGTCGGTGGGCATCGACCAGGGCTTCGATCCCTTCGCATGGGGCAGAACCGGTCCTACCACTTGCGGGATGACGTCGCCCGCCCGCTGGACGATCACACGATCACTCTCCCGAAGGTCCTTTCGACGAATGTCCTCCTCGTTATGCAGCGTCGCGTTCGAGACTGTGACTCCACCCACCTCGACGGGATCGAGCTCAGCCCAGGGGTTGAGCGCTCCTGTGCGCCCGACACGAACATGGATATGTCGCAGCGTCGTCTCGGCTGTCTCGGGCGCCCACTTGAACGCGCGGGCCCACCGAGGTCGTCCGTGGAGCGCCCCGAGTCGAGTTTGTTGGTCGAGCGAGTCCACCTTGATCACAACACCGTCGATCTCGTAATCGAGTTCGGTTCGGCGTCTCTCCCACGCGGTAACAAACGATTCAACAGATTCGATCGATCGGTGCGTCTCGGCGTTTGGGTTCGTTCGGAAGCCATGTTCGCGAAGCCAGTGAAGCACGTCTGACTGGGTTTCGAGAGTCACGCCCTCGGCACGGCCGATGCCGTAGACCCAGATCGCGAGTTCCCTCGACGCGGTGACCGTGGGGTCGAGTTGGCGCAGGGAGCCAGCGGCCGCGTTTCGCGGATTCGGGGCGGGCTTCTTACCGTCCGCGATCAGTCGCTCGTTGAGGCGCTGGAAGCCCGTAAGCGGAAAGTAGATCTCACCCCGTACCTCCACGAGCGCTGGAGGTTGTTCGCCCGGTTGCTCCCTCATGCGCAGCGGTATGGATCTGACGGTTCTGAGGTTCGCCGTCACGTCCTCCCCGCGTAGACCGTCCCCGCGGGTCGCGCCACGAACGAACTCGCCGTTCTCGTAGACGAGGGAGACCGCCGAGCCGTCGATCTTGGGCTCAGTTACGTATGCAACCGGCTCATCGGTTGCGAGCCGTTTGCGAAGGTCCTCGGCCCACTTTGCGAGTCCCTCACGGTCCGTCACCTTCTCGAGCGAGCCCATCGCCGAAAGATGCTCGACCTTCTCGAATCGTGCAGACGGGGCGGCTCCCACTCGAGCAGTCGGCGAATCTGGGCTCCGAAGCCCTGGATTCGATTCCTCGAGACTCACGAGTTCGTCGAAGAGTCGGTCGAACTCGGCATCGCTGATTTCCGGATCATCGAGAACGTAGTACCGGTAGCTGTGATGCTCTAGAGCCCGCCGCAGTTCGTCGACACGCTGGCGCGCCGACGCCGCTTTAGAGGACACCCAGTAGCTCCTCGGGGGAGTTCACGAGGACATTCGCACCGGCGTCTCTTAGCCGCTCGGCCGGGTGGATGCCACCCCAGCCAACCCCGACTGTAAAGACGTTCGCGGCCCGACCGGCACCCATATCGAAAGGCGAATCTCCGACGTATGCCGCGCTTGCCGGTTCGGCATCGAGATCTTCCAGGGCTCGGAGGATTGGCTCGGGATGAGGCTTGTGGTTGGTCGTCGACTCCGCTGTAACGACAGTGCTGAAATAGCCCTCGAGGCTCAGAAGTCGCAGTGCCAGAGCGACCGCGCTCTTTCGTTTCGCCGTAACGATCCCGAGCTTGCGATCTTGGGAAGACAGCTCGGAGAGAACGTCGACAATTCCGTCGAAGGCCTCGATGTCGGCATGCAATGGCTCGTTGTGCTCGCGGTACGTCCGAACGAGCTCGTCGGCCCGATCGGCATCGATCGCCTTCATCTGGTCGTTGATGTTCGAGCCCCCGACGTTAGCCACGAGTTCTTCGTCCGGGATATCTCGATTCAAAACTGTCTTGGTTGCGTGACGGAACGAGGCAAGGATGATCCGGCCAGAGTCGATCAGCGTGCCGTCCAGGTCAAAGAGAACCGTCGGAAAGCGCATCGGCAAAGATCGTATCCGCGAGTCGCTACGGCACCGTTCATCACAGCTCGGGTCTTGTCGAACACGACCCAGAAAGTCCCAAATCTGGCCCGCCTACCTTTCTAAACTGCGTCTCGGGTGGCGGGTGGACTCTTACTCCCCACCCAGGGTGGGGAAGTGGGGTTGGTGGGCCCGCGCGGGGAGGTGGGCGGCCAGTTTGGTTTGGATCTGGTTTCGAGTTCGCGCGAGTCTCGCGTCGGGGGTTGCCTTCGGTCAAGCCGGCGGTCGCTCGGGCCAGCTACGCGAGGGCGTCGTACTCGACCGACTCGAGATACAGGCCCCACGGAGGCGCGGTCATGCCCGCTTCAGGACGCGGACGTCCTTCGAGCAGTATCGCGAAGGCATCGGGATCGTATTCCAGCATCGTTCCGACCAGCGTCCGCACCATGTGCCGTAAGAAACTGTCGGCGGTCACGCGAAATTCGGTGAAGTCGTCATCGTCGCTCCACCGCGCTGACAAGACCGTGCGTACGAACACCTCGTGCTCCGTCTCGGTCGGCGTAAACGCGCGGAAATCGTGCTTGCCGACGAGTAGCTCCGCGCTACTCGCCAGCCGATCAATGTCGAGCCGATGCGGATACCAGTACGACCGCCTCGATTCGAATGCCGATCGCGCTGCACGACGGAAGAGTCGGTACCGATAGGTCCTCGACCTCGCCGAGTGCCTGGCATGAAAACCCTCTGGGGCGTGCTCTGCGTGCGCGACCGCGACGTCGCTCGGAAGTTCCGCATTCAACGCGGCTGGGATTCGATCGGGAGGCGGACCACGATCGCACACAAAGCTGGCGACCTGACCCAGCGCATGGACACCCGCATCCGTGCGACCGGCGACAGCCAGCCCGTTCCAGCGCGGGAATACGACGCCGAGCGCGGATCGCAGCTCGCCCTCCACCGTTCGCAGCCCAGGCTGTCTCGCCCAACCGGCGAAGTCTGTTCCCGTGTACTCAATCGTGAGCTTGACGACTGCCACGGTTCGTCAGGCTAACGACCCGTAGCCGGCACCGAAGCGGTCGATATCCACTATCAGTTAGCTTATACTTACCGTAAGTGTCCACTTACGATACGGTCATAGATGCGCTCGGAAACCCCTCGCGCCGGGAGATCTTCGAGCGTCTGCGAGCCGGCCCGCAAGCCGTCGGTGAGCTCGCTGCCGGCCTGCCGATCAGTCGACCGGCCGTCTCGCAGCACCTCAAGATCCTCAAGGACGCCGGTCTCGTTCAAGACCGGCCTCTCGGCACCAGACGCATCTATCAGCTCGAACCCACCGGACTCGAGGCTCTCCGCGCCTATGTCGACGACGTCTGGGACACCGCACTAAGACAGCTGAAACACGAGGCCGAAGCAAACGAGAGGGAGGCAAGGCATGCCCGAACAAACGACCCAGGTGCCGGCGATAACAAAGTCGATTCACGTTGAGGCCCCCGTCGAGAGAGCGTTCGCCGTATTCACCGAGGGGATTGCAACCTGGTGGCCGCTTCGCACACATTCACGCGACGCCGAGCGATCTGTAACCGTCGTCTTCGAGCCACGTCAGGGTGGCCGCGTCTACGAGACCCTCGACGACGGCTCGGAAGTCGACTGGGGCCGGGTTGAGGTGTGGGAGCCACCGACTCGATTTGTGATGACCTGGGGAGTCAGCCGGAGCCCGGGCGAGGAGCAGATCCTCGAGCTGGCCTTCACGGATGACGGCGACGGCACACGGGTGAACCTCATTCATGAGGCCTGGGAGCGCTTGGGCGATCGGGCGAAGGAAGCACGCGAGCAGTACGACGGTGGCTGGGACGCCGTTCTCGGCTGCTACGTGCAGAGACTTGCCGAACGCCCGACGTGATCAGGCGGTCATGCTGTCTGGGCCGGCAGGGCCATACCGAGCTCGAGCGCGATGTCTGTGGCCGTTGCCCGACCGGCGTTACGCAGGTTCTTCGACAACCGGCGCGGGCGCCCGCGTCGGCACGTAGTCGACGAACTCGAGATACGCCATCCGGGCGGCGTCCCCCTGACGAGGCCCAATCTTGACGATCCGGCAGTAGCCACCCTGTCGATCCTCAAATCGGGGGGCAATCTCGGTGAACAGCCGGTTGACGACCCATTTTGAGCGAAGGAACTTGACGGCTTGCCGGTGAGCGGCGACGTCCCCACGTTTTCCGAGCGTCACCATCTCCTCGACGATCGGCTTGACCTCCTTGGCCTTCGCCTCAGTCGTCTTGATCCGCTCGTACTCGATCAGCGAGCCGACGAGGTTGGAGTAGAGCGCCTTTCGGTGGGCCGAGTCCCGACCGAGCTTCCGTCCCTTCCGATGGTGGCGCACTCTAGCTCTCCTCTAGCCTTAGTCTTCGCGGAGCGTCAGCCCGTGGGCGGCGAGGGTCTCGCGTACTTCCTCGATCGACTTCTTCCCGAAGTTCGGGATCTGGGCAAGTTCGTTCTCGCTCTTCGAGACGAGATCGCCAATTGTCTCGATTCCAACGCGCTTGAGACAGTTGTAGCTCCGGACGCCGAGCTCGAGCTCCTCGATCGGGAAGTTCTCCATTCCGTGGGCCTGGGGCAGCTCGGCCTCGGCCTCCGCGGCAGCCTCGGCGAAGCCTTCGATCTTGTCGATGTCGGTGAAAATCGCGAGCTGCCTGATCAGAATCTCCGCAGCCTGTGCGATGGAGTCACGGGGATCCAGCGAGCCGTCCGTCGTGACATCGAGCGTGAGCTTGTCGTAGTCCGTCCGCTGCCCAACGCGGGCCGCCTCAACTTCGTACGAGACCCGCCTGACCGGCGAGAAGATCGAATCCACCGGAATGACTCCGATCGTGTGCTCTGGCCCGCGATTCAGCTCGGCTGGCAGGTAGCCACGGCCGCGACCGATGGTCAACGTGATCTCGAGTCGTCCCTTGTCGGACAACTTGGCGATCTCAAGGTCCGGGTTGAGAATCTCCAGATCTGCGGGCGCCTCGATGTCGGCCGCGGTGACCGCTCCGGCACCCTTTTTGTCGATGCGGACTTCGACCTCAGGCGAATCGCCGTGGAGCCGACAGATGAGGTTCTTCAGGTTCAGAATGATGTCGGTGATGTCCTCTCGGACACCAGGGAGTGTCGTGAACTCGTGCGCAACACCCTCGATCTTGACCGACGTCACCGCGGCGCCTTCGAGCGACGACAGAAGCACGCGCCTGAGCGAGTTGCCGAACGTGTAGCCGAAGCCACGGTCGAGAGGCTCGATGACGAACACGCCGCGCTGTTCGTCGACCTCCTCGTGGGTGATCTTCGGAACCTGAAAATCCATGAGTGTGGTTCTTGTGGCCATGCCTTCCTTCAGTCGGGAACTACTTCGAGTAGAGCTCGACGATGAGCTGCTCCTGAACTGGCGCGTCAATCTCGTCGCGCTCTGGGTACTTGAGGATCTTGCCGGTGAGTCCGTCGTGATCGGCTTGCAGCCAGGGCACAACCGACGCCGTGAGATCGGTCGCGTCACGAACGACAGGTTCCACCGGACTCCCGGCCTTCATCGAGACCACGTCGTCCGGCCGAACCTGGTAGCTAGGGATATTCACGCGTCGCCCGTTCACCTGGAAATGCCCGTGCCGGATCAACTGGCGCGCCTGGGCCCGCGAGGCTGCGAAGCCGAGCCGATAGACGACGTTGTCCAGCCGCGTCTCGAGCATCCGGAGGAGGGTCTCTCCGGTGACGCCAGATTGCCTTGAAGCTCGCTCGTAGTACCGCCGAAACTGGTTCTCGAGGATCCCGTAGTACCGGCGAGCCTTCTGTTTCTCACGGAGCTGGAGCAAGAACTCGGACTGCTTGACTCGGCCCCTGCCGTGCTCGCCGGGCGGGTAGCTGCGACGCTCGAAGGCGCATTTCTCCGTCAGGCAGCGCTCTCCCTTGAGAAAGAGCTTCATGCCTTCGCGCCGGCACTGCTTGCACTTGGGTCCTCTATCGCGGGCCACTAGCAGTCTCCCCCGCGATTGTCAGGCCGAGCTGCCACTCAGACACGTCTCCGCTTCTTCGGACGCACCCCGTTGTGCGCCTGGGGTGAAACGTCTTTGACGCCGAGGATCTCGAGACCTGCAGCCTGAAGCGAGCGGATCGCCGTCTCGCGGCCTGAGCCAGGACCCTTCACGAACACCTCGACTTTCTGAAGCCCGTGCTCCATCCCTTTCCGCGCAGCGGCGTCAGCTGTGACTTGCGCTGCGAACGGTGTGGATTTTCGCGAGCCCTTGAATCCCGCCGACCCGGCGCTTTCCCAGGTGATGACGTTGCCCTCTTTGTCGGTGAGCGTGACGATCGTGTTGTTGAACGACGTCTTGATGTGCGCCTGACCGACCGCGATGTTCTTCTTCACGCGGCGCCGCGTGCGACCGCGTGTTCTCCGTGGCTGCGCCATCAGGGCGTGGGAGTCCTCTTACCCCGGCCTACCGTCTTGCGTGGCCCTTTCCTCGTTCGAGCGTTTGTCTTTGTCCGCTGCCCATTCACCGGGAGCCCGCGGCGGTGACGAAATCCTCGATACGAGCCGATTTCCTGGAGCCGTTTGACGGACTGCGAACGTTCGCGCCGAAGGTCGCCCTCGACCTGAAGTTCCGAGTCGATGTACGTTCGGAGTTTTGTGATCTCCTGATCGGTCAGGTCGCGCACCTTCATGTCGGGCGAGAGCTCGAGAGTGGCGCAGACCGTCGAGGCCGTGGACGGACCGATTCCGTAGATATATGTGAGACCGACAGCGAGACGCTTTTCCCGGGGAAGGTTGACGCCGGCAATTCGTGCCATTACGTGCCTCTCTTCGTGACGGAATTCATCGGTAGATCGTGCGCTTTTTCAGCCCTGTCTCTGCTTATGGCGCGGGTTTGTGCAGATCACGTAGACGATGCCGTGGCGACGAACAACACGGCAGCGATTACACATCGGTTTGACGGAAGCTCGAACTTTCATAGGGAAAACGGCAAGCGGCGCTGGCCGCTTAGCGGTGCTTCATCGTAGCAGAAGCGGGTCTGGGCGCCCGGGTCAGGATCCTTGGACCCTCGTCGGTGATCGCGACCGTGTGCTCGAAGTGTGCGGAGAGCGAACCGTCGCGCGTCGAGACCGACCACTGGTCGTCCTCGACGAAAACGGTCGGGGATCCCGCGTTGATCATGGGCTCGATCGCGAGAGTCATGCCCGTGGCGAGTTTCGGACCGCGGCCGGGTTCCCCGAAGTTCGGGATCTGCGGCTCCTCGTGCATCGATCGGCCGATGCCATGACCGACCAGCGTTCGAACCACCGAGAAGTTCGCGCTTTCTGTGGTTCGTTGGACGGCCGACGAAATGTCGCCGATCCGATTACCCGGCCGGGCCTCCTCGATGCCAGCGTCCAACGCCGCCTGGCAAACGTCCAATAACCGCTGGGTTTCTTCGTCGATCGTTCCAACCCCGAACGTAGAGGCGGAATCGGCGACGAAGCCGCCGAGCGTCACGCCCACGTCGATGGAGACGATGTCACCCTCGTCCAGCTGGTACGGACCGGGGATCCCGTGCACGACCACCGCGTTCGGCGACGTGCAGATGGAGCTAGGAAATCCGCGGTAGCCCTTGAAGGTTGGTACACCGCCATTCGATCGGATGAAGTCCTCGGCGATCTCGTCCAACTCGGCGGTCGTCACGCCTGGTCGGACGTGGTCTTCAAGCTCCGCGAGCGCACCGACAACAATCTCACCCGCAAGAGCCATCGCGTCGATCTCAGCCGATGACTTTCGAATGATCATCGGCTCGCCGCCTGCTGAAGGGTCTCCTGAATCTCCGCGAATACCTCGTCGATCGTACGGTCACCGTGAATTCCTACGAGAATGCCACGAGCACGGTAATACGCGATGAGCGGCTCCGTCTCCCTGCTGTAGACGTCCAGCCGCTTCTGGACGACGTCTGGAGCATCGTCAGTCCTGCCTTCCTCCTCAGCTCGTCCAACGAGTCGCGCCACGACGACTTCGTCTGCGATCTGGAGTTGGAGGACTAGCGCAATCGCCCCCCGACCGATTCGATCGAGCATGGCTTCGAGCGCCTCGGCCTGAACCAGGGTCCGTGGGAAGCCGTCAAAAAGCACCCCCGGCTCGGTGTCCGGCTTTGCGAGCCGAGCCTCAATGAGCCCGATCATTACGTCGTCGGGGACGAGCTCGCCGGCATCCATATATGCCTTGGCACGATCTCCGAGTTCCGTACCCGCAGCGCGTGCTTCTCGGAGCATGTCTCCCGTCGAGATGTGCGCGAGGGACATTTCCTCGCAGATTCGTTTGGCCTGTGTCCCTTTTCCGGCCCCAGGAGGACCGAGGATGATGACGTCAAATGGCATTTGGTTTCACGTTCCGGACCCGGAGAACCAACAGCCAGCTACTTCAGGAAGCCCTCGTAGTGTCGCATCATCATCTGGGACTCCATCTGCCGCATGGTGTCGAGCGCGACGCCGACAACGATCAGGATCGATGTGCCGCCTAACGCTGCGGTCGTCGCCTGAGAGAAGCCGCCGAACCGAATGAAGAGGGTCGGAATCGTCGCCACGATGGCCAGATACAGAGCCCCGGGGAGCGTCAGGCGAGTGAGCACCCGGTCGAGGTACTGCGCCGTCGGCGGGCCTGGACGAATACCGGGTATGTAGCCCCCGTGTTTGCGTAAGTTGTCTGCTTGGTCAACAGGATTGAACTGGACCGCCGTATAGAAGTACGTGAAGATGACGATCAAGAACGCCTGCATGAGCAAGTAGGCAACGTCCGTCGGTAAGAAGTGCTCGTTGATGAAGCTCTGGGTTTGCGGGAAGAACTGCGCGACCGTCGGCGGGAACGCCATGACTGCAGCCGCGAAGATAATCGGAATGACGCCGGCCATGTTTACCCGCAGCGGCATGTAGGTCGACCCGCCTGAGGTCATTCGCCGCCCGACCATCCGTTTCGCGTACTGAATTGGGATGCGGCGCTGGCCTTCCTGGACGAAGACTACTGCGACGATGATCGCCAGCGTGACAATCGGGAACATCAGGCGCTCGAACGAGTCGCCCGTGTACCAGGCTCGAATCGCAGCCGGCATGCCCGCGAGAATCGAGGCGAAGATGAGAACTGAGATTCCATTCCCGACGCCCCGCTTTGTGATGTTCTCGCCCATCCACATGAGCAGCGCGGTAGCTGCGGTGAGCGATATGACGATGAGCACCAGACGACCGGCGTTCAGTTCGAGCGCTCCCTGGCGATTGAACAGATAGGTGTAGCCGACCGCCTGAAGCGCGGCGAGGACGACCGTGAAATACCTCGTGTACTGATTGATCTTGGCGTAGCCGGCCTCACCCTCTTTCTGAAGCTGCTCGAGCTTCGGGATGACGACGGTCATCAGCTGCATGATGATCGAGGCCGTGATGTAGGGCATGATCCCGAGCGCGAAGAGCGAGAACTGAGACAGTGCCCCGCCCGAGAAGATATTGAGCAGGCTGAGAATGGTCCCGCTCTGCGTGTCGAAGTAGTTCTCGATGGCGTCTGAGTCGACGCCCGGCACCGGAATCCAACTCCCAAGGCGGTACACGGCCAGGATGAAGGCCGTGAACAGAACTCGGCGCCGAAGTTCGGGGACCCGCCACGCGTTGGTGAGCCAACTGAACATGAAGCCCTAGTCCTCGGATTCCTCGGCGGCCGATTCGGGTGCCTCGGCGGCCGATTCGGGGGCGTCTTCCTCGGTCGCCGACTCTTCGGCTTCGACCTCGGTTTCAGGCTCCGGCTCTACAGCGGACGCACGCTTTCGCTTCCTTCTCTTCTTCTCGACCGGTGGGCGCAGTGCGTTCGCCGTTCCGCCGGCGGCCTCGATCTTTTCGCGAGCAGTACCGGAGAAACGGTGCGCGGTCACCGTGAGCTTCTTCCTCACCTCGCCCCGCCCAAGCACCTTCACATCGATGCGGGTATTCCGAATCAGGCGCTTCTCGACGAGCGCTTCGAGCGTGACCTCGTCGCCGTCCTCGAACCGGGCGTCGAGGTCACCGACGTTTACCGGAACGGTGGACGTCCTGTGGGGTCCGACCGGCATCGCATCTTTCGACGTCGCCCCGCGCTGTTTCGGGAGTCGCATGTAGAGCGGCATCTGGCCGCCCTCGAACCCGGGTCGCAGCTTGTGCGAGCCGGAGCGGGACTTCTGTCCCTTGATCCCACGGCCTGCATACCGACCCTTGCCTGAACCCATCCCGCGGCCAACCCGCTTGCGGGAACGCCGGGGTTGCGCGGGCTTCAGGTTGGACAGCGACAGCTCTTCAGTCTCAGGGGGCATCAGTGATGGTCACGCCTCACTGGGCATCCTCGACACGGACGAGGTGGCGAACTCTCCTCAGCATACCGACGGTCTCTGGGGTCTCCGGTCGTTGAACCGACTTCCCGATTCGCCCGAGACCGAGCGCGCGGAGGGTACCGCGATGTCGCGGACTCTCGCCGATCTGACTACGAACTTGCGTTATCCGAAGCTTCTTCGCCATCGTCCTTCTGCCGGGTCGAGAACAGAATCTCGTCAACCCTCTTTCCGCGCGCGCGCGCGACCTCCTCGGGTCGCCGCAGTTGCTTGAGTCCATTCACTGTGGCTTTGAGCATGTTGATCGCGTTCGCGGTGCCGAGACTCTTGGCGAGAATGTCGCGGATTCCGGCAAGTTCGAGGACCGCTCGCACGCCGCCACCGGCGATGACTCCGGTTCCCTCGCTTGCCGGACGCAGTAGCACCTTCGCGGCTGCGAACTCGCCGAGCACCTCGTGCGTGATCGTCGTTCCGTGCTTCGGTACCTGGAACAAGTTCTTCTTCGCGTCATCGACCGCCTTCGAGATTGCCAGTGGAACCTCTCGGGCCTTGCCGTAG